>NZ_QPGN01000013.1:0-92124 GCF_003335205.1 Brachybacterium sp. JB7 | reverse complement strand
CGCCGCGGAGACCTGGGCCGGGCCCTGCTGGACGCTCCGCAGCGCATTGGCCGTCATGGCGTCCACGCCCGCCGCCATCGCGGTGCCCGGCTGCGAGGGCACGGTGCGGTCCACCCGCATCCAGCCGGCGGCCGCGGCCTCGGCGTCGTCCTCCTGGGGGCCGGCGGCGTGACCGGTGGAGATGTCGATCCCGAAGATGGTGTGGAAGGCCTCGACATAGGCGTCGGCGAAGCCGGTCTCGGCGAGGTGGCGGGCGCGCTCGGCGGGCTGGTGCATGACCTTCGCGAGGATCCTGCGCACGCTGCGCTCGAGCACCTCGGCGGTCTCGCCGGAGACGTCGCGGCGCAGACGGTCCACCTCGTCGTCGGCCGCGTCGGCCACCTCGCGGCGCAGCGCGGCCATCGCCGGGTCGATCCGGCGCACCTCCTGCTGGGTGCGGAACGCCTCGACGTTCTCCGCGACGATGCCGCGCGCGGTGACCAGTGCCGGGTCGTCGGCCGCCTCGACCCCCACGTGGAGGTCCGCCAGGCCCAGCACGGTGATGCCCTTGAGGTGGCGCACCAGGGGGTGGAGATCGGAGTGCAGGGCGAGGTCGAGCACCACGGTGCGGCCCGCGCCGAGGAACTGCTCGGGGAACAGGGAGGTGCCGCGCCCGGAGCAGGCCAGCACGAGATCCGCCTCGGCAAGCGCGGTGTCGAGCTCGCCGGCCTCGACGCGCTGGGCGCCGTGGCGGTCGGCGAAGCCCGCGGCCCGACCCGACGGGGAGAACACCCGCAGGTCCGTCACGCCGCGCCGGGTGAGCTCGGCGAGGCCGAGGCGCGCGTAGGCGCCGGTGCCGACGATCAGCGCGGTGCGGCCCTCGAAGCCGCCCAGCTCGATCCCGGCCCGGTCCACGGCGACGGACGCCCCGGAGCGGCCGGCGGCGCCGACGGGAGCCTGCGTGGCGACCCGCTTCGCGCAGCGGAAGCCGTGCTGGAAGAGGTCGTGGAGCATGGAGGTGGTGCGGCCCTCGCGGCGCGCGGCCTCGAAGGCCTGGCGCACCTGGCCGGCGATCTCGGCCTCGCCGAGCACGATCGAGCGCAGGCCCGAGGTGACCTCGTACAGATGCTGGGGCACGGGGGTGTCCATCGCGGCGTCGAAGCACAGCGAGACCACGTCGCGCTCGATCCCGCTGGTGCGGGAGATCGCGTTGACCACCAGGTCGACACCCTCATGGAAGCTGTCGGTGTCGAGGTAGACCTCGAGCCGGTTGCAGGTGCTCACCACGACCTGGCCGGCCACGACCGGCGCGGCACCGGTGGTGCCGGTGCGCTCGGCCTGGAGCTCCTCGATGACTGCCGGGAGGGTGTCCGCGTCCCGGGTGAGGGCGTCCAGCACGTCGAGGTCGACGCGTTCATGGGAGGCGCGGAGGGCAGCAAGCATGTCGCCAGTCTAGGCATGCCCCGGCCCGCACCGTCGGGACGTTTGGACTCTCGGGGAGGACGTGCACAATAGAAGTGTCATGACACAGAACAGCACGTCAGAGCCACATTTTGCCGACATCGCGTCAGATCGTTCACGACGCGTGTCAGAAACCGGGATCACCGCAGGCCCGGACGTTGGCAGCACTCCTGACGCCCCCACCGCGGCACCGTTCCAGACTTCCGACAATGCGCTGCATCCGGCCGCGGAGGGCACTTCCCTGCCCCTCGGGCACCCCGCTCGCAGCCTCTCCGCCGAGGGCGGTGTGGGCGACTCCTCACTCCTGAGGGAGCTCAGAGGTGAGCGAGCAGACACTCCCACCGTGTGGTTCATGCGACAGGCCGGACGCTCCCTGCCGGAGTACCGCACCCTGCGCGAGGGCACCACGATGCTCGACTCGTGCGTGCGCCCCGACATGGCCGCCGAGATCACCGTGCAGCCCGTGCGCCGCCATCAGGTGGACGCCGGCATCTTCTTCTCCGACATCGTGGTCCCCGCACGCATCGCGGGCCTCGGCGTGGAGATCAAGCCCGGCGTGGGCCCGGTCTTCGACCACCCGATCCGCACCGAGGCCGACGTCGACGCCCTGCCGCCGCTCGACGACGTCTACGACGCAGCGCTCGCCCCGATCCGCGAGGCCGTGGGCCTCACGGTCGCCGAGCTCGGCACCACCCCGCTGATCGGCTTCGCCGGGGCCCCCTTCACCGTGGCCAGCTACATGGTCGAGGGCGGTCCCAGCCGCGATCACCTGCGCACCCGTGCGCTCATGCGCTCCCAGCCCGAGGTGTGGGCGCGCCTGGCGGCCTGGGTCGCCGAGCTCTCGGGCCGTTTCCTGCGTGCCCAGGTGCTCGCCGGCGCCTCCGCCGTGCAGCTGTTCGACTCATGGGTCGGTGCGCTCTCGGAGGACATGTACGTCTCCTCCGTCCAGCCCCATTCGGCCGCCGCCCTCGCCCATGTCGCGGACCTCCCGGTGCCACGGATCCACTTCGGGGTGGGTGCCGCGCACCTGCTGGCCCCGATGCTCGGGGCCGGCGCCACCGCCATGGGCGTGGACCACCGTCTGCGCCTGGACCAGGCATTGGACCTGCTCCCGGCCGGCACCCCGGTGCAGGGCAACATCGATCCGGCGGTGCTGTTCACCTCCGAGGAGGTCCGCTTCGCCGAGGCCGGCGCGGTGCTCGCCGCCGGGTCGGCGGCCAGCGGTCACGTGGTCAACCTCGGCCACGGAGTCCCGCCGGACGCGGACCCGCAGGTGCTCACCGATCTGGTGAGCTTCCTGCACGAGCAGGGCACCGCACGGGCATGACCGACCGCACCCTCGTCGTCGGCGCGGGCCTCGCCGGCCTGCTCGCAGCCCGTCGCCATCAGCGCGCCGGGCACCAGGTGATCCTCCTGGAGGCGGGCCGGGCCGTCGGCGGCCCGATCGCCGAGGTCGAGGACCTCACCGCGCACCCCGCGGCGACGTCCGCACCGCTGTGCTGCTGCTGCTCGCCGAGGAGCCGATGCACGGCTACCAGCTGATGCAGACGATCACCGAGCGCACCGGCAGCCGCTGGCGTCCGAGCCCCGGAGCCATCTATCCCACGATCTCGCAGCTCGAGGACGAAGGCCTGGTCATCACCGAAAAGTCCGGCGGGCGCAAGCTCGCGAGCCTCACCGAGGCGGGCCATGCCCACGTCGAGGAGAACTCGTCCACGTGGGCGGATCCGTTCCCCGCGGCCGCGCAGTCAGCGGACGACGAGGTCATCGATCTGCGAGAGCTCGCGCACGGTCTGCTCGGCGCCGTGCGGGAGATGGCCCGCACCGGCTCGGACGAGCAGGTGCGCCAGGCCGCCGTCCTGCTCGAAGAGACCCGCCGAGGTCTCTACACGATCCTCGCCGGCCCATCGGCCGCGCAGAGCGCGGATCCGTCGGCCGACGATCCGTCGTGACCCTCAGGGCTTCGTGGGAGGCCCCGTGCGCGGGGTCTTCCCGTCGCCCTCTCGATGCCCGTACGCCTCGTAGGCCTTCTCCGCGCCGCTGCGCAGCACGCTGAAGGCGGTCCTGCCGGCCTCGGACTGCGCGAAGTCGAAGGCGGCCTGCGCCCTGTCCACGAAACCGCGACGCTCCTCGTCGGTGGCGTCCTCGTCGCCGGGACCGCCCTTCTGCGAGGCGAAACCGGAGATGTCGGGTCCGCCGAAACCGGTCGGCGGAGCCTGTCCGCTCTCGATCCGCTCATGGCGATCCAGAGCCACCTTCAACTCGAGCGGCACCCGCACCTGCCGCACGAGCGTCGCCCGCACATCCTGCCGGATCTGCGTCGACTGCTCCGCGAAGAACTCCTCGCCCTCCCCGAGATCGGGGTCGAGCTCGAGCGCCTTGCCCAACAGGTAGGACGCCAGGTCCGCCGCCACTTCCGGCGAGAGTCCGTAAGCGTCCGCCGAGGCCGGCGACGAGAGCAGCGCCACGGCGTCGTCCCGCTCGAGCACGCTCGGGGCGATGTCCAGAGCGAGCAGCATGTCCTCGACAAAGGCATGGAAGCTGGCGTCTCCCGGCACATCGGCGCGACGCAGCTCGACCCTCCCCCAACCATCGGGCAGGCGCACCTGGGAGACACCCTCCCGGGCGAATTCGTCCTGCGCGGCGCGGCGCACGATGCGGCGGGCGGCGCGGATCAGATGTCCGGAGTCGGCATCGCGGGGCAGCTCCGGGGAGATGGCCCGGGCGTCGGCCAGCACCCGCGAGCGCGCGGACGAGTTCTCGGCGCGGCGGCGCACAGTGGCGGGGACCGAGGCCAGACGTCCTCGGATCGTGGCGATCGGCTTCATGGGCGCACCTCCTGCGAGTCCTGCTGGATGGGCTGTTCAGGTGACCATCCTACGGACGGCCACCGCGAGGCGCCGCAGCGAGGTCGACAGCGCGTTCGGCTCGCGACGTCGACCGGCGCGCTCCCGCTCTTCCGCTCAAGAGTGCAGGTGAGGCTCACCTGCGTGACCAGACAGCCCGGGCGCGCAGGAACATGCACCTTCCGCTGCGCGTTGAACTGGACAACAATGCTCGACACGAGCACCTCACGACACCAAGGAGATGACATGGCTGACCTCGCTTACACCATTCCCGGACTCGGCACGGACGACTCCCTCCGTCTCGTGGAGTCCCTGCAGGACCGGCTCCACGCCATGAACGATCTGCACCTGACGCTCAAGCACGCACACTGGAACGTCACGGGGCCGCGCTTCATCGCCGTCCACGAGATGCTCGACCCCGAGGTCGCGGAGGTGCGCGGATTCGCCGACGACCTCGCCGAGCGCATCGCCCAGCTCGGCGCCTCCCCCGTCGGCACCCCGGGCCGCCTCGTCGCCGAGCGCAGCTGGTCCGACTACACCACCGGCAAGGCGGACACGCAGGAGCACCTGAAGGCCCTGGACGAGGTCTACACGGGCATCATCTCCTCGAACCGCAAGGCCATCACCCTGGCCGGCGAGCTCGATCCGATGACCGAGGACATCCTGGTCGAGCAGACCCGCGGACTGGAGAAGTTCCAGTGGTTCATCCGCGCCCACCTCGAGGGCTCACAGGCCTGATCGACGCACCGCGAGGAACGAGCGGCAGGAGACCAGGCGCACGACGCACAGGCCTGATCGACGCACCGCACGGCGCGGGCGCACCCTGAGGGGAGCGCCCGCGCCGTGCTCGTTCGTCCTCATGTCTCAGGGTGTCGGCCCCGATGACCGGGCGCACCGGCGCCGAGTACGGTGAGGACCCCGACCCCGAGGAGGACCCCGCATGCCGATCGCCGACCCGAGCGCCGATGAACTCAGCCTGCTGCAGGACGAAGCGGTGCTGTTCACCCGCGAGCTGATCCGGATCGACACCACCAACTTCGGGGGCAACGATCCGGCCACCTGGGGCAAGGGCGAGACCGAAGCGGCCGATTACGTGGTGGGAAAGTTGCGCGAGGTGGGGCTCTCGCCGGAGGTCCATGAATCCGCCCCGGGGCGGCCCAGTGTGTTCGTGCGCCTGCCGGGAGAGGACCGCGAGCGCGGGGGCCTGATCCTGCACGGCCACCTCGACGTGGTCCCTGCGCGCGCCGAGGACTGGTCAGCAGATCCCTTCGGGGCGGAGATCCGCGACGGCATGATCTACGGTCGCGGCGCCGTGGACATGAAGGACATGGTCGGCATGCTCCTGGCGCTCGCGAGGCACCTGTCCCGCGCTGGCCAGGTCCCTCCGCGTGATCTGCTGTTCGCCTTCTTCGCCGACGAGGAGAACCGCGGGATCTGGGGATCGGAGTGGATCGTCGAGCACCACCCGGAGATCTTCGCAGGGATGAGCGAGGCGATCAGCGAGGTGGGCGGCTACTCGATCACCCTGCCGGAAAAGGAGACGGGCGAGGACGTGCGCGCCTATGTCCTCCAGACCGCCGAGAAGGGCCTGATCTGGGGTCGCCTGCGGGCGACGGGCCGGGCCGGCCACGGGTCCGTGCCCAACGACGAGAACGCCATCGTGCGCCTGGCCCGTGCGATCACCGCGATCGACGCCCATGTCTTCCCCATCGAGTTCGTCGCCAGCGTGCGTGCCCTGTTCGACGGGGTTACCGAGATCACCGGCATCGGCTGGGACGAGGAGGACATCGCCTCGTTCCTGCCTCTGCTGGGCGGAGCGCGCCAGTTCGTCTCCGGCACCCTCAGCGACTCGGCGAACCTCACGATGCTCGATGCCGGCTACAAAGGGAACGTCATCCCGCAGACCGCCGAAGCGACCTTCGACGCCCGGTTCCTGCCCGGCCACCAGGAGGAGCTGCTCTCGCTGCTCGAGGAGCTGACGGGTGAGCACGTCGAGGTCGTCGTGGACGACATCGGCAACTCGGTGGACTCCCCGCGCACGGGCCCGCTCGTGGACGTGATGACCCGGTCGATCCAGGCAGAGGATCCCGGCTCTCGGGTGCTCCCCTACTGCCTCAGCGGAGGCACCGACAACAAGCCCCTCTCCCGCGAGCTGGGCATCATCGGGTACGGCTTCGCCCCGCTCCAGCTGCCCAAGGATCTGGACTTCGCACCGCTGTTCCACGGCGTGGACGAACGGGTCCCCGTGGACGCGGTGCGCTTCGGCGCACGCGTGCTGCTGCGCCTCGCCCGGGACTGCTGAGCGCCCGACGGTTCATGTCGGGGGCCCAGGGGCGTCGGACGCCCCAGGGCTCAGGAGTCTTCGTGCAGGGAATCCGCGAACAGGTCCCCGACGACGAGATCGGTCGGGACCGGGTCCTCCGGCTGCAGGCCGGTGTACCAGCTGGGGAGCAGACGAAGCAGAGCGGCGGTGACGCGTGAGCTGTCCAGCTCCACGCCGGCGCGGGCATCGTCCCCGGTCTCCACGAGCCACTGGATGAGCACATCCAGCGTGCCGCCGGCGTAGAACCGGGCGGCCTCGGCGATGGGGAGGGACGGCGGGACCTCGTCCCCCAGGCGCTCGAGAGCGATCACGTGGAGGTCGGAGAGGGTCTTCACCAGGATCAGGTACGTGGAATGGGAGAACTTCCACTCCAGCGCACCACGCAGGAAGGCGTGGTGGCGGTCGACGTACGCCACCATCGTCGCGGCGGCTGATTGCACGATCCGGTGCATGTCGCCGCCGTCAGCGATGAGCTGCTCGGCGCGCGTGTACTGGAGCTCGAGCATCGAGCCGAACATCGCGGCCACCAGATCGTCGAGGCCGGAGAAGTGGCTGTAGAACGCGGCGCGGCTGACACCGGCGCGACGCGCGAGGGCGTTGACGGTGATCTCGCCGTCGGTGGCGCTGAGGTCCCGGGCGGCTGCGAAGATCGCGGCGCGGGTACGTGCGGGTCGAGGATCCGGGGCACGGCCATGAGTGCTGGGCATCCCCGTATCGTACCGGGGCAGGGGGCTGCGCCGATGATCCCTCGCGGACGCGCTCGGGCACATCACGTGTTGGCAACGACCAGCCCAGACGTCCCCCGTCGGGCGTCTGCTCCCACTGCCGGAGGTGCCGGGGGCAGACAGCGTGCGGCATCGCTGCGGCGCGGCGGTGAACAGGGAGTTCGAGGAGTTCCCACCCGCCCGTGGGGCGCTGACGAGCGTCCGCTGGGGCCGGCATGTCCGGCAGCCCGCACACGCGAGGACCACGCCACGATGGAAGCTCCGTCACAGACAGGCTCGACACGGCGATACCCTGGTGGGGACACATCCAGAAAGGCTCCCCGACATGCCCGAACGAACTGTGAAGATCGCCAGCACGAGCGGACTGCACGCCCGCCCGGCGGCGATCTTCTCGCAGGCAGCGAGCGAGCTGCAGACCCCGGTGACCATCGAGAAGGCCGGGATGGCACCGGTTCAGGCCTCCAGCATCCTCATGCTCCTCACCTTGAACGTCGACTATGGTGACGAGGTGACGCTCCGCGCCGAGGGCGAAGGGGCCGACGACGCGCTCGACACCCTGACCGCGCTGCTCGAGAAGAATCTCGACGAGAACCTCTGAGGCTGCCCGTCGCCCCTGTGACTCCGCCATCGCTCCGCGCGGTGTCCGTGAGTCCGGGCCGCCCGGGACCTCTCAGTGCTGGCGCGGTCGCACCGCGATGGCCGAGAACCCGACCGCTGCGACGGCCGCGAGCACGGCCCCGAGCATCATCGCCGCCGCGGGCCCCTGCTGGTCCACGAGGACTCCGCCGACGACGGACCCCGACATGATGGCCACCTGGAACGCCGTCACCTGGAGGGCGACCGCTGACTCCACGCGACGGGGCTCGGCCGCGGCGACCCACAGCTGAGTGATCACCGGCACTATGTTGAAGCCGATCCCCCACAGCACGACAGCCGCCGCCAGCACGCCGACGTCCTGGGTACCTGCCATGGTGGCCAGCGCGACCGCGAGCAGTCCGGGGCCGGCGGCGGCAGCCCACCGCAGCCAGCGCGAGAGGTAGCCGCCCACCAGGTTGCCGAACAGGCCGCCAAGGCCCCAGCCCAGCAGGAGCACGGCGACCACGCTCGCGTCGACCGCCTCGATCGCCACCCGGATGTACGGGTAGGCCGCGAAGTTGGCGAAGGCAGCCAGGAAGATCACGACGATCCCTGCCACCAGGCGCCGGTTGCCGAGCACGGCCCGCATCATCGCGAACCCTGCGCCGGGCTGCGCCGGAACGGACGGGAGCAGGCGCCACAGCACGCCGGCAGCGAGCAGGGTGAGTGCGGTGATCACGAGGAACACCGCCCGCCACCCGATGATGTCTCCGAGGATCGAGGAGATCGGCACCCCGATGACGGTGGCCATGCTCGTGCCAAGAGCCACCGTCGTGGACACGAGCGCGGCTCGGCCCGTCACCTGCACGCCGACCGCGAGGGCGAAGGACCAGAAGCCCGCGATGGCTATGCCCAGCAGTACCCGCGCCGCCAGCACCACGGCGAAGCTCGGGGAGACCGCCACGATCACATTGGAGACGATGGCGAGCAGCAGCAAGGACAGCAGAACGGTGCGCCGATCGGCCCGTGGGACGAGCGAGGCGATGGTCGGGGCCGTGAAAGCACCGGCCAGAGCAGTCGCAGCGAGCGTCAGGCCGGCCCTGCCTTCCGTCACCCCGAGATCCGCGGCCATACCGGGAAGCACACCCGCCGGGATGAACTCGGCGCTGACCAGAGCGGCGGTGCCCGCAGAGAGCGCCAGCGCGGTCACCACGGGATGCCGGTCGCGCGCGGGCGTTGTCCCGGTCCGGCCGCCTCTCGCCCCGTTCGCCTCCCTCGCCGCGGCCGACGCCGAGACGGTCGCGGGCATTGACGTTCCGACCGACGATGCTCCGGATTCAGACGTCTTTCCGTCGTCCTCAAGGCGATCGGAGGTGGTCTCAGGAGGGCAGCTCGACATGTCTCCAGCATGAGGCAGGAACACGCACAGCGGCAGATGTGCCCACCCCTGGATGCGTCACATCCGGTCCCCGGGACCCGCAGGATTGCGGGGCCGCTGCCTGCGCGCTCCCCACTGCCTCGCCCGGCCAACGGCTCCGGCCCGGCCGTCACTCGCCGGGGATCATGCCGCTGACCTCACGACACAGTTTTCGAGCATGAAGTTCTCGGGCATGAAAAAAGGGAGTGGGAGGAGCGAAACCCGTGAAGGTCTCCAGCTCACTCCCACTCCCACAAAGATGTCCGGCGGCGACCTACTCTCCCACACCCTTCCGAGTGCAGTACCATCGGCGCAATCGAGCTTAGCTTCCGGGTTCGGAATGGAACCGGGCGTTTCCTCGACGCTATGACCGCCGTAACACGACGAGACTCAACCAGACCTCAACACCCACCACCCCCTACGGGACGATCAGTGTTCAGGAGTTGTTTCTCCAGAAC
This sequence comes from Brachybacterium sp. JB7, assembly GCF_003335205.1. NCBI lineage: Bacteria > Bacillati > Actinomycetota > Actinomycetes > Micrococcales > Dermabacteraceae > Brachybacterium > Brachybacterium sp. JB7. Next base: position 82,339 of record NZ_QPGN01000013.1, on the reverse strand, counting down.
CACACAGTGGACGCGAACAGCAGCAAACAAAAAATGTGTTGTTAAGTCATCGGCCATTAGTACCAGTCAGCTCCACACGTTGCCGTGCTTCCACATCTGGCCTATCAACCCAGTCATCTACTGGGGGCCTCTCACACCCGAAGGTGTATGGATATCTCATCTTGAAGCAGGCTTCCCGCTTAGATGCTTTCAGCGGTTATCCCTTCCCAACGTAGCCAACCAGCCATGCTCTTGGCAGAACAACTGGCACACCAGAGGTCAGTCCATCCCGGTCCTCTCGTACTAGGGACAGGACTTCTCAAATATCCAACGCGCGCAGCGGATAGGGACCGAACTGTCTCACGACGTTCTAAACCCAGCTCGCGTACCGCTTTAATAGGCGAACAGCCTAACCCTTGGGACCAACTCCAGCCCCAGGATGCGACGAGCCGACATCGAGGTGCCAAACCATGCCGTCGATATGAGCTCTTGGGCAAGATCAGCCTGTTATCCCCGGGGTACCTTTTATCCGTTGAGCGACACCCATTCCACAATGGAGTGCCGGATCACTAGTTCCTGCTTTCGCACCTGCCCGACATGTCTGTCTCGCAGTCAAGCTCCCTTGTGCACTTACACTCAACACCTGATTGCCAACCAGGCTGAGGGAACCTTTGAGCGCCTCCGTTACTCTTTAGGAGGCAACCGCCCCAGTTAAACTACCCATCAGACACTGTCCCTGATCCGGATCACGGACCGAGGTTAGGAATCCAAAACGACCAGAGTGGTATTTCAACAATGACTCCACACTCACTGGCGTGAATGCTTCCCAGTCTCCCACCTATCCTACACAAGCCGTTCCGAACACCAATATCAAACTATAGTAAAGGTCCCGGGGTCTTTCCGTCCTGCTGCGCGTAACGAGCATCTTTACTCGTAATGCAATTTCGCCGAGTTCGCGGTTGAGACAGTGGAGAAGTCGTTACGCCATTCGTGCAGGTCGGAACTTACCCGACAAGGAATTTCGCTACCTTAGGATGGTTATAGTTACCACCGCCGTTTACTGGGGCTTAAATTCTCAGCTTCGATCCGAAGATCTAACCGGTCCTCTTAACCTTCCAGCACCGGGCAGGCGTCAGTCCGTATACAGCGTCTTACGACTTCGCACGGACCTGTGTTTTTAGTAAACAGTCGCTTCTCCCTGGTCTCTGCGGCCCTCGGAGCTCTCACTCCTCGGGCCCCCCTTCTCCCGAAGTTACGGGGGCATTTTGCCGAGTTCCTTAACCACGATTCTCTCGAACGCCTTGGTATTCTCTACCTGATCACCTGAGTCGGTTTAGGGTACGGGCGACCGTATTCGTCACGCTGGAACTTTTCTTGGCAGTACAGGATCACTCACCTACGCCCATACGGGATCCCCATCACGTCTCACCCAATACGGCACCGCATTACCGGTGCTCGGGCTGCACGCTTAGACGGACTATTCCATTAAGTCCGCGGAAGCTACCTCTCTGCGTCATTCCTCGCGCTGACCTACTACAACCTTGGTTCCCAGCCTCACCAACCTCCACACCCCGAAGGGTATGGGGAAAGCTCGGGTGGTTAGCATCAGCTGCCTCGGTATGGGTCCTCCTACGATCGGTTCGGGAATATCAACCCGATGTCCATCGACTACGCCTGTCGGCCTCGCCTTAGGTCCCGACTAACCCAGGGCGGATAAACCTGGCCCTGGAACCCTTGATCAATCGGCGGACGGGTTTCTCACCCGTCTTTCGCTACTCATGCCTGCATTCTCACTCGTGCAGCCTCCACCACTGGGTTCCCCCGCGGCTTCGCTGGCTGCACGACGCTCCCCTACCCATCCAGACACAAAGTCTGAATGACACAGCTTCGGCGGTGTGCTTGAGCCCCGCTAAATTGTCGGCGCAGAATCACTTGACCAGTGAGCTATTACGCACTCTTTCAAGGGTGGCTGCTTCTAAGCCAACCTCCTGGTTGTCTCAGCAACTCCACATCCTTTTCCACTTAGCACACGCTTAGGGGCCTTAGCTGATGTTCTGGGCTGTTTCCCTCTCGACTATGAAGCTTATCCCCCACAGTCTCACTGCTACGCTCTCACGTACCGGCATTCGGAGTTTGGCTAAGGTCAGTAACCCGGTGGGGCCCATCGCCTATCCAGTGCTCTACCTCCGGCACGAAACACGTAACGCTGCACCTAAATGCATTTCGGGGAGAACCAGCTATCACGAAGTTTGATTGGCCTTTCACCCCTATCCACAGGTCATCCCCTCCATTTTCAACTGAAGTGGGTTCGCGCCTCCACGCGGTCTTACCCGCGCTTCACACTGCCCATGGATAGATCACTTCGCTTCGGGTCTAGAGCCGGCGACTGAACGCCCCGTTCAGACTCGCTTTCGCTACGGCTACCCCACACGGGTTAACCTCGCCACCGACCACTAACTCGCAGGCTCATTCTTCAAAAGGCACGCCGTCACCCCTCAAGGCTCCGACGGATTGTAAGCGCACGGTTTCAGGTACTATTTCACTCCCCTCCCGGGGTGCTTTTCACCTTTCCCTCACGGTACTTGTCCGCTATCGGTCAAGAAGTAGTATTCAGGCTTACCAGGTGGTCCTGGCAGATTCGCACCGGATTTCACGGGTCCGGTACTACTCGGGAACAGCGTCACGCCATGAACCAGTTTCGTCTACGGGGGTCACACCCTCTACGCCGTCGCACTCAACACGACTTCGACTACCAGAACACGTACACGTCGGACCGCCGGCAGACGACCCAGACACGTCCCACAACCCCTGACCTGCAACCCCTGCCGGGTATCACACAGACCAGGTTTAGCCTCCTCCGATTTCGCTCGCCACTACTCACGGAATCACTATTTGTTTTCTCTTCCTGAGGGTACTGAGATGTTTCACTTCCCCTCGTTCCCTCCACACCACCTATACATTCAGTGGCGGGTACCGCGACATGACTCGCGGTGGGTTTCCCCATTCGGACATCCTCGGATCACAGTTCGGTTGTCAACTCCCCGAGGCTTTTCGCAGACTCCCACGTCCTTCGTCGGCTCTTCTTGCCAAGGCATTCACCGTGCGCCCTTTAAAACTTAGGCAACACACAAAGACACAAAATCTTCAAAATTGCTTACAATGATGCTCGCGTCCACTATGTAGTTCTCAAGAAACAACCCCACACCAACACCAGCCCGCATACACGGCACCAGCATCAGGGAGGACCAGCCACACATCCCCGACTCCCCCAGCCACCACAGTGACCAAGCAAACCGAGAACTGCGTGCAGCCTCATAACCCAATAGCGTGTCTCCACCTCGAACCACCCGGCAACCCCTCGTTCCACACCCCCGAAGAGGTCGTACTAGAGAAGCCACACCGACTGGTGAAGCGCCTATCCGTTGATGTTCCACCCTTGAGCAACCACCCCCACCACACTCGGGCAGGAAAATGGCCACCATAATTGGTGATGCTCCTTAGAAAGGAGGTGATCCAGCCGCACCTTCCGGTACGGCTACCTTGTTACGACTTAGTCCCAATCACCGATCCCACCTTCGACAGCTCCCTCACGAGGATGGGCCACTGGCTTCGGGTGTTACCGACTTTCGTGACTTGACGGGCGGTGTGTACAAGGCCCGGGAACGTATTCACCGCAGCGTTGCTGATCTGCGATTACTAGCGACTCCGACTTCATGGGGTCGAGTTGCAGACCCCAATCCGAACTGAGGCCGGCTTTTTGGGATTCGCTCCACCTCACAGTTTCGCAACCCATTGTACCGACCATTGTAGCATGCTTGAAGCCCAAGACATAAGGGGCATGATGATTTGACGTCGTCCCCACCTTCCTCCGAGTTGACCCCGGCAGTCTCCCATGAGTCCCCGCCATTACGCGCTGGCAACATGGAACGAGGGTTGCGCTCGTTGCGGGACTTAACCCAACATCTCACGACACGAGCTGACGACAACCATGCACCACCTGTGAACCAGTCCGAAGAAAGCCACATTTCTGCAGCCGTCCGGTCCATGTCAAGCCTTGGTAAGGTTCTTCGCGTTGCATCGAATTAATCAGCATGCTCCGCCGCTTGTGCGGGCCCCCGTCAATTCCTTTGAGTTTTAGCCTTGCGGCCGTACTCCCCAGGCGGGGCACTTAATGCGTTAGCTACGGCGCGGAAAACGTGGAATGTCCCCCACACCTAGTGCCCAACGTTTACGGCATGGACTACCAGGGTATCTAATCCTGTTCGCTACCCATGCTTTCGCTTCTCAGTGTCAGTAATGGCCCAGAGACCTGCCTTCGCCATCGGTGTTCTTCCTGATATCTGCGCATTTCACCGCTACACCAGGAGTTCCAGTCTCCCCTACCACACTCTAGCCTGCCCGTACCCACCGCACGCCCGAGGTTGAGCCTCGGGTTTTCACGGCAGACGCGACAAGCCACCTACAAGCTCTTTACGCCCAATAATTCCGGACAACGCTTGCGCCCTACGTATTACCGCGGCTGCTGGCACGTAGTTAGCCGGCGCTTCTTCTGCAGGTACCGTCACTCTCGCTTCTTCCCTACTGAAAGAGGTTTACAACCCGAAGGCCGTCATCCCTCACGCGGCGTCGCTGCATCAGGCTTTCGCCCATTGTGCAATATTCCCCACTGCTGCCTCCCGTAGGAGTCTGGGCCGTGTCTCAGTCCCAGTGTGGCCGGTCGCCCTCTCAGGCCGGCTACCCGTCATCGTCTTGGTGAGCCATTACCTCACCAACAAACTGATAGGCCGCGAGTCCATCCCCCACCGAAAAACTTTCCAACAACCACCATGCGGCGGAAGTTCATATCCGGTATTAGCCACGATTTCTCGAAGTTATCCCGAAGTGGGGGGCAGGTTACTCACGTGTTACTCACCCGTTCGCCACTAATCAGACCGAGCAAGCTCGGTCGTCATCGTTCGACTTGCATGTGTTAAGCACGCCGCCAGCGTTCGTCCTGAGCCAGGATCAAACTCTCCATGAAAACATAGAAAAAATCCTGACAAACAACAAACAACCAGCATATAACTGCTGTATCATCCGTTAAAATTTGCCATCAAAATAATGGCATCAACAAACAGACACGCTATTGAGATATCAAACAACACGCGCACTCAGAACTCCAAGCCACCAGGCTCTTTACTCCGAGGCAACCCCTAAAGCTTAAGGGGATCGACTTCTTCTTGTCAACTCGACTCGGTGTGACCCGCGTCGTATTCGATTTTGAAGAGTCCCGCATGTGCTTTGCAGTTCCGGTTCCGCGGGCTGGCCTTCCGGCCTTTCCGTTTTCCCGTCTTGCTGGGCACAAGGAAGAACATTACGCAGATCCGGAGGGGCCGTCAAGCCAGAACGGCCTCTCCGGAGGGTGACCGTGGCAACACTTCCTCGATGGGGTGGATCGGGCGCGTATCTGCTAGTCAGGCGGACCTTCTGGCCGCGTTGCGCCGCCCGTGGCCAGGACGCTCGGCGAGCTCCTGGTCGGCGGTGTCGACACTCGGTGGGGCGTCGGGAGCGTCGGCGGGGATCCCGTGCCGGGGCTCCCCTGTCGGCCCGACGGGGTACCTCCGGGACTCACGCGTCATGACCGGGAGAGTCCCGAGCCCGCACCTGTCCCCAGGCGAGGTCAGCGACTCGAAGGTGAGGACGCGATTCGGAGAGGCGTCGAGGAACTGTCGATCCCAGAGGCGTCGAGCGACGATCGTCCAGCGTTGATCGAGGCATCGGCGCGAGCGCCCGCGGGAACGCGCAATCAGGAACGGGAGCGGCCCTCGATGGCGTCGGGCGCGTCTGTGCGCTGGTAGCCCGCTGCTCCCTGGCCACGAGCTGCCAGCACCCCTCTGAAGGCGGCCCCCTCTGGAGGCGATACCCGTGCCCCGTGCGGACCGCGGCTCATCAGCCGGTCACCGGGCTGTCGCCCATAGTCCCCCGAACTGCCCTGCCCTGCTCTGCCGGTCGCTCGTGGCATGACGAAGGCCCCGTCGGATTCCGACGGGGCCTTCGTGGTGCCTGGGGCTTCCCCGGGCCAGGAGCGGTAGCGGCGGGATTTGAACCCGCGGTGGCTATGAACCACACATCATTTCGAGTGATGCACCTTCGGCCGCTCGGACACGCTACCGCCGCACAGACTAGCGGTCCTGGGGCCCACCGTTCAAACCATGGCGGTGCAGACGCGAGTCAGGTCACTCGGCGAGGTGCCGGCGCACGACCACGACGTTGCCCGTGGCGTGGAGAACGGTGGCATGCACGGTGGATCCGAGCGGCCCGTGGCTGTGCCCCCGATGCCCCATGACGAGGATGCGAGCTCCGGCGGCGGCCGTCAGCAGACCGTCCGCCGCGGAGCGTCCCTCGAGCACCCGGGTCTCCACCGTCAGGCCGTCATGAGCGGCCAGCGCCTGCGCGGACGCGCCGTCCAGCAGCGACCGGGTCCGTGCGTCGATCGCCCCGATGCCGCCGCCGGACCGTCCAGGCCCATCGGGGCGCACGTGCACGATCCGCAGGGGCACGGCCCAGCTGCTGGCCAGGTCCGCAGCGACCTCGACCGCCTCGGCAGCGGAGGGCGACCCGTCGGCGGCGACCAGAACAGGGCCCGCCGTGTGCTGCTCGGAGCGGATCACCGCGACAGGGCAGCCTGCGTCATGGAGGATCCCCCGGCTGACGGAGCCGAGCAGCGTGCTCAGCACGGGGCCGAGCCCGCGTGTGCCGACGACCAGCATCTCCGTCGTCTGCGAGATCTGATCGAGGACGTCGCGCGCGGTGCCCGGAAGCAGATCCGTGTGGACCTGCACGTCGGGCTCGCGGGCCGCGATGGCCTCGGCGGCGGCGTCGAGCAGCTGCATCGCCTGGTTGCGGGGCCCGGCGGAGTCCATCACGGGCACGCCCGCGAGTCCGCTCCCGAGGAGGGGCCAGGACCAGGCGTGGACGATGCGCAGCCCCACTCCCGTGCTGCGGGCGAGCGCGGCGGCCCAGCGGACGGCCGCGGCAGAGGCCGAGGTGTCGTCATACCCGACCACGATGCTCCGCGTGAGGTCCACGGTCCACACCTCCTCGTCCGAGACGGCTGCTACCCCGAGGATACGCCGTGCGCCCCCTCCTGACGAGGGATCCTGCGGTGCGCCCCGCCGAGCTCAGCCTGTCGCGGCCAGGGAGCCGCGGGGCACGATCCTCGGGATCTCCGCGACCCGGCGCATCGCCTCCGGGTCCCCTGCGAGCAGGGCGATCGCGGCGGTCCCCAGTTCGGTCCCCAGCTGGGGCGCCCGATGACCGAGCACGGCGAGGGGCGGGTCGTAGGTCTGGCACGACAGCGAGTCGTCCCAGGACACCACCGAGATGTCCCCCGGCACGTCGACCCCGAGCCGGTGCAGCGCGTCGGCGCCGCCGATGGCCATCGCGTCGTTGTCGAAGACGATCACGGTGGGCACCTCCTCGAGGGCGAGCAGGGCACGCACGCACCGCTCCCCGCTGGCCGTCCCGTAGTCCCCCTCGAGGTACGACGGTGCCAGCGCATGGTCGGCCATGAAGTCGACATATGCCCCGAGGCGCCACTGCGAATGGAGCAGCTCTCCCGGCCCGCCCACGTGCGCGATCCGGTGATGGCCCAGGGCGAGCAGCTCCTCCAGCAGCACGTGCATGGAGCGGCTGTTGTCGGTGAGCACCGCCGCCTCGGCCCCCGTCTGACGCACGTCCCCGACGAGGACGAAGGGCATCCGCAGCTCGCGCAGCAGCCGCGGGCGAGGGTCGTCGCGGCGGAGGTCCTTGAGGATGACGACGTCCACGAGGCGCTGATGTGCCCAGCGACGGATCAGCGCGATCTCCGCCTCCAAGGTGTCGACCACCGCGCTGAGCACCGAGTACCCCTCGGCGACCGCGGTCTCCTCGACCCCGCGCAGCACGAGGGTGTGGAACTGCTCGGAGCTCGCCGACCACATCGAGCGCGGAACGGGCATGCCGATGGTGCCGGCAGCCATCAGGTCACCAGGTCGTTCGCACTCATCAGCACGGTGCTCGCGAGATAGGCCTCCGGCGGCTCACTGCTCGTCGTCCGCACCCGGATCGAGACCTCCTCCCCCGGCAGCAGCGTGTGCAGCTGGGTCTCGGCCACGGCGTCGGGATCCACCTTGTCGGCGAGGACGCACAGGTCGCGCACGGTCCCGGTCGCACGCACGCTGATCTCCACGCCGCCCTCGACGGCTCGCGCCGATGCCTCATAGGCGCCGGCCACCAGCGCGGAGTCACGGTCCTCCGCGAAGAAGTGCACGCAGCGGGACCCCGCGGCCTCCACCACGAGCACCTGGTCGCGAGCGTCCTGCGGGGCCAGCAGCTCGGGCGGGACGGGGAGCGTCACCGCACTGCGCGCCGGAGCGTCCAGCTCGAGCAGTGCTTCGGCGAGCACCTGCCCGGCCAGCGTCTGTCGCCGCAGCCGCACGTCGCCGACGAGCGGGTCGGGGCGGTCGTTGACCACGCTGACCACCGGACCGGACGCTCGCGGCTGCACGGTGATCAGCAGCGGCGCGTACAGGTCGCGCAGCGCATACCAGAGCAGCTTGCGCCGCCGGTCGCCATCGACCGCGGCCCACGAGGTCACGGGCCAGCAGTCGTTCAGCTGCCACACGATCGTCCCGCCGCAACGGGGCCAGTACGACAGGTAGTGCCCGATCCCGCAGATCAGGGCGCGCGCCTGGTTCAGCTGCGTCGCGAAGTGGAAGGCCTCGAAGCCGTCCACCTCGGGCAGGTGCGGAGCCATGCCGCGACGCAGCTTGTCCTGCCCTCCCACCGCCTTCTGATGGGACAGCATCGCCTCGGAATCGGCCTCCAGGGGGCGCTCAGTGAGGGCACGGGCGATGGTGGCCCAGTTCGCCGGGCCCTGATAGCCGAACTCTGCGGAGAAACGCGGGATGGTGTCGCGGTAGCGCGTGTAGTCGTTGTCGTCCTCCGAGGCCCAGGCCACCCAGTTGTGCACGGTCCCGTGATCGGGATGGCGAGGCTGATCGACCATCGGCCGCGAGTACGGGCTGGAGGGGGTGAAGCTGCGCGACGGGTCGAGCTCCGCCAGCAGTGCCGGGAAGATCTCCGTGTAGTAGGCGTTGCCCCAGCCCTGCCCCTCGGGCAACATGTCCTTCCACCCCCAATGGTAGTAGCCCTCGACGTTCTCGTTGCTGCCGTTCCAGTGCACGAGTGCGGGATGCCAGGCCAGGCGCACGATGTGCTCCCGGGCTTCGGCGATCACCTCGGACCGCAGGGGCTCGAGCTCCGAGTAGGCGGCGCAGGCCATCGCGAAGTCCTGCCACACCATGATCCCGAGCTCGTCGCACAGCGCATAGAGCTCCTCGGAGGCGTACAGTCCGCCGCCCCAGATGCGCAGGATGTTCATCCCGGCATCGACGGCATCGGCCACGGCGGCGCGATAGTCCTCCCCGGTCAGGCGGGAGGGGAAGCAGTCATCGGGGATCCAGTTGGCGCCCTTGGCGAGGATCGGGGCGCCATTCACGACGACCGTGAAGGAGGTGCCGATCTCGTCCGGCTCCTCGACCGCTCCCGCGGTGCGGAACCCGACCCGGTGCTCCTGGGAATCCAGCAGCGCACCCTCCGCATCCCGCAGCTCCACCCGCACGTCGTACAGGGGCTGCTCGCCGTAGCCGCGCGGCCACCACAGCTGCGCGTCGGCCACCGCGGCCTCGAGCTGCGCCGACGAGTCCGTCGCCCGTGCCGAGGCGTCCGCGACGATGCTGCCGTCCGGCGCGTTCACCAGCAGACGCACGGTGTACTCGGTGTCGCCGGTGTCGTCGGTGTGTCCTGTGCGCTCGGTGTGCTCAGTGGGCTCGGTGTCCTCGGTGGCCTCCATGGGGTCGGCCGACGGGCCTGCTGCGAGGCCGGCCGACGAACCGTCGGCAGGTGCGGCCGACCGCTCGGCAGTCTCCAGCAGAGTCTGCACCGACACCCGGCCGGTGGACCCCTCGACGGTGATCTGCGGCCGGGCCTCCGCGAGCCGCGCTGCGGACCATTCCTCGAGGCCGATCGGCCCGGAGATCCCGCTGGTGACCAGGACCGGTCCCCAATCCCAGCCGAAGTTGCAGGCCATCTTGCGGATCGCGTTGTAGGGCAGGTCGTTGCCCACCACCGGCAGATCGCCGAGCACCTCGGTGTTCTCCCGGGCCGTGCGCAACGGAGAGGCGAACCGGATCTCGAGCACGTTCTCCCCCTCCCGCAGCAGCGCGGTGACGTCGAACCGCCAGGAGCGGTGCTGGTTCTGCACGGTCGCCACATGCTGCCCGTTCAGCAGCACGGTCGCTGCGGTATCGAGCTCGGCGGCCACCAGGTCCACGCGGTCCGCGCCGCTCGGGGACCAGTCGAAGGTGCTCGTGTAGGAGAGGTCGACCTCTCCGGACCAGGCCAGCTCGTGCTCATGGCGGTCCAGATACGGGTCGGGGATCAACTCGGCCGCCAGCAGGTCGGTGAGGAAGGTGCCGGGCACCGTGGCCGGAACGTCCTGGATCACGAAGGGCGCGGGCCCGTCGGTCACGCTCACCGACCAGCTCTCGTGCAGGTCACGCCGGATGATCGATGCCGGTGAGCCGGCCGAGCGTGTCGTCCTGAGGGGCCGGGCCGGATCGGGAGAGCTGGTCGAACTGGTCGAGCTGGTCACTGGGGCTCCTCCAGAGCGGCGAGATGGTCGGGCATGGGCACTCCGCGCCGTTGCGCCTCCGCGAGGAAGCGCGGGTTCGCGGCGGGTTCGGGGGCGGCCACCAGCAGCTGCTTGGTGAACTCCGCCTGCGGCGACAGGATCACGTCGTCGGACGGCCCGCGCTCCACCACGTCGCCGCGGTACATCACGAGGATCTCGTCGGAGAAGTGGCGTGCGGTGGCCAGGTCATGGGTGATGTAGAGCAGCGCCAGGTTCTCCTCGCGCTGCAGTCTCGCCAGCAGGTTCAGCACCCCCAGACGGATCGACACGTCGAGCATGGACACGGGTTCGTCGGCCACGAGCACGCTCGGCTCCGGCGCCAGCGCGCGGGCGATCGCCACCCGCTGACGCTGGCCGCCCGAGAGCTCGTGCGGTTTCCGGTCGATGAACGCCTCGGCCGGGGTGAGGTTCACCCTCTCCAGCAGGGCGAGCGCCTTCTCGCGCGCATCGGCCTTGGTCGCCTTGCCGTGCAGCCGCAGCGGACGCTCCAGGTGGTGGCCGATGCTGTGGAAGGGGTTGAGCGAGGCGAACGGGTCCTGGAACACCATCTGGACCTCGTCGCGATAGGCGGCCAAGGACCTGCCTCGTCGGCCCACGGGCTTCCCGTTCAGGGTGATCGATCCCGACGTGGGCGTCTCGAGCTGAGCGATCAGCTTCGCGATCGTCGACTTCCCCGAACCGGACTGTCCCACGAGCGCGACCGTGCGCCCTGGGGACAGCTCGAAGTCCACGGCCTTGACCGCCTCGAGCCGGCTGAACCGGAGCCCGTCGCGCAGCAGATAGGTCTTGGTGAGTTCCTTGACGACGAGGGTGCTCATCGCGCCTCCTCGACGTCGAATCCGGCCCGCACGAAGTCACCGGTCGATCCGGTCAACGACGGGAAGGAGCCCAGCAGCTTGCGGGTATAGGGATCGCGCGGCTCGAAGTAGAGGTTCTCCGCGGTGTCCAGCTCGATGATCTCGCCGCTGCGCATCACCGCGATGCGGTCCGCGACCTCCAGCAGCATGGGCAGGTCGTGCGTGATGAACACGACCGCGAACCCGAGCTCCTGGCGCAGCCGCAGGATCTCCATCAGGATCTCCCGCTGGACCACCACGTCCAGCGCCGTCGTCGGCTCGTCCATGATCATCAGCTGCGGATCCAGTGCCAGCGCCATCGCGATCATGACGCGCTGACGCATGCCGCCGGAGAGCTCGTGGGGATAGGCGCCGATCCGCGAGGGCTCGACGCCCACCAGCTCGAGCAGCTCCTTGGAACGGCGCAGCCTCTCCGCCCCGGACATCCCGGGACGGTGCGTGGTGAACACGTCGCCGAGCTGGGTGCGGATGTTCAGCACCGGGTTCAGGGAGTTCATCGCTCCCTGGAAGACCATCGCGACCTGCGACCAGCGGAAGGCGCGCAGTGCGTCCCCCTCCAGACCGAGCACGTCGATGTCGCCGCCGTCGCGGTCATGGAAGACGACCGATCCGGAGGTGATGCGCGCCGGCGGGCGGTGCAGCTGGTTCAGCCCGTAGGCCAGAGTCGTCTTCCCGCAACCCGACTCACCGGCCAGGCCCAGGATCTCCCCGCGCCGCAGCGCGAAGGACGCATCCCTCACCGCGTGGACCGGGTGCTCGACCTCGTAGACCACGTTCAGGTCCTGGACGGTCAGCACCGGCTCGTCGCGGATCGGGGACTGCTCGTGGATGCTCATACCGCCACCTCTTCCTGGTCCGGATCGTGCCCGGAGGTCTCATCGCGCTCGTCCGGCCCGGTGTCGCCCTCGGCCCGCTCCGCCTGCTCCTGCTCGGCCTGCTTATCGGCCTGCTTGACCCGCTTGAGCTGCTTCGGCGCGTTCCGCAGGCGGGGATTGATGATGCCGTCGATGGAGAAGTTGATCAGCGACAGCCCGCCGCCGAGGACGGCGATCATCAGGCCCGGCGGCACGAACCACCACCAGGCGCCGAGGGTGAGGGCCTGGCCGTTCTGCGCGTAGAACAGCATGGAGCCCCAGGTCTGGGTGCCGTTCACACCGAGACCGATGAAGCTCAGACCCGCTTCGCCGAGGATCGCGGTGATCAGGGCGAACACGAAGCCGCTGGACATGACCGGCAGCAGGTTGGGCAGGATCTCCACGGCGATGATCCGATGCGGCTTCTCGCCGGCGATCTTCGCGGCCTGCACGTAGTCGCGGTTGCGGATCGAGAGCGTCTGCGAGCGCAGCACGCGCGCCGAGGCCGCCCAGGACGTGATCGCGAGGATGATCGCGATCAGCAGCAGGCCGCGCTGCTGCACGTACGAGCCGATCACGATCATCAGCGGCAGTCCCGGCAGGATCAGCACCACGTTGGTGAACAGCGAGAACACCTCGTCGAGCCAACCGCCCAGGTATCCGCCGAGGATCCCGAAGAAGGCCGAGAGGAACAGGGCCAGGAACGCGACGATCACGCCGACCAGGAGGGAGCCGCGGGTGGCCCAGGCGAGCTGGGCGAGCACGTCCTGACCGGTCTGGGTGGTGCCCAGCAGGTTCTGGGCCGACGGCCCGTGCATACCGGCGTTGTCGACCGCGTTCGGGTCCGCCACGAAGAACGGGGCGATCAGCCCGAACAGCACGATGGCGAGCACCAGGCCGGCGCCGATCACGAGCGACGGGGTCAGTGCGCGCTCGAGCGTGGCGCGCAGGCGGGAGGGAGTCTGTGTATGTGTCTGTGACTGGGCCATGTGAGCTCCTCAGCCCCGCGCCCGGGTGCGGGGGTCGATGACGCCGTACAGCAGGTCCACCACGAGGTTCGCGGCGAGCACGGAGACCGTGATGATCAGGAAGAGCCCCTGCATGAGCGCGAAGTCGTTGTTGTTGACCGCCTGCAGCATGGTGAATCCGATGCCGGGGTACGAGAAGACGGATTCGACGATGATCGAGCCCGAGACCACGAAGCCGAGCGAGATCGCGAAGCCCGAGACGCTGGGCAGCATCGCATTGCGCGCGGCGTACATGACCATGATCCGGCGGGGGCTGAGGCCCTTGGCCTCCGCGGTGAGGATGTAGTCCTCGCTGAGCGTGGACACCATCATGTTGCGCATCCCCAGCAGCCAGCCGCCCAGGGAGGACAGCACGATCGTCAGCGCGGGCAGGAAGCCGTAGTAGACGGCGTTGGAGAGGAACGGATAGTCGAAGGCGGGCCGCACCATCGACGGGTTGTAGCCGCCCGAGATCGGGAACAGGTCGAGGTTCACGGCGAGCACGTAGATGAACAGCAGCGCGAGCCAGAAGTAGGGCACCGCCTGCAGGATCGTGGTGGCGGGGATGAGCGAGTCCAACCAGGTCCCGCGCTTCCAGCCGGCGAACGTGCCCAGCACCATGCCGATCACGAAGGTGATCGTGGTCGCGAGGCCCACCAGCACCAGGGTCCAGGGCAGCGACTGCGCGATGATCTGGGTGACCGGCGTCGGGAAGTAGGTCACCGAGATGCCGAGGTCTCCCGTGAACAGGCCGCCGAGGTACGCGAAGTACTGCTGGATCATCGGGGTGTCGTCGTCGGCCCCGAGCATGATCTCGATGGCGCGGCGGGTGCCCGGATCCACCGGGCCGCGCAGGGCCAGCTTCGCGAGCACCGCATCGACCGGGCTGCCGGGGAGCAGCCGCGGGATGAAGAAGTTGAGGGTCACCGCGGCCCAGAGGGCCACCAGGTAGAACCCGAGCTTGCGCAGGAGATGCACCGTCGTCCGTCCTTTCGTCGCCGTCTGGAGCAGGGAGGTGCCGCGCCGCCGACGCAGCGGCGCGGCACCCCGGGATCACTCGACGGGCGTGACGGCCTTGAGGACCATGGCGTTGTCCGGCGCGGACCAGGACATCGGGTACGCGTACAGGTCGTCCTCGGTGGGCCATCCGGTGGCGCGGGAGGTGTTGTACTCCGTGAGGCTCGAGCCGATGAGCAGCGGGATGGCGGGCATGACCTCGACCAGGCGCTGCTGGATCACGAAGTAGTGCTCCTTCTTCACCTCGGGATCGTCGGTCGCCGCGGCGGCCTCGAGCGCCGCGTCGACATCGGGGTCCGAGAAGCGGGTGATGTTCTCGTACGGGTTGCCGTTCTCGCCGACGGGCACCGTGTTCCGGGTGGAGAACTGGTTGAGGTACGGGTAGTACGGGTCCGGCGCAGGTCCCTGACCGACGGAGTCGATGACCAGCTGGTACGTGCCCTTGGCCTTCGCGTCGTTCCACTCGTTGACGCTGACCTGCTGCGGGATCAGCTCGATGCCGACCTCCTTGTACTGCTGGGCGAGCGTGTCCAGCGCGGTGACGAAGTCGGACCAGCCCGTGGGGCAGGAGACCGTCATGGAGACGCGCTCGTCACCCTTGGCGTAGACGCCGTCGTCGCCCAGCTCGTAGCCGGCGTCCTCGAGCACTTGCTTGGCCTTGTCGGGCTGCGCGTTCCATGGGGCGACGTCGATCGACGGATCGATGAAGTCCGCGTCGCGCTCGGGCAGGGCGAAGGAGGGCGAGATGTCGGTGCCCAGGTCGAAGAAGGCCAGCTTGGAGAGCTGTTCGCGATCCATCCCGTAGTAGAGGGCCTTGCGCACGGCGACGTCGGTCTGCGGCCCCTCGCAGCCCAGGTCGGGGTTCGAGGAGGCGAACAGGGCCGCCTGCGAGATGCCGGTGTTGGTGAACGCCAGGTCGGGGTTCTTCTCCACGTGCTCGGCGAGGTTCGGGATCGCGGCGGACATGTAGTCGATGTCCCCGGCGAGCCACTGGTCCGTCGCCGACTGGTTGCCGGAGGTGGTGATCGCGCGGACTCCGCCGATCCCCGGCCGCCCCTCCTCCCAGTAGCTCTCGTTGGCCAGCAGCAGGTAGGACTCCGGGGTGAAGTCGTCGAGCTGGAACGGGCCGGTGCCCACCGGATCCTCGTTCGCGTAGGTGGCGAGGTCGTCGACGTCCGCGAAGAGGTGCTCGGGGATGATCCAGGTGCGGGCCAGAGCGTTCGGGCCCTCGAGGAACGACGCGTTCTCGTACGTGATCTCGACGGTCGACTCGTCGGTGGCCTCGGCCGACGGCGCGGTGCCGCCGGCGTTCAGCGCCTCGGTGTCACGGATCTTGTTGAAGGTGAAGGCGACGTCGGCCGCTGTGAAGGGTTCACCGTCTGCCCAGGTCACGCCCTGGCGCACGGCGACCGTGAGGACGGTGCCGTCCTCGTTCCACTCGTAGCTCTCGCCGAGCTGGGGTGCGGGGTCCTGGTCGATCGCCTCGAGCGGGTTGAAGTAGAAGAGCGTCTCGTAGATGAGGCCCTGGACCATCGGGATCACCGACGGCGAGTGCGGGTTGAGGTTCCGCGTGAGCGTGGCCTCGGTGGCGTTGGTGGTGAGAATGGGGCGGGACTCACCATCGCCGCCGCCCTTGGCCTCGAGGTTCGAGCTCTGGCCACAGGCGGCCAGGGCGACCGGAACGGTGCCGACGGCGGCAAGCTTGTACAGGTCACGGCGCTTCAGGTGCATCTTTGCTCTCCTAGTCCACGCGACGTCGCGTGCGTCGGGGACAAGGACCGAGCGGCCCGCCCCTTCTTACTTCATTGACTTAATGAAGTAGCCTCAGTGTGCAAAGAGCGCGACTCTCCGTCAAGAGGCCGCACCCCCTCGGGGAGGTCCCAGATAGGTCACGATCCAGGACAGGCGAGGGGGATGGCATGAGCAGAGCGGGCGCCGGACGACCCTCCGCGATGGACTCCGCGGTGCTCGAATTCGTGCGCCGCCGCACCGAGACCACGCGCGTCGAGGTCGCTCGCGAGCTGGGCGTCACCGCCGCCACCGTCACCAATTCCGTGAAGCGGCTGCTGTCGGCCGGGCTGCTCCGGGAGAGCGGCTACGCCCGCTCCACCGGCGGCAAGCGGGCCACCCTCCTGCGAGTCGACGACTCCGCCCGGCGAGCGTTGGGCTGCACGCTCGACGAGGACCGCCTCTCCCTGGTCGCCGTCGACACCACCGGCGCGCTGCGCTCCCGAGCAGTGCTCCCGCTCGCCGATCCCGCGGACCCCTCCGAGGTCGCCGAGGTGCTGCGCGAAGGCCTGGCGATCATCGCTCCGGGCGATGAGCTCGGGGCCGTGACCGGGATCGGGTTCGCCGTGCCGAGCGACCTTCCCGCCGAGGTGGCCGACGCGCTGCAGCAGCTCACCCTGGCGCTCGACGTGCGCGCCGTGCGCGGGACCGAGGCGGCCTGCGCGGCGCTGGGCAGCTTCTGGAGCGGGGAGCAGGCCGGATCCGGGCTCTCCGGGACCCTGCATCTGGGCTCGAGCATCGCCCTCGCGCTGCTGCTGGACGGCGCCCCCTTCCGGCCCGACAGCGGCCGGCCCCTGAACCACATGACCCTGGATCCCCGCGGCCCGGAGTGCTCTTGCGGTCGACGCGGATGCCTGCACCTCGCCGTCGCCCCGACCGGGATCGCCGACCTCACCCGCACCGCCCTGACCGCCACGCAGGGGGACGAGGCCGCTGCCGAGGCCGTCATGGTGGCCGCACTCCCCCTGGTCCGCGTCGCCGCGCACCTCAGCAGCGCCGTCGGGCTGGACACCCTGGTGCTGGCGGGCAGTCCCGTGCAGGCCGCCCCGGCGATCTACCTCGACGCCGCCCGGCAGTGCTTCGGCGACGACCCCGGCGCGCACGTGGTGGTCTCGCAGGTCCAGCCCCATCCGTGCGCTGTCGGGGCCGCCGTGCTCGCGCTGCAGACGTTCCTGGAGGCCGGGCAGGCCTGAGCGTCGAAGCGCGCGCACTGTCGGCCCACTCCCCTCAGGACCCTCAGGACGCGGAGTCGATCTCGTCCCAGCCGTCCAGGTCGCCCTGGTCATCGTCGTCGTCCGGGTCGCCCCAGACCCAGCGCAGCCCGAAGGACCCCGGTCCGAACCGCGACTCGACCAGCTGGACGCGATCACGCTGGTCCAGACGCACCGGGACGACGGATTCGGCGACCTCGGTGCGCCGATACCGCTCGTAGTACAGCGGCTTCTCGGCACCGCGGAACTCGGCCTCCAGCAGCACGTCGTGCGCGCGACGAGCCAGGGAGTAGAAGGTGCCCGCCACGTCGCGGGCCTTGGCATGCATCTCCACGCGGTAAGCGAAGCTCGCGACCTGCCCGGCGTTCAGGATGCCGTCGATCAGGAACTCCACACCGTAGGTGCGACGCTCGGGCCAGGCCACCTGGCGGCCCACCGTGCAGCCCTCGAGTGCGACGTAGTTCGGCGCCACATTGGGCTCGGACTCGTCGAGCACGTGCACCGCGGGGAGCCTGCACACTCCGGACTCCAGCGCGCGCACGGTGATCCGCGAGGTGAACTGCTGGATGTCCTGCGAGGAGTCGATGATCGCGAGCTGGTGGAAGACCCGCTCGTGGGCGTATCTCTCCGAGGACCCGAACCCCAGCGCGGTGAGCGCGTCGCGGAAGACCTCCTTGCTGCCGCGGCGGCCCACGAACCTGGTGCCCCGCACGGCACGTCCGGTCAGACGAGGCGATCCGATGAGGTCGGCGAAGGAGTCGGGGGCGAAGCCCAGCAGGTCCTCGAGGGCAGCGACCACCCCGAGGGAGGACTCGCTGCCGGGGATGCTCCGGGCGGACTGCCAATTGCTGAGCGTGGCGACGCTCACCGGGCGTCCGCGTGCGCGCAGACGCTGGGAGATTTGCGTTAGCGAGAGTCCGCTGCGCTCGATCTCCGCGCGGAGCGTCCGCGCGAACTCCCCTTCGTCCCCCTCCGGGATCACGTCCCGCTCACCTCACACCCACCGCGGGCACGAGGGACGAGGCAGCGAAGCCGGTACCGGTGCGTGCTCACATCCCCTCAAGTCCCTTCAGGTCCCCTCCATGCGCCGCACCCCGGAGTGCCGGACCTCGCCGTTCACGACTTTTCCCATACCTGTAAAACACCAAGGGTAACGTCCATCACAATACCGGGGGAGGCAATCGGACATATTGCCCGACGCCCCGCCCGGCCGGCACTACCCGATGACGAGACCCGGGCAAGGAGCAGCGAGCAGCATGTCGACCCCTCACCCTGCGATGAGCGCTCCTCCGGAACAGCGGCGCGCCCTGCCCCTCACCGACCGTGATCGTCGGTGCCGCGAATCGCCTTTCCCCCGCAGCACGTCGCTCAGAGGACGCTTCCCGCTGGACAAGGATCCGCCGGAGGGTTGACGCGGTCCCCCTCCCCGCCCCCTCCGCACCGCTGTCCGCGCATCGCCGTCAACGCCGACGTCGACCTGCGCAGACGGCACCACTCGCTCGCACCGCCCCGATCGCGCACCGCCCCTCCCTCGCTCAATGCTCCCCACCCCGTGCCCGACGGTCGGCGCGGCCTCCGGAGCATCACGACACGAAAGCCGAACCATGACTCTGAAAACTCTCGCCGCACCCGGGAACGTCTCGCCGTCCGGGCAGCCGAGGTCCACCGGCTCCACGAGCCGACCCGACGCCCCTCACGCCCCACGACGACCGCGGGAGCGCACTGTTCACGGCGAGAACGTCGTGACCGGTTACCGCTGGCTGCGCGACCCGTTCGACCCCCGCACCATCTCCCACGCGGAAGCGGAGAACGCCTACACCGCTCGCCGCACAGCGGGCCTCGAGCGCCTCCGCGCCGTCCTCACCCGCGAGGTGCTCCCGCGGCGCTCCGGGACAGCCGCGGCGGTCCCCGTCCTCCACGACGGCTGGTGGTACATCGAACGTCCCGCCGAGGGGACCATCGAGCTGTCCCGAATGCACGAGCTCGACGTCGACGGCGGTATCGGCACTGCTCCTGCTGTCGGCACCGAGGCGTCGTCCCCGCGGGAGCAGTCGGTCCTCACGAATCATCGAGGCGTCGTCGGCGTCACCCTCTCCCTGCGGCAGGACCGGCTCGTCCGTGCCGACGCGACCCCGAACGGCTGTGACCTCACGGTGTTCGACCTCCCCGGTGGGGAGATCCTGGATCGCGCCGTGCACGGGGCCGGCCCGGAGTCGTTCCTCTCCACGGATTCCCGGTGGCTGCTCTACACCCGTCTGGACGACATCGGCCGCAGCCATCAGCTGCGGGCGCATCGCATCGGCGAGGCCGGTGCCGAGGACGTCCTGCTGCTCGAGGAGCCCGATCAGTGGGCCTCCGTCGAGATCAGTCGTTCACGGGACGCCTCGACGCTCGTGGTCCGTTCGACGGCACCACGCACCGCGACCACGTGGATGCTCTCGCTGGACGATCCCACGGCGCCCCCGCGGCGCGTGACGACCGGCCGCGGCCGGTCGCGATGCCAGGTCGAGCACGCCGGGGACCGCCTGCTGGTGCTCCCGCAGGACCCCACGGCGCGGATGCTGCTCGGCGAAGCACCGTTGGACTGGACGGGC
Source organism: Brachybacterium sp. JB7 (assembly GCF_003335205.1). NCBI lineage: Bacteria > Bacillati > Actinomycetota > Actinomycetes > Micrococcales > Dermabacteraceae > Brachybacterium > Brachybacterium sp. JB7. Next base: position 62,318 of record NZ_QPGN01000013.1, on the reverse strand, counting down.
GACGCCTCCGACGTCACCACGGTCCTCGAGGCGAGGCAGGGCGACAGCACGGGATCCGTCGTCGCCGAGTCGGCCGAGGCCTTCGCGGGCTTCATCGCGCTCCAGGTGCGCGCCGACGGTCTTCCCGGGGTGCGGGTCATCCCTCGACGGACGGACGGCAGCCTCGATGTCCGCGCCGTGCGCCGGCTCGGCCACGGCGGCCCGCTCGACGCTGTCCGCCTCGACGTCAATCCCTCCTGGACCCAGACCTCCCTCCGCTATCGCCTGGAGAGCCTGATCACCCCGTTCACGGTCGCACGGATCGACGTCGTCACCGGGGAGACGACAGTGCTGCATCAGGACGAGATGCCGGGGCACGCTCCGGAGCGGTACCGCGAGCAGCGCGTCTGGGCGACCTCACCGGACGGGACGCGGATCCCGATCTCCCTCCTGTCGCGTCGGGACGTCCTGGCCGATGGCACGGCGCCGGGACTCCTCTACGGCGAAGGCGCCTTCGGCGTCTCGCTGGATCCGTCGGTGGACCCTGCCGCGCTCGCCCTCGCGGACCGCGGCCTCGTGGTCGCGATCGCCCATGTGCGCGGCGGCGGCGAGATGGGGAGCACCTGGCATCGCGCGGGCCGCCACCTCGCGAAGGCCACCTCGTTCGACGACTTCGTGGCCGCCGGGAACCATCTCGTCTCCACGGGCCTGGTCTCCCCCGAGCGGCTCGGCGCCGCGGGGATCGGCGCCGGGGGCCTCCTGGTGGCGGCGAGCACGAACCTCGCCCCGGGCCTGTTCCGCGCCGTCGTGGCCGGGGCCCCGCAGGCGGACCCGCTCGAGAGCCTCCTGGACCCCGAGGTGATGCTCACCCTCGAGGAGTGGATGGAATGGGGGGATCCCGCCGGCGACGAGGCCGCCTACCGGTGCCTGCGGGACTACAGCCCGGCGGAGAACATCCGGGCCGAGGAGTATCCCGCGGTGTACGCCTGGACCGCTCGCGACGGCACCGACGTCCCGTTCGGGGAGGCGGCCGTCTGGATCTCCCAGCTGCGGGCGACGGTCACCTCGGACCCCGAGGCCCGCCCCGTGCTGCTGCGCTGTCTCGCGGACCTGCAGGACGGCGGCGTCGGGGTGCAGGTCGAGGCGATGGCCTGGCTGCTCGACCAGCTCGGCGCCTCCGTGGCCGACGGCTGAGAGGACCGCGGGAGGCGGCGCCGACGACGCCGCCGTCTCCCGCACTCCGCTCGGGATCGACGGATGCCCGGCCGATACGCTCCACCCATGACGACTTCCGGCACCGCCGCACCCCAGCCTCCGCACCGCCCCACCGAGCGCACCGTCCACGGCGACACCGTCGTGGACCCGTACGAGTGGATGCGCGACAAGACCGATCCCGAGGTGATCTCCCACCTCGAGGCGGAGAACGCCTACGCCGACGCCCGCACCGCGCATCTCACGGAGCTGCGCAGCACTCTGGTGACGGAGTTCGTCGGCCACACCCAGGAGACCGACCTCAGCGTGCCGGTGCGCCGCGACGGCTGGTGGTACATCACCCGCACCACCGCGGGCGACGACTACCCCGCCTTCACCCGCGTGGCCGATGCCGGCGCGCTGCCGCAGGTCGAGCCGGGCGTGCTGCTCGAGGGCGAGCAGATGCTGCTGGACGCCCAGGCCGAGGCCGCCGGCGCCGAGTTCTACTCCCTGGGCGGGCTCGCGCCCTCCCCCGACCACACCCTGCTCGCCTACGCCGTGGACACCGCCGGGGACGAGCGCTTCACCCTCGTGGTGAAGGACATCGCCTCCGGGGAGGTCCTCGACGAGACGGTCACCGACACCGGCTACGGCCTCGCCTTCTCCACCGATCAGCAGTGGCTGTTCTACGCCCGGGTGGACGACGCCTGGCGGCAGCACCAGATCTGGCGCCACCGCATCGGGGCACCCGCCGAGACCGACGAGCTCGTGATCGAGGAGCCCGACGAGCGCTTCATGATCGGCTTCGACCGTTCCCGCGACGGCTCCACCCTGGTGATCCAGGCCGGTTCCACCTCCACCACCGAGGCCTGGCTGCTGGACCTCGCGGAGCCGACGTCGGCCCCCGTGCCCGCCGGCGGCCGCCGCGAGGGCGTCGACTACGGGGTCGAGCACGCCGGGGACCGCCTGCTGGTGGTCCACAACGACGGCGCGACCGGCTTCGCCCTCGCCGAGGCGAGCTTCGAGGAGCCGTCCATCTGGCGCGACCTGCTGGTCGCGGGCGAGGGCGAGCGTCTGCTCGCGGTCGAGGCCTTCGCCTCCTTCGTCGCCCTCGAGCTGCGCAGCGCTGGACTCGCGAGCGTGCGGATCATCCCCCGTGCGGCGGACGGATCCCTGCTGATCGAGCAGGCCGTCGACCTCACCCACGGCGGAGAGCTGGACACCGTCGAGCTCGACACCAACCCGAACTGGGAGCAGAGCACCGTGAGGTACCAGCTCACCAGCATGCTCACCCCGACCACGGTCGCCGAGCGGGACGTCGCCGGCGGGGAGACCACCGTCCTGCGCGTCACGCCGGTGCCGCACTACGACCCGTCGCTGTACGTCGAGCGACGCGAATGGGCCACCGCCGAGGACGGCACCGCGATCCCGCTCAGCGTGGTCGCCCGCCGCGAGGTCGCGACCGACGGCACGGCGCCCGGCTACCTGTACGGCTACGGCTCCTACGAGATGTCGATCGACCCGTCGTTCGTGCCCACCCGGCTGTCCCTGCTGGACCGCGGCGTGGTCATCGCGATCGCGCATGTGCGCGGCGGCGGCGAGATGGGGCGCGACTGGTACGACCACGGGAAGATGCTGGAGAAGAAGAACTCCTTCAGCGACTTCGTGGCCGCCGCGGCGCACCTGACCGACTCGGGCCTGGTCGCTGCGGGGCGTCTCTCGGCCGAGGGCCGCAGCGCGGGCGGCCTGCTCATGGGCGGGATCACGAATCTCGCCCCCGAGCGCTTCCGGGCGGTCATCGCCGGGGTGCCCTTCGTCGATGCGCTGACCACGATCCTGGATCCCTCGCTGCCGCTGACCGTCGGCGAGTGGGAGGAGTGGGGCGACCCGCTGCACGATCCCGAGGTCTACGAGTACATGAAGGAGTACACCCCGTACGAGAACGTGCGCGCGGTGGACTACCCGGCGATCTTCGCCTCGACCTCGCTCAACGACACCCGCGTGTTCTTCGTCGAGCCCGCCAAATGGGTGGCGCGACTGCGCGAGACCGTCACCAGCGACCAGACCGAGCGGCCCATCCTGTTCCGCTGCGAGATGGTCGCCGGCCACGGCGGCCGCTCCGGCCGGTACCGCAAGTGGGAGCAGCGGGCCGACGAGCTGGCCTGGCTGCTCGACCAGCTCGGGGCGACAGAGCTGATCAGCTGATCGACTGATCAGCTGATCAGGTAGCCGCCGTCGACCGGGATCTCCGTGCCGCTGACCATCGAGGCGGCATCGGACGCGAGCCAGACGGCGACGTCGGAGACCTCATGGGGCTGCGCGAAGCGGGACTGCGGGATGCGGGCGAGCATCGGGGCGGCCTTGTCCGGCTGGTCGCCCCACACCCTCTGCCCCATGTCGGTGAGCACGACGGTGGGGCAGATCGAGTTGGCGCGCACACCCTGCGGCCCCAGCTCGAGAGCGAGGGTGCGGGTGGCCATCACCAGGCCGGCCTTGGCGGTGCTGTAGGCGTAGTGCTCGGCCAGGGGGCGCAGTGCGGCGGCGGAGGCGATCGTGATGATCGCGCCGCCGCCCGCTGCGGCCATCGCCGCTCCCGCCCGTGCGGCGAGCAGGGCGGGAGCACGCAGGTTCACCCGCAGGGTCTCGTCGAAGTGCGCGCTGTCCAGCTGGTCGACCGTCTCCGGATGGGAGATGCCGGCGTTGTTGACGAGCACGTCGAGCCCGCCGAGCAGCGTTGCGGCGTCGCCCCAGAGACGGTCCGGCACCTCGGGAGCGGCGAGGTCCGCCGCGAGCACCGCGATGCGGACCCCGTGCTCGCTCGCCAGGCGCCCGGCGGGCTCCTCCAGGGCGGAGGCGTCCCGTGCGGTGAGCACGAGATCCGCGCCGGCGGCCGCGAAGGCCCGGGCGATGTCCGCCCCGATCCCACGGCTCGCGCCTGTGATCAGGGCACGACGGCCGGACAGCGGGCGGCTGGAGGACTCCGGGGGCTCAGGGAGGGTCATCGCCCCAGGCTACTCAGAAGGCGGGGATGACCGAGCCGTCGGTGTACGTCTCCTCGATGAACGCCTTGACCTCGTCGCTGTGCAGCAGCTCGTCGAGCTTCACGATGCCGGCGTTGTCCTTGTCCGCCTCGCGGCACACCAGCATGTTCGAGTACGGGCTGTCCTCGCCCTGCTCGAGCACGATGGCCTCCTCGGAGGGCTTGAGCCCGGCCTCGAGCGCGTAGTTGCCGTTGACGACGCCCGCGGCGAAGTCGGAGAGCGTGCGCGGGATCTGCGCGGCCTCGATCTCGGTGAACGTGAGGTTCTTGGGGTTGTCCTCGATGTCGCCGGTGGTCACGTCGACCGGGTCCACGCCCTCGGCGAGGGTGATCACGTCGTTGTCGGCGAGCAGGCTCAGGCCGCGCCCGCGGTTGGCGGGATCGTTCGAGATCGCGATCTCGTCGCCGTCCTCCAGCTCGTCCAGGCTCGTGATGGTCTCGGAGTACAGACCCATGGGCTCGATGTGCACGCCGTCGAAGCCGTGGAACTCGTAGCCCTTCTCCTCCACCTGGGACTCCAGGAAGTTCGGGGTCTGGTAGAAGTTCGCGTCGAGGTCGCCGTCGTTCAGCGCCGTGTTCGGGAGCTGGTAGTCGGTGTACGGCGTGATGTTCAGGGAGAGCCCGGCGTCGGCCGCGAGGTTGTCCTGCACGAACTGGAGGATGTCACCGTGCGGGGAGGGCGAGGCGCCCACCTCGATGGTGGTGACGCCGTCCTCCTCCTCGGGTCCCTCGGGGCCGCCGGCGCCGCAGGCGGCCAGGGCGAGGGCGCCGAGGCCGGTGCCGGACAGGGCGAACAGGGTGCGGCGGGGGAACGCAGAGCTGACGGACATGGGGATCTCCTAGGGGTGCAGACGGGAACGGGTCAGGACTGGCGGGCGCGGTGGTCGACGGCCTTGCCGAGGAAGGTGCCGAAGGCCTGGATGACGATGACCATGACCACCAGCAGTACGACGGTCGCGACCATCACGACGTTGTCGTAGCTCTGGTAGCCCATGCGGGTCGCGAGGTCGCCGAGGCCCTTGCCGCCCACCACCCCGGCCATGGCCGTGTAGCCGATGACGGTGATGGTGGTGGTGGTCAGCGAGCCGATGATGCCGGGCAGCGCCTCGGGCAGGAGCACCTGCCGGATCACCTGCCAGCGCGAGGCGCCCATCATCTGGGTGGCCTCGATCTTGCCGGCGGAGATCTCGCGCAGGTTGATCTCGATGAGGCGGGCGAGGAACGGGATCGCGGAGACCGTGAGCGCGAACATCGCGGCGTTCGGCCCGGTCACGCGGCCCACGACGAAGCGGGTCACGGGGATCAGCGCGATGATCAGGATGATGAACGGGAACGAGCGGCCGACGTTGACGATGAAGCCGACGACGCGGTTGACCCAGCGGGCCAGCGACCCGTGGGCCTTCTCCGTCTCGAACAGCAGCACACCCAAGGGCAGGCCCACCAGGGTCGCGAACAGCATCGTGCCGGCGGTCATGTAGAGCGTGATCAGGGCGTTCGACCACAGACTGGTGTTGGGATCCCAGGTCGAGAAGACCGGGTTCTGGAGCCACTCCATCACGTGGTCACCTCCTTGGCGACGACGCCCTCGGCGTCGAGCTCGTGCAGGAAGGCGGCGAGGCCCTCCCGGCTGATGGGCTCACCGGAATGGTTCTGCAGGGCGAGCTGGACCCGGCCCACCTGGCGGCCGCTGATGGTCTCGATGATCCCGGCGACGATGCTCGCGTGAGCGCCGTGCTCGGCGGCCAGCTGCACCAGGTCCTCGTTGGTGCGGAAGCAGCCCGTCTGCCCGTAGTCGCAGTTCACGAGCACCGCATCGATGCCGGTGGGGGCCGGCGGCAGCGGGATCAGCTCGCCGGACAGCGGACCCTGCGGATCCCCCGCCACCTCGAGCAGGGTCCCGGTCTGGGCCACACGGCCGTTCTCCAGCAGGGTCACGGTGTCGCAGACCTCGCGCACCACACCCATCTCGTGGGTGATGATCACGACCGTGATCCCGAGACGTTCCCGCAGATCGGCGATGAGATCGAGGATCTGCTGGGTGGTGGAGCCGTCGAGCGCGCTGGTGGGCTCGTCGCACAGCAGCACCTTGGGCTCCGCGGCCAGGCCGCGGGCGATGCCCACACGCTGGATCTGGCCGCCGGAGAGCTGGGCGGGATGGTTGTGCTCGCGCCCGCTCAGCCCCACGAGCTCGACCAGCTCGGCGACGCGGCGCTCGCGCTCGGCGCGGGGCACCCCGGCGATCTCGAGCGGATGGGCGATGTTCTGGGCGGCGGTGCGGGAGTCCAGCAGGTTCGCGTGCTGGAACACCATGCCGATGTTGCGGCGCGCGGCGCGCAGCTCCTTGCCCTCGAGCGCGGCCACGTCGGTGCCGTCCACCTCGACCCGCCCGGTCGTGGGCTTCTCGAGCCCCGTCAGGCAGCGGATGAGCGTCGACTTGCCGGCGCCGGAGCGGCCGACGATGCCGTGCACGCGCCCCGGTTCGAGGTGGAGGTCGATCCCGCCGAGCGCGACGACGGGGTCTCCCCCGCCGGGTGCGGGAAAGACCTTCGTGAGGCCATCGAGAGTGATCACCCCCGAAGTCAAGCACCCCGCCCCGCCCTGCCCGGAGAACTTGTTCATCCGGAGAAACAAACGTCACAGGCCAGGTGCGGGGTGTGTGGACGGGATCACTCCTGCGGGGTTCTCCCCTCAGGACTCTCTCCTCAGCCGCGGACGCGCTGGACCCGCGTCTCGTCCCAGACGGGCACGTCGGACTCGTACACCTCGGCGTCGGCGCCGAACACCAGGAACCGGTCGACATCACGCACGAACCAGCGGTCGTGGGTGACGGCGATGACCGTCCCCTCGAAGGTGGCCAGAGCCTGCTGGAGGGCGTCGGCCGATTCGAGGTCGAGGTTGTCGGTGGGCTCGTCGAGCAGCAGCAGACTCGCCCCGCCCAGCTCGAGCAGGAGGATCTGGAACCTCGCCTGCTGCCCGCCGGAGAGCGAGTCGAAGGTCTGCTCGGCGGCGCGGGCGAGCTCGTAGCGGGCCAGCACCCGGGCGGCCTCCTCACGCGGCCTGCCGGCACGGTGCTCGTCCCCGCGGTGCAGGATGTCCAGCAGGGTCCGTCCCGCGAGGTCGGCCCGACCGTGGGTCTGGGCGAACCATCCCGGGCGTACGCGCGCTCCGAGCCGGGCCGTACCCGTGTGCTCCACCGGTTCGATCGGCACGTCGGAGACCGGGAGATGCTCGGGCTCGGGATCGCTGCCGCCGGCGGCGAGCAGGCGCAGGAAGTGCGACTTGCCAGAGCCGTTGGAGCCGAGCACGGCCACGCGATCGCCGAAGCGCACCTCGAGGTTGAAGGGGAGCATGAGGTCGACCAGTTCGAGGTCCTGGCACACCACCGCGCGCTTGCCGGTGCGTCCGCCCCGCAGGCGCATGGCGAGCTTCTGCTCCCGCGGCTGCTGCTCGGGCGGCCCGGCGTCCTCGAAGCGGGCCAGGCGGGTCTGCGCGGCCCGATAGCGCGACGTCATGTCCGAGTTGTAAGCGGCCTTCTGCTTGTACATCTGCACCAGGGCACGCAGCTTCGCATGTTCCTCGTCCCACCGCCGGCGCAGCTCGTCCAGCCGTTCGAACCGCTTCTCGCGGGCCTGCTGGTAGCTCGCGAACCCGCCCGGGTGCGTCCAGGCGGTGTTCCCTGCAGCCCCCAGCTCGAGGGTGACGACGGCGGTCGCGGTGCGGGCCAGCAGCTCGCGGTCGTGACTGACGAACAGCACGTTCTTGTCGGACTCGAACAGACGCTCCTCGAGCCAGCGTTTGCCGGGCACGTCGAGGAAGTTGTCCGGCTCGTCCAGCAGCAGCATCTCGTCGGGCCCGCGCAGCAGGGCCTCCAGCGCGAGGCGCTTCTGCTCTCCGCCGGAGAGCGACGGCACGGGACGGTCCCGGCAGCCCTCGAACGTCTCTCCGAGCGCGGCCATCGTGCAGACGTCCCACAGCACCTCGGCCTCGTAGCCTCCGGCCTCGCCCCAGCCGGCGAGCGCGGCCGCGTAGTCCATCTGCGCGGCCGTCGAATCGCTGTGCACCATCGCCTGTTCGGAGCGATCGACGGCGGCGGCCGCGCGGCGAAGCGTCGGAGGCGAGACCGACAGGAGCAGCTCCCGCACCGTGCCGCCGGCGAGGAACTGTCGCATGATCCCGAGCGTCCCGTCCTGCGTGATGGCCCCCGAATCCGGGGTCAGGTCGCCGGTGATGAGGCGCAGCAGAGTGGTCTTGCCGGCACCGTTGGCCCCGATGAGCGCCACCCGCGCGCCCTCGCCTACTCGGAAGGAGACGTCGCTCAGCAGGGGTCTGCCGTCGGCCAGCGTGTAGTCGATGCCGGCGATGTCGAGGTGTGCCATGTCCTCAGGGTGACCCAGAAGAGCTGTGGAGTCAGCTGAATACTCGACGCCGCGGCCCGCTCGGCGCCCCCGTCGCCGCGCACCCCTGACATTTCTCATGGGTGGCCGGTGACGGACCCATCGATGCCGGTGAGAGGGAGCTCTACTGGCAGCAGCCCCGCCGACGGACAGTAGAGGCATCAACCAAGCCTCGGACGCCACGCAGGCCACGACAGGCACGCCACGACAGAAGCGCGGCCACCACACCTCGGAAGGACCCCTCATGTTCCAGGACCTCCTCGCCCAGCTCCACACCCTCGTCTCCGGCCTCGAACCATGGCAGCAGGTGCTCGCCCTCGTCCCGGCCGGCGCGATCCCGTTCATCGAGTCCTATCTCGGCAGCTTCCTCGGCTCCTCTCTCGGCATCCACCCGGCGATCGCGATCCCCGCGGCCGTGGCCGGGAACCTGCTCGCGACCTTCGCCGCCATCGCCCTGTCCGGTCGCGCCCGTGACGCGGTCACCGCTGGCCGCAGCCGGCGCACGGGGGCGACGGAGGGCGACGCCCAGCCCTCGCGGTTCCGGCAGAAGGTCGCCACGGCGCTCGAGAAGTACGGGGTGCCGGGCGTGTGCCTGCTGGGCCCGTTCGTCGTCGCCTCCCAGCTGTCCGGCCCTGCGCTGGTGGCCCTCGGTGCCGCCCGCGGCAAGGTGTACCTGTGGATGGGCATCTCGATCATCGCCTGGGGGATCGCCTTCGGCATCTTCGGCAGCCTGTTCCTCGCGGCGATCATCTGAGCCGATAGGCTCCCCACCAGGCCGTCCATCCGTTGGGCGATCATGAGAGGACTGACGTGGACACCACCCTCGGCCGCCAGTGGCGCGTCTTCTACGCGTACACGGCATGGTCCGTCGTCCTCGTGCTGGTGCTGCTCCCGCTGGGCATCGCCCTGTTCCACGGCACGAAGATCCCTGCGCTGCTGGCCGTCCAACCGGCCGCCACCGTCCTCCTCATCGTGCAGATCGCCCTCGGCGCATGGTCGGGCTGGCGCTCCCTGGAGGCGTGGGCCGCGGCGGAGGCCTCCCCCGGCCGGGACCGCTGGGGGATCCGCCGGGTGGGCCGTCTCCCCGTGGACCCGATCCTGCTGGCCGCCCTCGTGCCCGCGGTCCTCATCGGCGGGCTGACCCTGATCGGCGACGCGGATGCTCTCCCCCTGGTCATCTCCCTGTCGACACTCACCACCACGGCCGCCTTCCGCTGGCGGTGGGAGATCGGCATCGCGGGCGTTGCCGTCTTCGCCGTGGCGACCGCCCTGCTGCAGCACTCCGTCCCGCTGGCGATCTCCTGCGGAGCGATCGTGCTCGCCGCGGTGCTCTCGATCCGGCTGTCCCTGTGGCTGGCCGCGATGGTGCAGGAGCTCGACGACGCCCGCGAGGCCCAGGCCCAGCTCGCGGTGGCCGAGGAGCGGCTGCGCTTCGCCCGCGACCTGCACGACGTGACCGGCCGGGACCTCTCGGTGATCGCCGTGAAGGCCGAGCTGGTGGCGCAGCTCGCCGAGCGCGAGGATCCGCGGGCCGTGGACCACGGGCGCGAGGTCGCCCAGATCGCCCGCACCTCCCTCTCCGAGATCCGGGCCCTGGTGCGCGGCTATCGGGAGGCGGATCTGGCCACCGAGCTGCGCGGCACCGCCTCCCTGCTGCGCTCCGCCCACGCGGAGGTCACGATCCACGGTGAGGCCGACGACGTCCCGGTACGGCACGCCGGCACCGCGGCCTGGGTGCTGCGCGAGGGCGGCACCAACATCCTGCGCCATGCCGATCCGTCGGCCGTGACGATCACCCTCTCACCGGGCGGTGTCACCCTGGTCAACGACGGCTCCCCCGGGCCCGACGAGGTCCTCGAGGGCAGCGGGCTGATCGGGATGCGGGAGCGGCTCGGCGCAGGCTCCGCCCTGAGCATCCACCGCGAGAGCGGCACCTTCACCCTCGATGTCCGCTTCGATGCCCTGGGAGGCGACCGATGACTCCTGATCCCGCCGACGCTGCCGCCTCGGCCCCGCTGCGCGTGATCCTCGTCGACGACGAGAACCTGATCCGTTCGGCGCTGGCCACGATGCTCTCCCTCGAGGACGACCTCGACGTGCGCGGGGAGGCGGCGACGGTCACCGACGGCGTGCGCCTCGCGCGGTCCGCGCAGCCCGACGTCGCGGTGCTCGACCTCCAGCTGCCCGACGGGGACGGGCTCGAGCTCGCCGCCCGGATCGCGGAGGTCTCCCCGGCCACCCGCTGCCTCCTCGTCACCTCGCATTCCCGCCCCGGGTACCTCAAGCGGGCGCTGGCCCAGGGCGTGCTGGGCTTCCTGCCCAAGACGACGTCGGCGGATCAGCTGGCCCGTGCGGTGCGCTCCGTGGCGTCCGGGCGGCGGGCGATCGATCCGGAGCTCGCGGCGGAGACGATCTCCTCCGGGGACTCCCCGCTCACGCCGCGGGAGTCCGACGTGCTCGAGTACGCGGCGGACGGTGCCGCGATCGAGCAGATCGCCCGCCGCGCGCACCTCGCCGAGGGCACGGTGCGCAACTACCTCTCCAGCGCCCAGGCGAAGCTGCAGGCCGCGAACCGGCACGAGGCGGTCGCCCTCGCCAGGCGCCAGGGCTGGATCTGAGCAGGACCGGGGGGAGTCAGGCGGAGGCGCCCTCGGCGAAGCTCGCGTCGACCACGGTGGAGACATCGATCGGATCGGTGTAGGTGATCTGCTCGGCGTCGATCCACACCGTCTGCATCGTCTCGAGCTGGTCGGGCTGCGGGGAGAGGTCGGGCAGGTAGGTGTACATCGGCGAGGCCTTGAGCACGTCGACCGCCTGGCCGAGGGTGTCGGCCAGGATCTGGTAGACCTCGTCGCTCTGCTCGCCGTCCGCGGAGAGCTCCTGCGCACCCTGGGCGAGAGCCGTGAAGAACGCCTGGGCGTGCTCAGCGCCGACGAACGTCTCGGAGTACAGCACGCCGGTGCCGGTGGTGCCCTTCTTCGGCACGGCGAGCGGGGAGGCGACACCGGCCTCCTCCATCGCGGTGGAGAAGGGGGCCGACGGGGTCGCCGCGTCCACGGAGCCGTTGGTGAGGGCGGGCTCCTGGTCCGGGGTGGAGAGATTGGAGACCTCGACATCGTTCAGCGTCAGGCCCTCCTCCTCGAGCATCGCGGCGAGCAGGTAGCCCCCGGTCGCGCCGGGCCCGCCCGCCACGCCGATCTTGCGTCCCTCGAGGTCCGCGACCGAGGAGATCGAGCCGTCGTCGAGCAGCTCCTGGCTGACCTCGAGCGCCGTCGGGGAGTTCTCGGGGTCGCCCGGGGAGATGCCCATGGAGCCGACGATCTTGAAGGCGAGGCCCTGGTCCAGGGCGTTGAACATGCCGGCGCTGAAGCCCGCGATCATCACGTCGAGCTGGTCGTTGGCGAGCATCGGGATGCCGTCCTGGCCGGACTTCAGCGGCGTCAGCTCGAGGGTGAGCCCCTCGGCCTCGAAGAAGCCCTTCGCGTCGGCCACGTACAGCGGAGCGAAGAGGGAGGAGGCCACATGGCCCACGCGGACCGTGCCGGAGCCCGAGCCGTCGCCGGAGCCGGAGTCCTCGCCGGTCACGGCGGGCCCGCACGCGGCGAGCGCTCCGCCGACGGCGGTCGCGGAGGCGAGGGAGAGGAGTGTGCGTCGTCGCATGGGGTGATCCTTCGGTAGAGGGGTCGGGGCGGCGTGGGTCAGCCGCGGCGCCAGGGCAGCAGCAGCTTCTCGGACCGGCTGAGCAGTGCGGTGAGGACGGCGCCGATGATGCCGATCACCAGCAGCCCCACGTAGAGCTTCTCCGGGATGAACAGCTGCCAGGAGTTCCAGATCAGGTAGCCCAGGCCGGTCTCGGAGGCGCCGGTGAACTCGACGGCGGTGACCACCACGACGGCGGTGCCGGTGGCGGTCTTCAGCCCGGAGAACACGAAGGGCATCGCCCCGGGCAGCACCACGAAGCGGAAGCGGTCGAAGCCGGTGGCCCCGTAGGCGGTGCCGGCCTCGAGGAGCTTGCGATCGATCGCCCAGACGCCCGAGACGGACGCGATCTGCATGACGAAGAAGGTCGTGATGAACACGGCGATGATCTTGGGCAGCTCGGTGGGGCCGAAGATCATCAGCAGGATCGGGAAGATCGCGATCTTCGGCAGCGGGTACAGGGCGCTGAACAGCGGGCCGAGCGTGGCGTTCAGGGCGCGGGAGGAGCCCATGAGCAGGCCCATCACGATGCCGGCGATCGCGCCCAGCCCGCCGCCGAGCAGCAGCCGCACGAGGGTGGGGGCGGTGTGCGCCCACAGCTCGCCGCTGCGCACCATGTCGATGCCGGCGGCGAGGATCCGGGTGGGCGCCGGGAAGAAGCGCGGATCGATGATCAGCATCCGGGCGCTCACCTCCCACAGCAGCACGAGCACGATCGGCGCGGCGATCGAGAGGGTGAGGTCCCGGTAGCGCAGGCGGCGGTCGCGCTCACGCTGCGCGCGGGCGGCGACGAGGGTGCGCCGGGCGCGCTCGTCCTCGACGGACGGGGCGCTGTCGATGGTGCTCATGAGGTCTCCTCGGCGGCGCGCACGTCCTCGCGCAGCAGATTCCAGATCCGGGAGCGCAGCTCGCCGAACTCCGGGCTGCGCTCGATGTCGAAGGAGCGGGGGCGCTCGAAGGGCACGGCGAGGTCCTCGCGCACCGTGCCGGGGCGGCCGGACATGACGATCACCCGGTCGCTGAGGATGATCGCCTCGTCGATGTCGTGGGTGACCATGAGGACGGTCTTGCGCTCGGCCTCCCACAGGGCGATGAGCTCTTCCTGCATGAGCATCCGGGTCTGCGCGTCCAGCGCCCCCAGCGGCTCGTCCATGAGCAGCACCGGGGATCCCGTCGCGAAGGCGCGGGCGATCGCGACGCGCTGGCGCATGCCGCCGGAGAGCTGATGGGGGTAGGAGTCGGCGAAGGCCTCCAGACGCACGCGCCGCAGCCAGTCCTGGGCGATCTCACGGCGCTCGCGGGCGCCCGTCCCGGTCATGCGCAGCCCGAAGGAGACGTTGTCCTGCACCGTCATCCACGGGAAGACTCCGTGCTCCTGGAACACGAAGGCGGCGGGCACGGGGTGGTCGGCGCCCCTCATCGTCACCTCGCCCACGGTGCGCTCCTCGAGGCCGCCGAGGATCCGCAGGAACGTGGACTTCCCGCACCCCGAGGGGCCGACGATGCAGGTGAAGGACCCTGGTTCGACGGTCAGGGAGAAGTCCTCGAGGGCCCATACGGGCTCGCCGCCGGAGAAGAAGACCTTCGAGACGTCCTCGGCGACGACGGTCGCGTGATCGACGGGATGCATACGGCTCCTCCACCGTGCTGCGGGGTCGGCGTCGGTGTCGGCGTCTGCAGCAGGTCGGTGCGGGTCTCGGGACGAGTGGGGATGACCGCCCCACTGTAGGCAGGCGAGCGCCTCCCTCCACCCGTCATCTCAACGGACGGACGCGATGAGACACCGGTCTCGCGAGGGCGGGCGGCGGCGCCGTGGCTCACCGCTTCCGGCGGGAGCGGAAGAAGTCTCGCAGCAGGTCGCCGCATTCCTGCTCCCGCACCCCGGTGGTGAGCTCCACGCGATGGTTCAGCCGCGGCTCGCGCACCAGGTCGTAGAGGGATCCCGCCGCGCCGGCCTTGGGATCCATCGCTCCGACGACGACCCTCTCGGTGCGGGCCAGCACGATCGCACCGGCGCACATCGTGCACGGCTCCAGGGTGACGACGAGCGTGCAGCCGGTGAGGTTCCAGCGCCCGGTGGCCGCCGCAGCCCGACGCAGGGCGAGGATCTCGGCGTGCGCGGTGGGGTCCTCGTCGGCCTCCCGACGGTTCCCGGCGGTCGCGAGCACCTCGCCGTCGGACCCCACGACCAGCGCTCCGATCGGGACGTCGGCCGGCTCGCGGTCCGCGGCCGCCCGTGCCTCGTCGATCGCCAGGCCCATCAGCTCGTCATCGGTCATGGGGTCATTGTCGCGTGCCCCGTACCCCGTCCACCGCGCCGGTCCTCCGCGCGGCGTGTGATTCACCTCGGCCCGTCGCCGACTGGGGCGAACCGTGCTGCCGGAGGCGCGCCCTCCGGTAGATTCGCCCCTATGCGCGTATTGGAGATCGACCACCCCCTCGTTGCCCACAAGCTGTCGGTGCTGCGCAATCGCGCCACCCATTCCTCGGTGTTCCGCCAGCTCGCCGATGAGCTGGTGACCCTGCTGGCCTACGAGGCCACCCGCAACGTCTCCGTCGCCCCGGTCCAGATCGAGACCCCGGTGACCACGATGACCGGCACCCGCCTGTCGAACCCCAAGCCGATGGTGGTGCCGATCCTGCGCGCCGGCCTCGGTATGCTCGACGGCCTCACCCGCCTGCTGCCCACCGCCGAGGTGGGCTTCCTGGGCATGGTGCGCAACGACGAGACCCTCGAGGTCACGACGTACGCGAACCGTCTGCCCGAGGACCTCTCCGGCCGCCAGTGCTTCGTGCTGGACCCCATGCTGGCCACCGGTCACACCCTGATCGCCGCCTGCGAGTACATGCACGAGCGCGGCGCCAAGGACATCACCTGCGTGACCCTGCTGTGCGCCCCCGAGGGGCTGAAGGCGATGCAGGAGCAGCTCGATCCGGCGATCGACCTCACGGTCGTCACCGCCGCGATCGACGAGAAGCTCGACGAGAACGGCTACATCGTGCCCGGGCTGGGCGATGCCGGCGACCGTCTCTTCGGGGTCGTCGACTGACCCTCGACCCTCCGCGAAAAGGCCGCCTCGGGCAGACTGCACACAGTCCGCACGCAGGCGGCCTTCTCGCATTGACCCTCGCACGACCAGGGGTCATGATGGGCTGATTGGTCTCACCAAGCAGCTGGAGGTCCCATGTTCCTGAGTGTCCACGAGCAAGAACGGCTCATGGTCCACGTCGCCGGGAAGCTCGCCCTGGAGCGCAAGGAACGGGGGCTGAAGCTGAACCTCCCCGAGGCGACGGCGCTGCTCACCTCCTACCTGCTCGAAGGCGCGCGGGACGGCCAGTCGGTCGCCGACCTCATGGAGGGCGGGCGCTACGTGCTCGGCCGCGAGGACGTCATGGAGGGCGTGCCGGAGATGCTTGCCCAGGTGCAGGTCGAGGCCACGTTCCCCGACGGGACCAAGCTCGTCACCGTCACCGATCCCCTGCAGTGAAGGAGGCGTGATGAGCAACGAGAACCCCCCGCAGGATCCGGCCGACGCTCCGTCGATGGAGGAGAACCCGTTCGACAACCCGGAGCTGTCCCCGGAGGATGCCCCGGAGTCCGCAGAGCCCGCCGCGCACACGACGGACGACCCCGGCCGTGAGTACGAGCAGGACGAGAGCCGCGGCCATTCCGGCGTCGGCGCACCCAGCGAGCCGCGCCGCTCCGGCACCAGCAGCCGGCAGGCCCCCCGCCGCACCAGCGACGACGCCGTGGACCACCGTGCTCCGGTCGTCCCCGGCGAGATCCTCCTGGCCGATGGCCCCGTCCTCATCAACGAGGGCGCCGAGCCGATCACACTGCGAGTCGTGAACTCCGCCGACCGTCCGATCCAGGTCGGCTCCCATTTCCACTTCGCCGAGACGAACCCTGCCCTCGACTTCGACCGCAGGGCCGCCTGGGGCAAGCGACTGAACATCGTCTCCGGAGGCGCCGTGCGGTTCGAACCCGGGGCCGACGAGGACGTCCAACTGATCGATATCCGCGGCCGACGCATCGCGCTGGGCTTCCGCGGGGAATCCGGAGGTCCGCTCGATGACTGAGGTCAGCCGTTCCGAGTACGTCGCCAGCTACGGCCCCACGGTCGGGGACCGCATCCGCCTGGCGGACACCGACCTGGTGATCCAGGTCGAGAAGGACTACTACGTCGGCGGGGATGAGGCCGTCTTCGGCGGCGGCAAGTC
The DNA here is from genome assembly GCF_003335205.1 of Brachybacterium sp. JB7. NCBI lineage: Bacteria > Bacillati > Actinomycetota > Actinomycetes > Micrococcales > Dermabacteraceae > Brachybacterium > Brachybacterium sp. JB7. The sequence continues at coordinate 45,794 of NZ_QPGN01000013.1, read as the reverse complement.
GATCCGCGAATCGATGCTGCAGTCGGCGCGCTCGCGCTCCGAGGGCACTCCGGACCTGGTCATCACCGGTGTGGTGATCCTCGACCACTGGGGCATCGTCAAGGCCGACGTCGGCATCCGCGACGGGAAGTTCTGCGGGATCGGCCGCGCCGGCAACCCCGATGTGATGGACGGGGTCGACGAGAACCTCGTGATCGGCCCGTCCACCGAGGTCATGGCCGGCAACGGCATGATCATGACGGCCGGCGGGATCGACACTCACGTCCACTACGTCACCCCCGACCAGCTGCAGGTGGGCCTGAACGCGGGCATCACCACCGTCATCGGCGGCGGCACCGGACCGGCCGAGGGATCGAAGGCCGCGCTCGCCACCCCCGGCGCCTGGTGGCTGGAGAAGATGTTCCAGGGCCTGGACCCGTGGCCGGTGAACTTCATGTTCCTGGGCCGCGGCAACGCCATGAACGATGAGGCCCTGCTGGAGCAGGTGCGCGCCGGCATGGGCGGGTTCAAGATCCACGAGGACTGGGGCGCGACCCCGGCCGTGATCGATCGGACCCTGAAGATCGCCGATGCCACCGGCGTGCAGGTCGCGATCCACTCCGACACCCTCAACGAGGCTGGCTTCGTCGAGGACATGCTCGCCGCGGTCAAGGGCCGCACCTTCCACGCCTTCCACACCGAGGGCGCGGGCGGCGGTCACGCACCGGACATCATCAAGGTCGCCAGCGAGCTGAACGTGCTGCCCGCCTCGACCAACCCCACGCGCCCGTACACGGTCAACACCGTGGACGAGCACCTGGACATGGTGATGGTCGCCCACCACCTGAACCCACAGATCCCCAACGACCTCGCCTTCGCGCAGTCGCGCGTGCGGGCCGGGACGATCGCCGCGGAGGACGTCCTGCAGGACATGGGCGCGCTGTCGATCATGAGCTCGGACTCGCTCGCGATGGGCCGCATCGGCGAGACGATCATGCGCACCTGGCAGACGGCGCACCAGATGAAGAGGGTGCGCGGCCTGCTCGAGGGCGACACCCTGGCGGACAACCACCGTGCCCGCCGCTACGTCTCGAAGTACACGATCGCCCCCGCGGTCGCGCACGGCATCGACCAGCACGTCGGCTCCATCGAGGTCGGCAAGCTCGCCGACTTCGTGCTCTGGCAGCCCGCGCTGTTCGGCGTCCGCTCCCAGGCCGTGTTCAAGGGCGGGATGGCGGCGGTCGCCGCGATCGGCGACCCCAACGCGTCGATCCCGACCCCCCAGCCCGTGCAGGGCCGGCTCGGCTTCAGCGCGCACACCAAGGCCGCGGGCGCCACCAGCTACGCCTTCGTCTCCGAGATGGCGATGGAGAACGACGTGGTCGAGCGGATGGGGGTCGAGCACGAGATCGTGCCGATCACCTCGACCCGCGGCGTCACCAAGGACGATCTGCCGCTGAACACCGCCCGTCCGAAGATCGAGGTCGATCCCGACACCTATGCGGTGCGGATCGACGGCGAGCTGATCGAGCACGAGCCCGCGGAGTTCGTGCCGATGGCCCAGCGGTACTTCCTGTTCTGACGATGCTCACCACCCCCACCCCCGGGCCCGACCGCAGTGCAGCCCTGCTGCTCCTGAGCGATGGCCGCCTCCCCGCCGGCGGCTACGCCCACTCCGCAGGGCTCGAGCAGGCGATCGCCCGGGGATGGGTGCGCGATGCGACCACCCTCGGCGACTACCTGCGCGGCCGGATCCACACCACGGGCCTGGTGAGTGCCTCGTTCGCGGCCGCGGCGCAGCACCGCACGGCGTCGGCGATGGAGGCCGGGGACGCCGGGGGGACCGAGGGCCTCGCTCCGCTGGGGGCGGCCCTGGCAGGGCTCGACCGCGAGCTCGTGGCCCGCACCCCCTCGCCCGCCCTGCGACGGATCGCGAGGGACCTCGGCAGGATGCTGCTGCGGGCGATGCGCTCGATCGCCCCGTCGACCCAGCCCGTGCTGGACGCCGCCGGCCCCGTGCTGCAGCAGCCGATCGCCTACGGCACGGTCGCTGCGGCCCTCGGGCTCACCGCCCGCGACGCCGCCGGGCTCGTGCTCTACGAGGCGGCGGCCACGCCGGCCGTCGCCGCCGTCAAGCTGCTGAGCATCGATCCCTTCGCCACCCACCGCTGCCTCGCCGATCTCGCCCCCGAGCTCGACGAGCTGGCCGAGCGCGCCGCCGCGTTCGCCACCGCCGACGCCCGCGACCTGCCGGCGCTCGCCGCTCCTCTCTCCGACATCGCTGCTGAGCTGCATACGAACCATGACCAGCGTCTCTTCGCCTCCTGAGGTGCTGTCGGGCCTGCCCGACTTCGCCCGCACCGACGCCTCCGGGCCCCGCCGCCGCACCCATCGCGGCTCCTTCCTGTGCCATGCCGTCATCGCCACCGAGCTGCGAGCAGGCCGCACCCGCATCGCGCGCCTGCGGGCCGACACCCCGCTGTCTCCTCGGCCGACGATCGCCAGCGGCGTGGAGCCGTACGTCCGCGGCGGCGACGCCGCCCGGATCCGGATGTCGACCAGCGCGGCGGGCCCCGTCGGCGGCGACACCTATCTGCTGGACATCCATGTCCGCGAGGGGTCCACCCTCGTGATCCGCGACGTGGGCGCCACGCTCGTGCTTCCCGGGCCGCACGGCGAGAGGTCCCGTTGGATCACCCGGCTGCGCGTCGACGAGGGCGCCACCTGCGTATGGATCCCCGAACCGGTGATCGCCGCCGCCGGCTGCCGCCACCACCACGTGATCGACGCGGACCTCGCCGAGGGGGCGCGCCTGTTCTACCGCGAGGAGCTGGTGCTGGGCCGCCACCGTGAGGAGCCCGGCTCGCTGTCCGCCCACCTCTCCGTGCGCCGCGGCGGCGCGGCCTCGGTGGTGCAGCAGCTCGACCTCGGACCTGCCGCCATCGGCGCGAGCGCCACCAGCGTGTTCGGTGCGCATCGCGCACTGGGCAACGTGATCGTGGCGGACCCGGACGGCGCCCCCGGGCCCGCGGCCGCCGCGCCGGACACCGGCAGCGCCGTGATGCGCCAGGACCCGTCCTGCGTGCAGATCACCGCCGTCGGGGAGGACCTCCCCGCCCTGCGCACCCGCCTCGACACCGCGATGGGCCTGCTCGGAGAGCCGTGGGCGGCACCGGACCCCCCCGGGGTGGTCCGCCATCCCGCGCTGAGCCCTCGCCACCCGATCCATCATCTCCACCGTCGATCCCAGGAGGACCCGCATGACCACCACCGACGCCACCACCAGCACCACCACCAGCGCCCAGCCCCGCCGCGCCCTGCGCCTCGGCGTCGCCGGACCCGTCGGCACCGGGAAGAGCTCGACCATCGCGAGCCTCTGCCGCGCCCTGGCCGACGAGTTCCGCATCGGCGTGATCACCAACGACATCTACACCGATGAGGACGCCCGCTTCCTGCGCGCGGAGGGCGTGCTGCCCGAGGAGCGGATCCGCGCGGTCGAGACCGGCGCCTGCCCGCACACCGCCATCCGCGACGACGTCACCATGAACCTGCTCGCGGTCGAGGACCTCGAGCGCGATTTCGATCCGCTGGACATCGTGCTGGTCGAATCCGGCGGGGACAACCTCACCGCGACCTTCTCCCCGTCCCTCGTCGACGCCCAGCTGTTCGTGCTGGACGTCGCCGGCGGCGGCGACGTGGCCCGCAAGGGCGGCCCCGGCATCGGCCGCGCCGACCTGCTGGTCGTCAACAAGATCGACCTCGCCCCCTATGTGGACGTCGACGTCGAGCAGATGCTCGCCGACGCCACCGACGCCCGTGAGGGACGCGCCGTGCTCGGCGTCTCCCGCAAGCAGCCGGAGACCGTCGAGGTGCTCGGCCAGTGGGTGCGCGACATGCACTCCACCTTCCGCGAGGGCGGGCACACCCCGCAGGACCCGGGCCCGATGGCGCCGCATTTCCACGCCGACGAGAGCGGCGAGGGCGGCTACGTGCACAGCCACGATGACGGCGAGCCCGCGCACCAGCACTGATCCGCTCGCGCGCAGCACCGCGCGCACGACTCGACGCACCCTCCGATACGCCGGTGGCAGGCACAGCTCTGCGGCCGGCGTATCGCCATGTGAACACCCCCTTGCCCCGCCCGGCGACACGAGGCATGCTCTGGGACATGACATCGATCGCTGTGCATTGTGAGGCCACCCGCCGGGTGGCCCGCGACGCCATGCGCCGAATGATGTTCATGATGATGATGCCGATGATGCATCGTCAGCCGAGCCTCTGAGTGCTCTGGACGCCTTCGGGGTCGGCTGACAGGAGCCGGCCGGAAGGCGCGGGCTCCAGGTGCCACCGGGAGCACACCCCCTGATCCGATCCGCCTCACGGCGTAGATCCCAGGGATCCCGGGTCCACCAGCCGCCGCGCAGAACGCGCCGCACCTCGGAGAACCCTCATCATGACCATCACCCTGGATCGCCCCACCACCGCCCGATACGCCACCTCCGCCCGCACCGGCCACCGTGACGGCTCCACCGCCCGGCCGCAGGGTTCGGAGGAGGGCGTGACCATCACGCTGTCCGTGACGCTCCCGGCCGGCACCGGCGACGTCGAGTCCGCACTGATCGCCGACGACCTGCGCACCCACGCCCAGCGTCTCGTCACGACCCGCGGCGGCCGCACCACCGTCGCGGTGAACAGCCCCAACACCTTCTCCGCGACCGGCCCCGCCGCTCGCAACGCCCGCACGCTGCCGCCGCGCAGCCGGTCGGCCGCTGCAGTCAGCCCGCTGCGTCCCCGCCGCGCCGGGATCGTCTCGCCGAACTCGCCGGCCCGTCGCGACGCCGAGACCGCCCGTCGCCGCGCCCTGCAGGCCACGGCGGTGAGCCCGTCCAGCCCGTCGATCGCGGTCGAGGACAGCCTGGTGATCGACCTGTTCGGCCGTCGCGTGCGGATCGACGGACAGGACGTGGACTTCACCTACAAGGAGTTCGAGCTGCTCGCGCAGCTGGCCCGCTCCTCGCGGCGCACGATCTCTCGCGAGGAGCTCATGGAGACGGTCTGGGCGGAGTCGCCCGAGGACACCGGGGAGCGCACGGTCGACGTGCACGTGCGCCGTGTGCGCACGAAGCTGGGCCGTTACCGTCGCCTGATCTCGACCGTCCGCGGTTCCGGCTACCGTCTGGACCCGGGCAGCGACGTCGCGATCCTCGGCTGATCACTGCTCGCGCGTCCCGCCGGCCTGCGGGACGCGCAACGGCGGGCGCGACGAGTGCTCCGCGCCCGGAAACAAGCTCCGACATCAGGTCCCGGAAAAGGGACGAGCGGCCCGGAGCGCACAACCGACAACATCGGGGGCTCACGGACCGCTCGTCAGGCCTGTCGTCCGTCAGGGGTGGGTGCGGGCGAACAGGCTGGACGGGCTGCCGAAGTGGGGGAACCTGGCGTATTGCCCGTCCGGCCGCCTCCCATGAGGGGGGTCGTGGAAAGCGGCACATCTCTTAAATTTTCAACGTACTCACCGTTCAGGCCGGAACATTACCACTCCCGACAGAGGAACGAGGCCCTCTGCATCGAGTGCGGTCCGCGCCGCCGGGGCGGTGAGCCGTACGCGCCCACTCTAGGCCCTCCTGCGCCACATGTAAACGCGCCAGGACTCGCTGTTTTCGCAGGTGACATGCAGGAAACTGGACACCTGCCCACGGTGTGCCGGAGCCGATGGCAGCGTCATGGAAGCGCAAAAACTGGTGGCGGCACGGCGGTTCTCCCGCGCTCCGCAGAGGGCTCCCGCCCGGATCATCGCCACCGGATCGGTCAGCTGACTCCCAGGCCGGCGCCCGCGGCCCTCCCGCACTCACGGCATAAGTGTGAGCAGCGTCGCATCGTCGTGCGGCTTCCGCGGCCTCCGTGCCGCCGGAAGCGCCCGCTCCCCCGCTCGGAGCCGCGCGATCACAGCGCGCGGCTCCTCGGCGAGCGCCCCGGCCAGCGAGACGCTGTCGTGCTGGCCCAGCAGCTCGATCGCCCGCGTGATCCCGTCCGAGACGAGGTGGGCCGCAGCGAGCTCCGCGATCGGCACCTGCCCGGTCAGCGCCTGGGCGGCCGCCTCCTCTTCATGCCGGGCCACCCAGAATCCGCCCTCTGTGTTGCGCCGGGCCTCGATCGCCTCGGAGGTGCGCTCCGCGGCGACGACCTCGTCGATCCGCAGGTCGGTGAGGCGCTCCACGCTCCCGTCGCGACGGCGCAGCAGCAGGGAGGAGTCGCACAGCACCAGGTGCTCGAGCATCTCACCGACGCGTCGCACCGCGACCACGGTCGCCGACGGGGAGCCCGCCGCCAGATCGCACTCCCCTTCGTGCAGGGCGCGCACGCTGCGGATCGCGGCGGCCAGAGCCCGGCTGAGGGGCACGTCAGGATCCTGGGCGGCGGTGAGCAGATGGGCGGCGAGCGTGTGGGAGAACCAGGCGACGCTGTGCCGGCACCCCGCCCGGAAGCGCTGAGGCAGCCCGGCTCCGTCCAGCAGCACGGCGACGTCGCCGAGCGCCCCGGCCGCGTCCTCGTCGGCCCCGGGGATCGCCGGGTCGGACAGCATCATGATGTGCACGTCGCCACTGTAGGCAGAGGTCTCGTGCCCGTCGAGGGACACATCCGGGGAAGCGACCGTAGAGTGGGGCCGAACCACCATGCCGTGCGGCCGTCCTCGGACGTGCGGAGCCCAGGATCCGGAAGGGACTCACTGATGATCGCGCAGGCGCGGATCACCTCCGACACCACCGCCACCGTGCACCTCTCCGACGAGACCGTCGAGGTCACAGGGGTCGATCTGTCGGAGATCCGCAACCGGGTGAAGCAGGTCTTCATCACCGCCGCCCGTACCGGCGAGGAGTCCGTGGACGTGGTGATCGTCGAGCCCGACGTGCGCCACCACCTGCGCGTCGAGCCCACCGGCCGGATCGTCGGTCGGGCGTCCGACGACCGCCCCCTGTTCGGCCCCGCGATCGATGCGCCGCTGATCGCGCCGTCCCTCGACGAGCTGCCCACGGACGACACCGTGGATCTCAGCTCGCTCGATGCCGCCCTTCTCGGGCAGTCCGCGCCCAGCCCGGCCACCGGCGAGCTCCCCGCGATGCACTCCCATCGTGCTCGTCGTCGCCGCGCCGCGCTGCCCTCCTCCTCGACGTCCGGCTCCTCCGTGTCCTCGGCTCCTTCCGCGGCATCGGCCGGTTCATCGCTCTCCCCCGCCTCGGCGACGTCCGCAGCGTCGGCACCGTCGGCCCCCACTGCTCCTTCCGCCGCGTCGGCCCCCTCCGCCGGGTCCGCGCCCTCCGCCCCCTCCGCTGCGGAGGCCCCCTCCGCGGACTCCGCTTCCCCCGCACACTCGGCGCCCACCGCGCCCTCCTCACGCCAGGACCCCATGAGCAACACCGAGAAGCGACCGCTGCCCCCGCGCACGGTCCCCACCGCGGATTCCCGCCCCACCCTGCAGGATCTGCAGTCCTCCACCTCGAAGCCCGAGAAGGTCAAGGCCACCCTCGGCTTCCCCGGCTTCATCACCAAGGTGACCGGAGGCGCGATCTCCCCGCGCCCGAACCGGCGCGAGCGCCTCGAGACCGAGCGCCTCGAGCGGATCCGTCGGCCCCTCGAGGGGCCGCGCAACATCGCGGTCGTGAACCTCAAGGGCGGCGCGCACAAGACCACCGCCTCGCTGATGATCGCGGCGACGCTCGGCGTGACCCGCGGCGGCAACGTGCTGGCCTGGGACAACAACGAGACGCGCGGCACGCTGGGCTGGCGCGGGGTGCCCACCGATCACCACCGCACCGCCGTGGACCTGCTCACCGACATCGACGCGCTGCGCGCCCCCGATGCGAGCAACGCGGACCTGGATCCGTACGTGCGCCCCCAGGGCGAGATGCGCTTCGACATCCTCGCCTCCGACGAGGACCCGGGCTCGGCCGCCTCGATCGACGAGAACGCCTTCGCCGAGCTCAACGACGCCCTCTCGCGCTTCTACCGGATCAAGGTCATCGACACCGGGAACAACGTGCGTGCCTCGAACTGGCTGGCGGCCGTGCGCAACGCCGATCAGCTCGTCATCGTCTCGACCGTGCGCGAGGACACCTTCAACGCGGCCGCCTGGATGATCGACGAGCTGCGGGCGACGGGCCTGGCCGAGCAGGTCGATCACGCGGTGACGATCCTGTCGCACTCCTCGAAGGGCAAGTTCGACCCCACCCTGCGCAGTCGCCTGATCGCCCACTTCGGCGCACACACGCGCGCCGTCACCGAGGTGCCCTACGAGCAGCAGTTCGTGGACGGCTCGCACCTGGACTGGGGCCGGATCTCGCCGAAGACCAAGGAAGCCTGGCTCGACGCCACGGCTCTCATCATCGACGGACTCTGAGCCCGGGGCCCGGCCCGGCGCGTCGTCCACAGCGCCGGGTCCCGCCCAGCGGCTGTCAGCCGCGAGGCCTAGGCTGGATCCCATGCCCCTGCGTCGTCTGAGCCTCGTCGTCGACGACGACCTGGGCCCCGCCCTCTGGGTGCGCGAGCAGACCGCGCCGGGCCGGGCGAGAGCGCTCGAGGACCTCTCCGGCCTGCGCGCCGACGCCCCGCCCGCGATCGCGGAGGCCCTGGCGGACGCCCCGGACCACCTGCGTCATCGGGTGAGGATCCCCGGTCGCGACGGCGACCGCCGGGTGCCCGCCCTGCCGCTCGCCGGCACCTCTCTGACCGCGTTCGTGGGCGCCGCCGCGGAGCTGCTCCGCATCCGCTTCGGCGAGGATCTCACCGCCCAGCTCTCCGCCCTGCTCACCGACGGCGCCGCCGCCCGCCTCACCGGCGAGCTGGTCGCCATGCCCGATCTGCTCGCCGCCATCGTGCTGGATCTGCGCGCCCGCGAGGTGGTGGACGGCCGGGCGATGCGGGTGCGGGCCCGCGAACGGTTCGGCCGCCCCGTGCTCGAATGGCGGGCCCCGGAGCGTGACGCCCCGGAGCTGCTGCACGCCCTGGTCGACGGTCACGCCCGCCCGGCCTTCGCCGAGCACCTGCGGCAGGCTCCGGCCCCGGCGGAGGACGCCGCAGGAGTGCTGTGGGCACTGGCGGACGACGGGGAGCTGCGCGCCGACCTGCCCGCCCAGCGTCGTCTCACCGCCGCTTTCGACGCCTTCGTGGACTCCGGCCGGCCCGGCGTGCAGCTCGCCTCGACCGACAGCGAACTCGTGGTGCGCCTCTTCCAGCCGCCCGTGGGCACGGCCTGGCCGCTGCAGACCTGCCTGCGCGAGCCCAGCGGGGCCGTGCACCCCGTGGCGGACCTGCGCGCCGTCGGCGACCTCACCACCGCGGGCGCGGCCGAGGCGTCGGCCGCCGTGATGCGGCTGGCCCCCACGGTGCGCGACGCCGCGGTCGACGGCACCGGGGTGGACTGGCTGCTGACCACGGCCGAGGCCGGCGAGTTCCTCTCCCGGGACACCCCTGCCCTCGAGGAGGCCGGGGTGACGGTGCTGCTCCCGCGCGACTGGACCACCCAGCGCACCACGCTGCGCCCCCAGGAGGCCGAGGAGGAGAACGGCCAGGAGCGCGAGAAGAAGGCCTCCGGGGTGGGGCTCGGCGCGATGGCCTCCTTCCGCTGGCGGGTCGCCGTGGGCGACACCGAGCTCACCGAGGAGGAGATGGAGGAGATCCGCGAGGCCCAGAGCGAGCTGGTGCTGCTGCGCGGGCAGTGGGTGCGGCTGGACCCGACCACGCTGCGCGCCGCCGAACGCTTCCTGGACGCCTTCGCCTCCCGCACCCGCGGAGCGCGCCTGGCCACCGGGCCCGACGGGATCGCGCCGACCCCGAGCGGCCTCCCGCCCCGGCACGCTCCCGCCGGCTCGTCGGCCCCCGCACTGCCGGACCTGCCGCCGCGGCCGGCGGAGGTCGAGGGCCGGGCGCCCTGGCTGGAGATGTTCTCGATGATCCTCTCGCCCGACGCGGCCGACGTGGACTTCGGGATGTCCGCCCTGGTCTCCGGCGGTCGCCACGGGCTGGCACGGCTCCTGCCGGGAGCCGAGGGAGCATTCCCCCATCCCCCGCCCCGCAGCCTGCGGGCGACCCTGCGCCCGTACCAGCTCGACGGCGTGAACTGGCTGTGGGCGCTGGACCGGATGGGCCTGGGCGGGATCCTCGCCGACGACATGGGACTGGGCAAGACGATGCAGGTGCTCGCCCTGCTGTGCCGCGAGCGCGAGGGCACCCACCCCTTCGGCCGCGAGCGACCCGACGCCGAAGCCCATGAGGTCCCCGATGTCGCCTCCGCCCCGGCACCGGGCTCCCTGGGCCCCACCCTGCTGGTGTGCCCGATGTCCGTGGTCGGCGCCTGGCAGCGGGAGGCGGCGACCTTCGCCCCGGAGCTCTCGGTGCACGTGCATCACGGCGGGAACCGGCTGCGCGATGAGTCCTTCGTGGCCGGGGCCGCCGATCTCGACCTGGTCATCACCACGTACTCCCTGCTCGCCCGGGACCTCGCGGTGCTCTCGGCGGTCCCGTGGCATCGCATCGTCCTGGACGAGGCGCAGCACGTGAAGACCCCCGGCACGCAGGTCACCCGCGCCGCCCGCACCCTCACCGCGCCGCATCGCCTGGCCCTGACCGGCACCCCGGTGGAGAACAAGCTCGCGGACCTGCACTCCCTCATGGAGGTCGCCAACCCCGGCCTGCTGGGCAGCGCCGCCTCGTTCCGCGACCGGGTCGCGACCCCGATCGAGGAGGACGGCGACAGCGGAGCGCTCAGCCGGCTGAAGCTCGTGACCTCGCCGTTCATCCTGCGCCGGGTGAAGACGGACCGCTCGATCATCAAGGACCTGCCGGAGAAGAACGAGCTCACCCAGGTCGTGAACCTGACCCCGGAGCAGGCCGGGCTCTACCAGGCGCTGGTGGACGATCTGATGGTGAAGATCGACGGGGCCGACGAGAAGGCCCGTCGCACTCTCGTGGTCTCGACGATCACCCGTCTGAAGCAGGTGTGCAACCATCCCGCCCACTACCTCGGCGACGGCACGCCGATGCTGCGGGAGGGCCAGCACCGCTCGGGCAAGCTCGAGCTGATCGACGACGTGCTCGGGGCGGCCTTCGCCGAGGGCGAGAAGGCCATCCTGTTCACCCAGTTCACGACCTTCGGCCGGCTGCTCGTCCCCTACTGGGAGGAGAGGTTCGCGGAGTACGGGATCAGCGTGCCCTTCCTCCACGGCGGCGTCTCCAAGCACGACCGCGATCAGATGGTCGCCGAGTTCCAGGGGCAGCGGGACCGGCCGGGCCTGATGCTGCTGAGCCTGCGGGCGGGCGGCACCGGGCTCACCCTGACCGCGGCCAACCACGTCGTCCATCTGGACCGCTGGTGGAACCCGGCGGTGGAGAACCAGGCCACCGACCGCGCCTTCCGGATCGGTCAGCGCAAGGACGTCACCGTGCACAAGCTGGTCAGCGCCGGCACGGTCGAGGAGAAGATCGACACGGTGCTCGCCGACAAGCAGTCCCTCGCCGACATGACGATCAGCCCCGGCGAGGACTGGCTCTCCTCCCTGGACGACGACCGGCTGCTGCGTCTGCTCCGCCTGGACGAGGAGGACTCATGAGCATCAGGCTCGTCTCCCGCCGCGGAGCGATCGGGAAGAGCTGGCATGCGGCCGCCCTGCGCGACGCCGCCGAGCGCCTGCTGGGCGTGGGCCGTGCCGGCAGCGGGAAGGCCGACGCCCGCGCCGGACGCGTGCAATGGCTCGATGTGGAGGCCGGGACCGCGCGCGGCGACGTGCTCGATGCCGACGGCGAGCTCCACCAGGCCCGGCTCGACCTCCCCCCGTACTCGCCGGACGACCGCGAGGAGTTCGTGCGGATCGCCCGGTCACGGCCCGAGCTGCCCGCCCGCGTCGCCGGCGGCATCTACCCCGAGGAGTTCGAGCGCACCCTCTCCGGCTCCGAGCTCTCCCTGCTGCCGCGCGACGCCTCCGAGCTCAGCCACGACTGCTCCTGCCTGGACTGGCCCGGACCCTGCCGTCACGTCGCCGCGCTCACGTACGTGCTGGTCGAAGCGGTCGACGAGCATCCCGTGCACCTGCTGACCCTGCGCGGGCTCACCCTCGAGGACCTCGTCGCCCCGCGCGAGACCGCGGGATCCGGCGGAACGGACCGCGAGGAGGAGCCGGCACCCCCGCTCCCCGCCTACGACCCCGCCCGCACCGACCCGGAGCTGCTCGCCGCCGCGATCGGTCCCGGGCCCGCGCAGATCATCGCGGCGTTCTACGGGTCGCAGGACCGCGCCGGGTCCGAGGACCTCCCCTCTGACGACCACCCGCCCGACGACCTACAGTGAGAGCCATGCCCACCCGCACCACCGCTCTTCCCCAGTCCGCCCTCACCGAGATCACCGCACTGTTCGACGATGCCGTCGCACAGCACCGGACGTCCGGGGTGACCTGGGCGATCGTCGGAGGCCACGGCGATGCGCAGGCCGTGCTGGCCCATGGCGCCGCCGGCCACCACGAGCTGTTGGACGGCTCCCCGGCGCCCGGCTCCTCGCCCCTGGACCGCGCGACCGTCTCCCGCATCGCCTCGATGACCAAGTCCTTCACCGCCGCGACGATCCTCGCCCTGCGCGACGAGGGCGCCGTGCGCCTGGACGACCCGGTCGCACAGTATGTGCCCGAGGCGGCCGACGCCTTCGAGCTCGCCTCCGACGACCCCCGGATCACCCTGCGCCACCTGCTCACGATGGGTGCCGGCCTCGTCACCGACAACCCGTGGGGCGACCGCCAGGAGGCGATGACCCCCGAGCAGTTCGCGGACACCCTGGCCGGCGGCCTCGGCCACGTGCACCGCCCCGACACCGGCTTCGAATACTCCAACACCGGATTCGCCCTGCTGGGCCGGGTCATCGACGAGGTGACCGGCTCGGACTATGCCGGCGAGATCCGCCGCCGCTTCCTCGACCCGCTCGGGCTCGAGGCCACCGGATGGTCCGCCGAGGAGATCGACACCGCGCATCTGGCCACCGGGCACCGCCTGGGCGACCGCGCCGACGCCACCCGCTTCGAGCCGGTGCCGCTGGACGCCCCCGGCGTCTACGGCGCGATGGCCGGGCTGTTCTCCACGGTCGACGACGTCGCCACCTGGATGCGCTTCCTCGCCGCGGCCGACGCTCCCGACGCCGCGGACCGGGACCAGGAGCTGCTGTCCACCGCCTCCCGCCGCGAGATGCAGCAGCTGAAGCGTCACCATCCGCTGCGCGCGCTCCCCGCCGGCGAGGACGGCCACTCCCCCGGCTTCGACCGGATCCGCGGCTACGGCTTCGGGCTGGTCGTCGAGCAGTTCCCCGACCTCGGGGACGTCATCTCCCACTCCGGCGGCTATCCCGGCTACGGCTCCTTCATGGTGTGGAGCCGGGCCTCCGGCGTCGGCATCGTGGCGCTCGCGAACTCCAAGTACGCGCCGGCCGTGCCGCTGTCGATGCAGGCCCTGCGGATCCTGCAGCGTGAGTCACCGGCCCTGTTCACCCCCGCGCCGACGACCGCTGCGCCGCGCACCCTCGAGGCCGCCGACGGTGCTCTGACCTGGCTGCGCACTGCGGACGATGCCGTGGCCGACGCCTGGTTCGCTGACAACATGGACCTCGATACGTCACGGACGGAGCGTCGGCGCCGCCTGGAGACCGCCCTCGTGGCGACCGGCCTGACGAAGGAGTCCGTGGCGGCTCTGCGGGTCGAGGACGCGACCGTGCTGAGCCGGGCGCAGCTGCGCTGGGTGCTGCCGGGATCCGGGAAGGGCGAGGCGAGCACGCCGTCGTTGCGCATCGATCTGCTGATGGATCCGCGGCGCGAGGCGCTCATCCAATCCCTGGACACCACGGCGGTCGTCCCCCGCTGACCTCACGCCCCGGTCAGGCGAAGCGGTGCACGGCGCCGTCGTCGGCCGCCGTGCAGGAGACGTAGGCGCCGTCGGGCGTGAGGGCGATGACCCCTTCATCCGTCGGCGCGCATTCCTGCCCCGCCTCGACCTCGGCGAACGACGGATCGATGCTGCTGTGCGAGGTCCCTTCGGCGCCGGGCAGCGCTGAGCCGGGGCGGGGGAAGACCCACAGCAGGGTGACCGCGACGATCGCGCCGAGCAGCACGGCCGCGGCGATGCCGATGCCCGCCGCGATCAGGGTGCTGCGGTGGGTCCCCGCCGGCCGGGCGGCCACCGGACCGGCGGGAGCCTGGGCCGAGGTGGTGGTCTGCGGGGAGCTCCGGCTCGGCGGCGTGAGCCCAGGACCTCCGCCGTACTGACCCGGCGCGCCCTGCTGCGGGCCGTGGCCGGGCGGTCCCGTCTGCGGGGAGGGCGAGCCCGAGGAGAAGCCCTGCTGCACCTGGCCCGCCCGGATCGCCTCCATCGAGGACGGCGCGAGCTCGGGGACGGGCCGCTCCGGGCGCACGGCGCCCGGGGCATCCGGCGGCAGCGGGTCGAGGGTGTCGACCAGGTCGAGCGGGGCGCCGTCGGCGTGGGTGAGCGGGTAGCCCGGCGGGACACGCGGCAGGTCACGGCGCACGGTGTCGGCGTCCTGGTAGCGCTCCTCCGGCTGAGCGGCGAGCAGGGTGCGGATCACCGCGGAGAGCTTGGGGGTCACGCCGCGCAGGTGCTGGGCGAGCTCGTCGGGCCGGAAGGCACCGTCGTGCAGCCTGATCCTGCCGTTCAGCGCGACCAGCGCGACCACTCCCGCGGCGTAGAGGTCGTGCGAGGGATGGGGTTCGGCCATCGCGAACAGCTCGGGCGCCATGTAGCCGGGGGTGCCGTTGACCATGCCCACGTGGGTGAAGCGCACATCGCTCTCGTGCACGGCGATGCCGAAGTCCGCCAGTCGCGAGACGGGCGCGGCACGGCCGCGCGGCTCGAACATGATGTTCGCCGGCTTCACGTCGCGGTGGATCCACCCCTCGGCGTGCACATGGGACAGCCCGTCCAGCAGCTGATCGAGCAGGACCACCACGGCGGGCTCGGCGAGCCTGCCGCGCGTGCGCACCACGGAGTCGAGAGTGCCCCCGGCGGCCAGCGGCATCGCGATCACCACGTGCTCGTCCTCAGCGCCCCAGCCGTAGGGGGTGAGCAGGTGGGGATGGTCGAAGCTGACGCCCTTCTCGCGCACGAACCGCATCAGATCGGCCGAGTCGCGCTGCCTCAGCACCTTCGCCGCGCACAGCTCCCCGGCCTTCGAGTCCCAGGCTCGCCACACGGACCCGGAACCGCCCTTGGCGATCAGGTCGATGAGGGCGAAGCGCCCGACAATCACATCAGCCATAGCGGCCTCAGCATAACCGGCGGGTGGGGCACCGTTATGCTGACCTCGGTCTCTGTGGACCCGGGAACGAGCCCGGGCGCCGCGGCGCCACGACCGGAGGGGGTTCTCGTGGTTCTGGCTGCACCTCTGCGGCGCCGTGACCTCGGCGGCCTGCTGTCCTGCGGTGCCGTGCTCCTCGGGGCGGGCTGCGCCCGGGGGCCGGCCGCGGTCGCCACCGCCGACGACGTCCCGCGGGATCCGCTCGCCCATCTGGACGAGGTGCGCTGGGACGGGCGCACCGCCGCCGACGTGCTCGCGCTGCCGATCCGCGGCGACGCCGCCGAGCTGGACTCGTGGGAACCGCTGGGCGATGACGACGCCGTCCTCGACCCGACCCGGACAGCCCTGATCGACTTCCTGGAGACCGCCTATCTCTCCCCCGAGGCGCTGGCCGGTCTCGACCCCGCCGCCGCCCTCGAGCTCGTGAGCGCCGCCGCGCCCTCGTACTGGCGCGAGCAGCTGGCCGAGGCCTGGGACGACGGCGAGCGCCACGTGCACGGCTTCGCCCTGGCTCCCGGCTTCGCGACCATCGGCCGGCCCGCGCTGGGGATGGACTGGTACCGGGCGGAGCTCGAGGGCGCTCCCGTGCTGCTGCTGGGCGGGACGATCGCCTGGTCCGTGGTCGACGTGGACAGTCATGAGGTGGGCGTGGTCGCCTATCGCACCGGCATCGTCGCGCACCTCGACACCGGGGAGGATCTCGGAGCGGCGACCTCGGCCACCCTGCGGGTGACCGTGCACGGGCTCGACACCTGCGGGGTCCGGGAGGCCGACGGGCTCGTCGTGCCCGCGCTCGCGGACACCGCGGAGCATCACGCGGCGCAGCAGGAGACCGCGGACTCGGTCATCGCCTCCCCGCGCCTCACGCAGGAGGACCTGCTGGATCCCGGGTCCCCGCTGCTGTCCGGGGACGACGCGACCAACGTGCTCTGCGCCTGATCCCTCCCCTCGGATCCGGCCTCAGCGGGCCGCCGCCCACTGCGACCAGCCCGCGTAGCTGCCCTCGAGCTCGGCGACTTCGCAGCCGGCACGGCGCAGGGCCGCGGAGATGATGCCGGCGCGCAGCCCGGACTGGCAGTACACGACGATGCGGCCGCCCTCATGGAGAGCCTCGAGCTGCTCGAGCTCCCACAACGCTCGGCCCGCGTGGAGCTGCGCGGATCCGGGCACCGCACCGAGGGCGTGCTCCTCACGGCCGCGGACGTCGAGCAGCAGGTCATGCTCGTAGCCCGCGAGGTCGGCGGGGGCGACGGTCTCGGGCGTGAAGGAGCGCAGGCCCTCGGTGGTGGTCACATAGCCGGCCACCTCGTCGATGCCGACCCGGAGCAGGTTGTCGCGCAGCTCCTCGGCCTGCTCGGCGTCGCGGGCCAGGAGGATCAGCGGCGTGTCCTCGCGCTCGGGATCGTAGCTCCAGGCCGCGAACGTGGAGCGCTTGGAGGAGGCGGGCACGGTGAGCGCGCCGCTCACCGAGCGGCGGCGCACGTCGGCGAGCTCGCGGGTGTCCAGCAGCACTGCGCTGCCGTCCGCGAGCTGCGCGGCGACGTCGGCCGGGGAGAGCTCGGCGAGCGGCTCGGCCGGGCCGCGCAGCGCGGGCCCGTCGCGGTTCTGGCGCTTCATCCGGGCGAAGTAGGCGTGGGCCTCGGGCTGGCCGTGCAGCAGACGGTCGACGAACCCCGCCTCGTCGCCGCTCTCGACGAAGGGCGCCCACCAGGCCACGCGCTTCTCGTAGCCGACGGTCGTGGCGGGCACCGCGCCGAGCGACTTCCCGCAGGCGGAGCCCGCCCCGTGGCCGGGGAGGACCAGCACGTGATCCGGCAGCGTCACGAAGCGGTCGCGCAGCGAGGCGAACATCGCCCGGGCGGAGTCCTCCCGGGTGTCCTCGCCGCCGGCGACCTCGTCCAGCAGATCCGGCCGGCCCAGGTCCCCGGCGAAGACGAAGTCCCCGGAGAGCAGGTAGCCGGGCTGGTCGGTCATGCCGCCGTCGGTGATCAGGAAGCTGAGGTGCTCCGGGGTGTGGCCGGGGGTGGCCAGGACGCGCACGCGCACCTCCCCGAGCTCGATCTCGTCCCCGTCGCGCAGCAGCTGCGCGTCGTAGCCGTAGCTCCAGTCCGCCCCGCCGTGCCCGGAGACGTGGAGCGCGGCGCCGGCGGCCTCGGCCAGCTCGCGCGAGCCCGAGAGATAGTCGGCGTGGAGGTGGGTCTCGGTGACGTCGGTGATCTGGACACCGTGGGCCGCCGCGAGGTCGAGGTAGACCTGCACGTCACGGCGGGGATCCACCACGATCGCGCGTCGCGCGGCCGCGGAGGCGAGAAGATAGCTGGCCTGCGCCAGGTCGGTGTCGTACAGCCTCTCGAGGATCATCTCTCGCCTTCCGATCGACTCCTCCGCGACCCGCACCCGGGCCCCGGTGCTACAGCGTCATCCTCACACGGCGAGATGAATGCCGGGTCGCCTCAGGCGGACGGCGCGGGCGCCGGGTCGAGGCCGACGGCCTGTCGCACGGCGGCGATCTGGGTGCGTCGCGCGGACTGCGCGTCGGCCGTCGCGCCTGTGAGGGCTACGCTGTGACCTGCGCCGGGGATCTCCACGTACTCGACCGTGCCGCCGCCGGCGGCGATGCCCTCGCGCAGTCGGCGCGCATCCTGCACGACCTCGTCCTCGGTGCCGGTGACCAGGTGAACCGGCGGCAGGGAGCCGAGGTCGCCGCGGAGCGGGCTGATGCGGGGGTTCTCCGCAGGGACCGCGCCGGCGTACAGGCGCGCAGCGGCATGGGAGAGCCCGCCGGTGGTGGCCGCATACTCCGTGAGGTCCGCCCAGGGCGACTCGAGCAGCAGCAGGGCGGGGGCGTCCCCGCCGGCGGCGGCGAGGGTCTGGGCGACGGCGAGCGCGAGCCCCGCGCCGGCGCCGTCCCCGGAGAGCACCCAGCGCCCGGGGCGCAGCAGGGCCTGCTCGCCCATCGCATCGATCGCGTGCAGGACGTCCTCGATCGCAGCGGGGTACGGGTATGTCGGCGCCAGCCGGTAGTGGACCATCGCGGTGGCGGCCCCGGAGCGCCGCCCCACCTCTTCGAGCCATTCCCAGTGCGCCGTCTTCTCACCGGCGACATAGGACCCACCATGGAGGTGCACGATCGTGGCGGTCGAGGAGAGGTCAGCGTCGATCCAGGTCACAGGCACGTTCCCGTGCCGACGACGCGCGACCCTGCGCGGTGCCGCGAGAGCGCGGGGAGGCAGGGACGGGCGCTGGGAGGCGAGGATGCGCAGCGTGCGGACGATGCTCATGGGGGCATCTTCCCATGATTCTCCGGGCAGGTCCTCGCGGTGCCGACACCTCGTGCGCGGCAGCGCTGTGCGGCAGCGGGCTCAGGCGGTGATCTCGTCGTCGACGTACCGCGGCAGGGCCGCCCGGTATCCGGCGATCGCGAGCACGATCCCGGTGATCGCGAGGAACACCAGCACGGCGGGGAACGATCCGGTGAGGTCCAGCATGGTGCCGGCCGCGATGGGGCCGAGCGCGGCGAAGACATAGCCCAGCGGCTGCGCGAGCCCGCCCAGGCGAGCCGTCACCCGGGCGCTGCGGGTGCGGGCCGGCAGCAGGGCGATCGCGGTGGGGAAGGCGAAGCCGCCGATCCCGAGCACGCAGGCCCACAGCATCGGGCTCGCGGCCGGGGCGAGCCACAGGCCGAGATAGCCGATCGTGGTGAGCACCCCGAAGCCGGCGACCAGCCACGGCAGGTGCCGGAAGCGGGCGATGACGGTGGGCATGACCAGGCCGCCCACGAAGCCCCAGCCGGAGATCACGGCGATCAGGAATCCCGCTCGTGTGGGGCTGATCCCGGAGGAGGTGAGGACCTGCGGGAGCATCCCGAACTGGGTGTAGGCGTTCGCGGACTGCACGCCGAACATGACGGTCAGCGCGATCGCCGTCGGCGAGCGCAGCAGGGATCCGGGCAGATCGCCCTCCGCGGGGGCGGGCGGGAAGTCGTGGCCGGTGCGGGTGAGCACGAACGCCCAGATCACCGCCGGCACCGCGGCCGCGAGCGCCCACAGCTGCAGGGAGCCGCGCCACCCGTCGGCCGCCCCTCCGGCGAGCGGGACCGCGAGCGCGGCGCCCGCCGAGCCGCCGACGGCGAGCATCACGCTGTACAGGGTCATCAGGCCCACCGTGTGCGCGCTGCCGTGCTGCTTGATCCAGGCGGGCACCACCACGTTGCCGAGCGCGGGCCCCACCAGCACCAGCAGTGACAGCACCAGGAACATGCCGAAGCTGTCGGCCGTGGGGCGCAGCAGCAGACCGATCGCGACCAGCACGAACGAGGCGACGACGGTGCCGGTCAGCCCCAGCCGTCGGGAGATCGGGACGGCGAGGAAGCCGAAGATGCCGAAGGCGATGCAGGGCAGCGCCGTGAGCAGACCGGACGCGATCGCGCCCTGGCCGTAGGCGCCCACCACGTCCTCCATGACCGGGCCGAGCGAGGTCGCCCCGGGACGGAGGTTCAGCGCGATCAGCCCGACGGCGAGGACGGCCAGGACGCCGCCGACGGCGGTCGCGCGCGCAGGCCGGGCGCCGGGCTCGGGACGGACGGTGGGCGGTGGGGTGGGGGTGCTGCTCACCCGTCCCTTGTACCCTGCCGCGCCCCCTGCTGGCCATTGGTTGCCTCGCATGTCATGCGCCGGCGCCTCACGGGCCCGCAGCGTCCCACACTGTGGACGGCCGGGCGTGGAGTGCCTCTCGTCCGGCCCGACTGACCAGCCATGATGCGACCCCGTCGGGCGTGGGCCGCAGCCGTGGCCCTACGCTGGTGCCCGCTGCCCAGCGGCCCCGCTCCCCACCCGATGGTTTCCCTAGGACGGCCCATGACCACCGCCTCCCCCGCGCTCGAGACCTCCCCGAAGCATCCTGTGGACCAGGTCCCACCGCCTGCCCGGCTCGGCGTGCTGTCGATCCAGCACGTCCTGGCGTTCTACGCCGGCGCGGTGATCGTGCCGCTGCTGATCGCCTCGGGCCTGGGCCTGACGGCGGAGCAGACCATCCACCTGATCAACGCGGACCTGTTCACCTGCGGCATCGCGACGCTGATCCAGTCGGTGGGCTTCTGGAAGGTGGGCGTGCGCCTGCCGATCATCCAGGGCGTGACCACCACGGCGGTGAGCCCGATCATCGCGATCGGTCTGGCCGCGACGGGCGGCGAGGGCGGCGCCGAGGGGCTGCCGATGATCTACGGCTCGATCATCGTCGCAGGCCTGTTCACCTTCCTGGTCGCCCCGTACTTCGCGAAGATCCTGCGCTTCTTCCCGCCGGTGGTGATCGGCACGGTGCTGACCACGATGGGCATCACGCTGCTGGGCGTCTCCGCCGGGGACATCACCAACTACGCCGAGGGCGTCCCCGCGGGCCGCGACATCGCCTACGCCCTGGGCACGCTGGGGATCATCGTGCTCGTGCAGCGGTTCTTCCGCGGCTTCCTGGGCACCATCGCCGTGCTGCTGGGGCTGGTGATCGGCACCGCCGTGGCCCTGATCCTGGGCGACACCTCGTTCGGCGGAGTCACCGAGGCCTCCGCCTTCGGCGTCACCACGCCCTTCTACTTCGGCGTCCCCACCTTCTCGCTGACCGCGATCATCTCGATGATCATCGTCATGCTGATCACGATGGTCGAGACCACCGGCGACGTCTTCGCCGCGGGCGAGATCGTCGGCCGGCGGATCCGGCCCCGGAACATCGCCGAGGCGGTCCGGGCCGACGGCCTCTCCACGCTGCTGGGCGGCGTGCTGAACTCCTTCCCGTACACCTGCTTCGCGCAGAACATCGGCCTGGTGCGCCTGACCCGTGTGAAGTCCCGCTGGGTGGTCGCCGGGGCCGGCGTGATCATGATCGTGCTCGGCGTGCTGCCCAAGGCCGGCGCGGTGGTCGAGGCGATCCCCTCCCCCGTGCTCGGCGGCGCCTCGCTCGCGCTGTTCGCGTCGGTGGCGCTCGTGGGCATCCAGACCCTGTCCAAGGTGGACCTCACCGACAACCGCAACTCGGTCATCGTGGGCACCTCCCTCGGCCTGGCCATGCTGGTCAGCTTCAAGCCGGACATCGCCGGCGTGTTCCCCTCGTGGGCGCAGGTGTTCGTCTCCTCGGGCGTGACCGTCGGCGCGATCTCCGCGATCGTGCTGAACATCCTGTTCTTCCACATCGGCCGCCAGCGCGGTGCGATGGTCACCACCACGGCCGCCGGCGAGCGCATCGGGATCTCCGAGGTGGGCGAGATGGAGCGCGAGACCTTCGTGTCCACCTTCGGCTCCCTCTTCAACGGCGCCACCTGGCCTCTCGAGCGCGCCTGGGAGTCGCGCCCCTTCGCCGACGCCCCCGCCCTGCGCGCCGCGATCGAGGACGCCGTGCTCACCGCGGACCGCTCCCAGCAGGACGCCCTCGTGGAGAGCTATCCGGACATGGCCACGCTCATGACGGCCTCCGAGGAGCAGGCCGGCGTGATCAGCCAGGACGTCGGCTCCTTCGCGCTGGAGAACCTCACCGAGGAGGACGTCGAGGCGGTGCGCGACCTCTCGGCCCGGTACGCCGAGAAGTTCTCGATGCCCTTCGTCTCCTACCTCGGCCGCACCGACTCGTTCGCGAAGATCATCGCCGACGGCGTGCGCCGCCTGGACCACTCCCTCGAGCACGAGCGTCGCGTGGCGCTGACCGAGGTCGCCGAGATCGCCGGGGACCGCTTCGGGATCATGGTGGCCGACGCCAATCCCATCGGCACGGCCTGGGTCCGCAAGTTCGAGTCGCTGCAATAGGAGCAGGGCTGCCGGGGCCGTCACACCTCGGAGCGCGGTTCAGCCGCCGGCGACGCACACGCGCAGCGCACCGGGGCGGAGACCGATCCGGGCGCTGCGGGCGAGGCCCACGCTGTCGCCGTCGAGCTGCACCCCGTAGGGCGTCCCGAAGCGGACCTCGAACGTCCGTCCCCGGGCGTAGACCAGAGCGTGCAGCCCGGGGGCGAGCCGCAGCATGCTCCGGCCGAACCGCGACCGGTGCGCCACTCCCTGCGCCGTCAGACGGGCCCCGATCCGGGCCCATCCCAGGCGGCGCGCAGGGCGCAGCATGACCACGTCGAGGAGGCCGTCATCGAGGGCGGCCTCCGGCAGCAGCAGCATGCCGCCGGTCAGCGTGCCGCAGTTGCCGATGATGACCGTGTGGGCGCGAGCCGTCCGGATGCGCCCGCCATCGATCCGATATCGCAGGTCCAGCGGCCGGTGCGCGAGGAGCGAGCGCGCGATCGGCGGCACATAGGCGAGCCAGCCGATGATCCGCTTCGCCAGCGTGCTCGTGGTGCGAGCCATCTCCGCATCGAGGCCTATACCGGCCATGACCAGGAACATCCGCGTGGTCCACTCCCCCGCCTCGTCCTCGAGCTCGGCGACCCCGACGTCGACCGGACGCGTCGCCCCGGAGAACGCGGCGGCGACCGACGCGGTGGGCTCCCCCAGCGGGAGGCCCAGGTTCCGCGCCAGCAGATTGCCGGTCCCGAAAGGCAGCAGGGCGAAGGGGGTCCCGCTGCCCAGCGCCGCCTCGGCGACGATGCGGGCGGTCCCGTCGCCCCCGGCCACGATCACGACCGACGGGGCACCGGCGAGCGCGCGGGCCGCCGCGCCGCGACCCGAGTCCTCCCGAGCCGTCGCGAACCACTGCGAGGCGCCCCAGCCGTGGCGGCGCTCCTCCTCCTCGACGACACCGCGCACCCGGTCCAGGGGCACCGTGACCGGGTTGTAGACGATCGCTGCGTGGTCGGCGGAAGGCCCGGCGGAGGACATGTTCGGAGCGTAGCCTCCTGACCATGTCGACGTCGTCGCCGCCGTGGTCGTCGGCCTGCTGTGGCTCCTGGCCCGGGTCGCCCTGGTCGTGGTCGCCGCGCTCGTGGCGCTCATCCTCGCCTCCGCGGTCCGCCCGCTGGTCGGCTGGCTGGTCCGCAAGCGCTGGTCCCCGTTGCTGGCCACCATCGCCACCTTCCTGGGCACGCTGGTCGTCCTGGGCGGGGTCGTGACCGGGGTCGTCTTCGCCGTGCGCAGCGACTGGGACGAGCTGTCCAGCTCGGCGGTCGGCGGCTGGCAGGAGCTCCAGCGCGTCCTGCGCACCGGCCCCGTGCCCGTCGACACGGCCTCCATCGACTCCGCGCTGCAGCAGGTCACCTCCTTCATCACCAGCGGGACGTTCCTCGGCGGCGCGCTGAGCGGGCTCGGTGCGGCCACCGGATTCGTCACCGGCGCGGTGCTGATGATCGTCGTGCTGTTCTTCTTCCTGAAGGACGGCCCGATGCTGTGGAACTTCACGCTGCGCTGGTTCCACGGCCCGACCCGCGCCAAACTCGCCGAATCCGGCGACCGGACCGTCCAGCTGCTGGGCGGATACGTCCGCGGCACCGCGACCATCGCCGCGGTCGACGCCCTCTTCATCGGGGTGCCGCTGGCCTTCCTCGGGGTGCCGCTCGCGGTGCCCCTGGCCGTCATCGTGTTCGTCGGCGCCTTCGTCCCGATCGTCGGAGCCACCGTCGCAGGAGCCGTCGCCGCCCTGGTGGCCCTCGTGACCAGCGGCCCCCTCATCGCCCTGGTCGTGATCGCCATCGTCGTCCTCGTCAATCAGCTCGAGAGCAACCTGCTCCAGCCCATCGTCATGGGGCGTGCGCTGAGCCTGCACGCCCTCGTCGTGCTGCTTGCGCTGGCCGTCGGCACGATCGTCAGCGGCTTCTTCGGCGCCGTCCTCGCCGTCCCCCTCACCGCCGTGGCATGGGCGGTGATCCAGGTCTGGACCGACACCTACCAGGTGGGCGACGACCCGGTCCTGGGGAAGGACCCCCGCACCCCCACGAACCGGGCGTCGTCGAAGGCGACCATCGCCGAACGGTGGAAGTACCAGCGGATGCGGCACGGCGCGGCCGCGGTCGACGAGGACGAGGACGAGGACGAGGACAGGCCGGGCGAGGAACCCGACCGTCTACAGTCGTAGCATGCAGCCGATCCCCCGCCACTGGGCCACGGTCCGAGAGGTCCGCACCACCTCCGAGGGCCGCGAGTTCGACCTGACGATCCACGGCTCCTCGGACGTCTCGCCCGAGGACGCCCGCCGCGACGCCCAGGAGCGCCTCGAGCGCCTGATCGCCTCCGGAGGCCCCGGGGCCGCGGTCGGCTCGGACATCGAGTACTACCCCGCGCGCCGCCTGCCCGAGGAGCTGCTCGAGGAGATCCACGCCCCGAGCGGCGCCCTGATCGCCGCGATCACCCGCAACCGCTACGGCGCCGCGGTGCTGAACACCGATGCGGTGCTGATCAGCGACATCGATCTGCCCGCCTCCTCACGCCCGCCCGCCCGCGGGAAGCGCGGACTGCTCTCGCGCCTGTTCGGCGGCGGCGGTGCCGACGCGGCCGCCGAACCGGATCCTGATGCCCTCGGCCTGCCCGGCCCGGGGGAACGGGGCGACGCGCACGCCCGCATCGTCCAGCGCATCGAGGGGTTCGCGCAGGCGCATCCCGAGCTCGGGATGCGCAGCTATCGCACCCGCAACGGATTCCGTGTGCTGCTCACCGGCGCCGGTGCGGAGCCCACCGGCGACCGCGCCCAGGAGCTGATGGCCGAGCTGCACAGCGACCGCCTCTACATGCTGCTGAGCCGCGTGCACGACAGCTACCGGGCACGCCTGACCCCCAAGCCCTGGCGGATCGAGGTGGACCGCTTCGAACAGCTCGGCAGCCGCACCGCGCAGGACAGCGTCCACACCGACTGGGTGGAGCGCTACCGCGCCGCCTCGCGGGAGGTCGCGGTGTGCCGCCTGCTCACGGCCACCGGACCCGCCCCCACGGAGGTCGAGCAGCAGATCATCGACCTGCACGACCGCGCCACCCGGCACGACTCGGGGCTCGCCCTGGCCTGACCTCGACGACTCTCAGTGCTCGACCGTGGCCTTCTCCGACCCGGCACCGGTCATCGAGCGCACCTCCATCTCGGCCTGCTTGAGCTCGTTGTGCTCGGAGGAGGTCACCGAGCCCAGCCAGCCGAGGAAGAAGCCCAGCGGCACCGAGACCAGCGCGGGGTTCGTCAGCGGGAACCACGCGAAGTCCACGCCCGGGATCATCGCGGTCTCCGAGCCGGAGACCACCGGGGAGAACGTGATGAGGAACAGGGCGCTGAACAGTCCGCCGTAGATGCTCCACACCGAGCCGCGGGTGTTGAACCGCTTCCAGTACAGCGAGTACAGGATCGAGGGCAGGTTCGCGCTCGCCGCGATCGCGAAGGCGAGCGAGACCAGGAACGCCACGTTCTGCTCGGCGGCGAGGATGCCGCCGACGATGGAGACCGCACCGATCACCACCGCGGTGCGCCGGGCGACGGCGACCTCCTTCTTCTGGTCGGCCTGGCCGTGCTTGATCACGCCGTTGTAGATGTCGTGCGCGAAGGACGCCGAGGCCGTGATCGTCAGGCCCGCCACCACCGCGAGGATCGTCGCGAAGGCGACCGCCGAGATGATCGCCATCAGCACGGTGCCGCCGACGGCGTACGCGAGCGCGGGAGCCGCGGAGTTGGATCCGCCCGGGAGCCCGGCGATCACATCCACCCCCACCATGTACGCGGCGCCGAAGCCGAGCACCAGGGTGCACAGGTAGAAGAACCCGATCAGGGCGATCGCCCAGACCACCGAGCGTCGGGCCTCCTTGGCCGTGGGCACGGTGTAGAAGCGCATCAGCACGTGCGGCAGCCCGGCGGCGCCGAAGACGAGCGCGATCGCGAGCGAGACGAAGCCCAGCTTCGAGGAGCCCGAGGTGCCGTACTGGAGCATCGGCTCGAGGATGGCGGTCCCGTCCGGATGGGAGTTCACCGCCTGGCCGAGCACGGCCGAGAGGTTGAAGCCGTTCAGGGCGAGGATCCACACGGTGGTGACGCCGACGGCCGTGATCAGCAGGACCGCCTTGATGATCTGCACCCAGGTGGTGCCCTTCATCCCGCCGATCATCACGTACGCGATCATCACGAAGCCCACCACGGCGATCACCAGCGACTGGCCCACGCGGCCCTCGATGCCGATCAGCAGGGACACCAGCGCCCCGGCGCCGGCCATCTGGGCGAGCAGGTAGAAGAAGGTGACGGCGAGGGTGGAGGTTGCCGCGGCGGTGCGCACGGGGCGCTGCCTCATGCGGAAGGAGAGGACGTCGGCCATCGTGTACTTGCCGGTGTTGCGCAGCGGCTCCGCGACGAGCAGCAGCGCCACCAGCCAGGCCACCAGGAAGCCGACGGAGTACAGCAGGCCGTCGTAGCCGTACAGGGCCACGGAGCCGACGATGCCGAGGAACGAGGCGGCCGAGAGGTAGTCGCCGGCGATGGCGATGCCGTTCTGGCGGCCGGAGAAGCTGCGACCGCCGTGGTAGAAGTCGCTGGCCTTGGTGGTGGTGCGGGAGACCCTGATGACGACCACCAGGGTGACGACCACGAAGGCGAGGAAGATCGCGATGTTCAGGATCGGATTGCCGAACTCCATCAGAGGGCCCCTTCCAGCTCGTCACGGATCCGGGAGGAGACGGGATCGAGGGACTTGTTCGCGTGGCGGATGTACAGCCAGGTGATCAGGAACGTCATGAGGAACTGGCTGAATCCCATGAGGATCCCGAGGTTCAGGTTGCCGAACACGTGGATCGACATGAAGCCCTCGGCATACGTGGACAGCAGCACGTAGGTGAGGTACCAGACCAGGAAGGTGATGGTCATCGGGATCGCGAAGCCGCGGAAGCTGCGGCGCAGCCCCCTGAACTCCTCGGACTGCTGGACGGCGAGGAACTGCTCGGGAGTCGGTTCGGACGTTCCGGCGGATGATCGAGGGTCGACGGCGTCCTGGCCGTCGAGAGGGTCCGGCCGGGGGCCTGAGGATCCCTGGGGAGGGGTGGACACGGGGCACAACTCCTTCGTTCTGCTCTGCTGCCCGGGCAAGGGGGCTCCCGGGCTCCAGGTGACCCTAGCAGCAGTGATCCATGCCATAGGCACGCTCGGGGAGGACCGCATTGCTACGTTGGCCGGATGGCTCTCCCCGATCTCTCCCCGCTCGGCGCGGACGACGGCTTCGTGCACGTGCGCGGCGCCCACCTGCACAACCTGCGGGACGTCGGCGTGGACCTCCCGCGCGGGAGGCTCGTCGCGTTCACCGGCGTCTCCGGCTCGGGGAAGTCGTCGCTCGCCTTCGGCACGATCCACGGCGAGTCCCAGCGGCGGTACCTCGAGTCCGTCGCGCCCTTCGCCCGACGGCTGATCGGCAGCGCGGTGGATCCTCAGGTCGAATCCGTGACCGGCATGCCGCCGACGGTGGCCCTCGAACAGCGCACCAGCGCGGGCGGCGCGCGCTCCACCGTGGGCACCACCACGAACCTCTCCAACGCGATCCGCCTGCTGTACTCACGGGCCGGAGACC
This sequence comes from Brachybacterium sp. JB7, assembly GCF_003335205.1. Lineage (NCBI taxonomy): Bacteria > Bacillati > Actinomycetota > Actinomycetes > Micrococcales > Dermabacteraceae > Brachybacterium > Brachybacterium sp. JB7. The sequence goes on along the minus strand of NZ_QPGN01000013.1, from coordinate 18,045 downwards.
ATCCCGCCGATGTCCTCGAGCACGGATCCGCACTCCACAGCGGCCGTCTGACCTCGGACTTCTTCTCCCCAAACACGCCCGACGGCGCGTGCCCCCGCTGCCACGGAGCCGGCGTGCTGCGGGAGCCGACGGAGTCCTCGATGGTCCCGGACCCCTCGCTCTCGATCGCCGAGGGCGCGATCGCGGCCTGGCCGGGCGCCTGGCTGGGCAAGAACTTCCGGGACATCCTCGGCACCCTCGGCGTCGACCTCCACCGGCCCTGGCGCGACCTGCCTCCCGAGACCCGCGACTGGGTCCTCCACACGGACGAGCAGCCCGTGGTCACCGTGCATCCCGAGCGCGAGCCCGGGCAGACCCAGGGCCCCTATCGGGGCCGGTGGCGCAGTGTCGAGCGCTACCTGCGGGACTCGGTGTCGAGCTCGGCGGCGGAATCCTCCCGACGCCGCGCGCTCACCCACTTCTCGGTCTCCACCTGCCCGCTGTGCGAGGGCCACCGCCTGGGGCCGGATGCCCTGCGCGTCACCTATGTCGGGGTGCCGATCTGGCGGCTCGCCCAGATGCCCCTGGACGACGTGCTGGCCCGGCTGACCCATCGTTCCGAGGCCCTCCCCGACCGCGAGGGCACCCCCGAGGAGGAGGCCGAACGCCTCCTGCTGCCGACGGTGCTGCCCGTGCTGGGCACGATCGTGGGCCTCGGCCTCGGGCACCTCGCCCTGGACCGCCCGGCCGGCACGCTGTCCACCGGCGAGCTGCAGCGCCTGCGCCTGGCCGCGCAGCTGCGCTCGGGCCTGTTCGGCGTGGCCTACGTGCTCGACGAGCCGTCGGCCGGACTCCACCCCAGCGAGAAGGGCGTGCTGCAGCATCTGCTGGAATCGTTCCTCGCCGAGGGCAATTCGGTGCTGCTGGTCGAGCACGACATGACGCTGGTGGCCGACGCGGACTGGATCGTCGACGTCGGCCCCGGCGCCGGCACCGACGGCGGCGAGATCCTCTACTCCGGAGTGGTCGACGGGCTCGTCGACACGGAGGACTCGGTGACCGCCCGCTACCTCGGCGCCGGCCCCCTCGTCCTGCAGGACGCCGCGCAGGTGCGCGAGCCCTCGGGTCTGCTCGAGATCGACGCCCTGACCGCCCGCACCCTGCGCGACGTCGATCTGCGCCTGCCGCTGGGCTCCTTCACCGCGGTCACGGGCGTCTCCGGGGCGGGCAAGAGCACGCTGGTCACGCAGTGCCTGGGCACGATCCTCGGCGAGCGGGTGCGCACCACCGTGGCGGACGAGCCCGATCCGTCGGCCGAGACGGATCGCGCCCCGGACCCCGGCGAGGCGAGCGGGTCCCTCCTGGACGACGACGCCGTGCACCACGGTGCGGTGCGCGGCGCCGAGGGCATCGACCGCCTGGTGCACATCACGCAGAAGCCCATCGGACGCACACCGCGCTCGTGCCTGGCGACCTACACCGGGTTCTTCGACCGCGTGCGGCGGCTCTTCGCGGACACCCCCGAGGCCCGTCGGCGCGGCTGGGGCGTGGGCCGCTTCTCCTACAACGTCACGGAGGGGCGCTGCCCCGAGTGCCACGGCACCGGCCAGATCGAGGTCGAGCTGGTGTTCCTGCCCGGCTCGTACGCGACCTGCCCGCGCTGCCACGGCACCCGCTACGGTCCCGAGACCCTCGAGGTGCGCTGGGAGGGCCTCACCATCGCGGACGTGCTCGAACTGTCCGTCGCCCGGGCTCGAGAGGTGTTCACGGGCGATCCCCGCATCTCCCGGGCGCTGGACGCCCTCGCGGCGATCGGGCTCGGCTATCTCACGCTCGGGCAGCCGGCGACCGAGCTCTCCGGCGGCGAGGCGCAGCGGATCAAGCTGGCCACCGAGCTGCAGCGCTCGGTGCGCGGCCACAGCCTGTACCTGCTGGACGAGCCGACCTCCGGCCTCCACCCCGCCGACGTGGACCTGCTGGTGAGCGAGCTGAACCGGCTCGTGGACGCCGGGCAGACGGTGGTCGTCGTCGAGCACGATCAGCGGGTGATCGCCCAGAGCGACCACGTGATCGACATGGGCCCGGGCGCGGGAGACAAGGGCGGGCGGATCGTCGCCCAGGGCGCGCCGGCCACGATCGCCGACGAGCCCGCCGGTATGACCGGCACCGCACTGCGTCGCGCGGCGCAGGCCCCCGTGGCACGGTGAGCGCGCCTACGCGGCGACCCTCGCCCCGGCGCGGGCCAGCCACCGGCCCTCGCGGCGCTCGATGACGATCGGATACGCGAAGCACTCGGTGATCTGCTCGGTGGTGAGCACCTCGGTCGCGGGCCCGGCGGTCTGCAGGTGCCCGTCACGCAGCAGCGCCGCATGGGTGGTGCTCTCGGGCAGCTCTTCGAGATGATGCGTGACCAGCACCGTGGCGAGCGTGGGCTGGGTGCGGTGGAGGTCGTCGAGGGTCTGCAGGAACTGCTCCCGCGCCGCGACGTCGAGCCCCGTGGACGGCTCGTCGAGCAGCAGGAGCGCGGGATCCGGCAGCAGGGCGCGCGCGATGAGGGCGCGGCCCCGCTCGCCCTGCGACATGGTCAGCCAGCTGGAGGAGGCGATGTGCGCCAGGCCCAGCGCCTCGATCAGATAATCGGCGCGGGCCAGCACATCGGCGTCGGGCTCCCAGCGGGGCACCTTCTCCACGGTCCCGGTCGCCCCGGTGAGCACCACGTCCCGTGCGGTGAGCGGCGAGGCCAGCGGGTGGCGCGGATTGACGTGTCCGATCAGTGCGCGCAGCTCCCGGACGTCCACGCGACCGAGCTGATGCCCGAGCACGTGCACGGTTCCGCGGGTGGGATGCTCGACAGCGCCGCACAGGCTCAGCACCGTGCTCTTGCCGGCACCGTTGGCCCCGATCAGCGCCCAGTGCTCCCCCGCGCGGACGGTCAGGTCGATCCCGCTGAGGATCGGGGTGCCCCCGCGCACGAAGTCGAGCGCGTCCAGGCACAGGACCTCTGCCCCGCCCGTGCTGCTGATGTGGTCAGCGCTGGTCACCGTCACCGATCTGCCTCCTCCTGAGTCGTCCTGCGCATCTGCTCGTGGCCGTCCCCGCCCGGAGGGTCCGGAACCGCGGCGAGGCGGTTCGCCGCGGCGAGCACAGCGACCACGCTCGCGCGGAGCACCGAGCGATCACGACCGCCGGCCCAGGCAGACTCGCCCCGGCGACGGTACTCCACGAACGTCAGAGCCTCCACGTCGTTCCCGGCCCCGACGCTGGTCTGGTGCAGCGAGAGCACATCGACGTCGGCTCCGAGCTCGTGCAGCGCAGCACCGAGCGCTTCCACCGGGCCCACACCCGCGTGCTCGGTGCGGTACTCCACCCCGTCGAGCGCCAGGACGATCCGGGTGCGCGACCCCTCATCCCCGTCGGCCGTGTCGCAGGCGACCAGGGCGAACCGGTCGCCGACCTCGCCGTCGGCCAGGTACGCCCGGTGCAGCACATCCCAGAGGCTCTCCGCGCTCACCTCGCCGCCGGATCGATCCGCGTGCTCCTGCACGTGGCGGCTGAGGTCGATCTCCAGCCGGCGCGGCAGCTCGAAGCCGTACTCCTCCTCGAGGAGATAGGCGATCCCGCCCTTGCCCGACTGCGAGTTCACGCGGATCACCGCGTCATAGCTCCGGCCGATATCGGCCGGATCGATCGGCAGGTACGGCACACGCCAAGCCACGTCGCGCGGAGACCGGCCCTCGGAGGCGGCGCGAGCGCGGTGCTCCGCGAGCCCCTTGCGGATCGCATCCTGGTGCGTGCCGCTGAAGGCCGTGTGGACCAGGTCGCCCACATAGGGATGGCGGGGATGCACCTCGAGCCGGTTGCAGTGCTCGACAGTACGGCGAACCTCGTCGATGTCGGAGAAGTCGATCATCGGGTCCACTCCCTGGGCGTGAAGGTTCAGCGCGAGGGTCGCGAGGTCGACGTTCCCAGTGCGCTCGCCGTTGCCGAACAGGCATCCCTCGACGCGCTGGGCCCCGGCGAGCACAGCGAGCTCCGCGCACGCGATCCCCGTGCCGCGGTCGTTGTGCGGGTGGACCGACAGGATCACGCTGTCACGACGTGCGAGATGTCGGTCCATGTGCTCGATCTGGTCGGCGTACACATTGGGCGTGGCGATCTCGACGGTGGCAGGGAGGTTGAGGATCACGGGACGCTCGGGACTCGCATCCCAGAGCTCGGTCATCGCATCGCAGACCTCCAGCACATAGTCGGGCTCGGTGAGATTGAAGACCTCGGGCGAGAACTGGAAGCGCACGTTCGACAGGTGTCCGGCGAGCTCCAGGACGTCGCGCCCGCCGGCGAGGATGAGGTTGCGCAGCTCGTCGCGGTCCTTGCGCAGCACGGTCTCCCGCCAGATCGGCGCGGTTGCGGTGTAGAGGTGGATGACGACGGGATTGGTGATCCCGCGGATCGAGGCGACGGTGCGCTCGATGAGATCCCGCCGAGCCGGGGTGAACACCACGATCGTCACGTCGTCAGGGGCGATGTCGCTCTCGGCGATCAGGCGCACGAAGTCGAGATCGGTCTGCGACGCGGAGGGATAGCCCACCTCGATCTCCTTGTACCCCATCGCCACCATGAGCTCGAAGAACCGACGCTTGCGCTGGGGATCCATCGGTTCGGCGAGAGCCTGATTCCCGTCACGCAGGTCCACGGGGACCCAGAGCGGCGCAACGCCGATCCGACGGTCGGCCCATCGGTGCTCGGTCGCCGGAACCTCGACGCGCTCGTGGGCGCCGGAGTAGCGGTGGGAGGGCATCGGGGAGGGCTGCTGGCGGTTCCAGGCCGGAGCCGGAATGGTGATCGGATGCTCGGTGAGAGTCATGATGCTCGGTCCTTGCTCAGTAGGAGGGGCGGGCCGGCGCACGTCTCGACACCGCGGAGGGGAGCCGGTCCTACAGGGCCCCGCCGTGGCGACGAAGGAGGAGATTCTGCTGCATCACAGGTAAAGTTCTATCACAACTCCTCAGACAAGTAGAGAGGTGTTCACCGACCTCACCGACCGGATCGGCACGCATGATGAGGAGGCGAAGGGACGCGGCGCTTCGTCTGTCACACCCCTCTGATGGACTGGGACCGACGATCAGAGCCGATGTCGGTTGGAGACCGCGATGACCCTCAGTGTGATGCCCCCGCCCCTGCCCCCGAGAGTTCCCGAGAGCGAGCCCCCTGCCCCGCTCGACCGCGCCGAGGCCGAGGCTCTCGGCCAGCGCATCCAGCAGCAGGCAGCGGTGATCGCCGAGGCCACGTGCGAGCTGCTGCTCATGGTCGGCGACTTCGATGCCCGCGGAGGGCTCGGCTGGTTCGGCGGCCTGAAGTCCACCGCGCACTGGCTGTCCTGGGCCTGCTCGATGTCTCCGGGCACGGCCCGCGAGCACGTCCGGGTGGCCCGGGCGCTGCCGGAGATGCCGTCGACCGTGGCCGCGTTCCGCGCCGGGCGTCTGTCGTACTCGAAGGTCCGAGAGATCACCCGCGTGGCCGATCGCGTCGACGAGGACGTCCTCGTCGACCTCGCACGCTCGATGACCGCCTCACAGCTGGCGCGCACCATCTCCTCGTTCCGCGCAGTCGACGGCAGCCGGCTCGGTCAGGACGCCGTGCGCCAGGCGCGCTGGCAGGTGCGCGAGGACGGCATGGTCGAGGTCCGTGCGGTGCTCCCTGCCGAGATGGGCGCCGAGGTGGTCACCGCCCTCGAGCTCGCCCTGGACCGCGACGGCACCGAGCCTCCCTGGGCGGACGACGCCATCGAGCGCGCCGCCGAGGTCACCTCGACGCCGTCCCTCGAGCAGCGCAGGGCCGACGCCCTGCACAGCGTCGCGCGCACCTTCCTCGACACGGAACCCGATGATCGCTCGGGCGAAGATCGTCACCTGGTGATCGTGCAGGTCAGCGCCGAAGCTCTCACCCAGAACGTTCCCGCGGGAACGGATGCGCAGCCCGCGGACGACGGGCCCGTCAGCATCGACGTTCCCGCGGGAACGCTTTCTCGCTCCGCAGAATCGGCGGGGCAATGCGGAGTGCTGGGTATGGGGCCGCTCGAGCCTCGCACCGCGGAACGCCTGGCGTGCACGGGCAAGGTGGCGATCGCGATCACCGACGCCGGCGGCGAGATACTGCATCTGGGCAGGTCACAGCGGCTTGCGACACGGGCTCAACGTCGGGCGCTGCGGCTGCGCGACACCACCTGCACCTTCCCCGGCTGCCATCAGTCCCGGCATCTCGATGCGCACCACATCGTCCCCTGGTCGGAGGGAGGGCCGACGGACATCGACGGGCTCGCGCTGCTGTGCCGCCGTCACCATGTGCTGGTCCATGAGGGCGGCCTGCGGCTCGTCCTGGACCCCTTCCGCACGGCGCCGCACCACCGGCGCTTCCTCGTGCTCGATGCCGACGGACAGTCCGTGCAGGCACGCTGGCCCGCCATGCTCGAGGAGGTCACGGTGCGCAGCATCACCGGGCCCGCGATCGACGTGACGCGCGATCCGGAGCGGATCGCTGCCACCACCGGAGGCGCCGGATTCCGCCTCGCGGACTGCGTGGACGCTCTCTGCCACCACGTCATGGAGCTGGCCGCCTGAGCAGGCGCGACGAGTCAGCTGCTGAAGCCGCCGGTGCCCGCCATGTCCTTGAACCGCGAGTAGTGGCCCTCGAAGGCGACGGGGACCGTCTTGGTGGCGCCGTTACGGTGCTTGGCGACGATGAGATCCGCCTCGCCGGCGCGAGCGGACTCCTTCTCGTAGTAGTCCTCGCGGTGGATCAGGAGGATCAGGTCGGCATCCTGCTCGATCGAGCCGGACTCGCGCAGGTCGCTCATCATCGGGGTCTTGTCGGTGCGCTGCTCGCTGCCACGGTTCAGCTGCGAGATCGCGATGACCGGCACCTCGATCTCCTTGGCCAGCAGCTTCAGGGCACGGGAGAACTCCGAGACCTCCTGCTGACGGGATTCGACCTTCTTGCCCGAGCTCATCAGCTGCAGGTAGTCGATGACGACGAGCTTGAGATCGTGCTTCTGCTTCAGCCGACGGCACTTCGCGCGGATCTCCATGAGCGACATGTTCGCCGAGTCGTCCATGAACAGCGGGGCGTCCGCGATACGGCTCATGGCGCGAGCCATGGCCTGCCAGTCGCGGTCATCCATCGAGCCGTCGCGCATGCGGTTCATCGGCACCTGCGCCTCGGCGCTGAGCAGACGCATCGTGATCTCGGTCTTGTCCATCTCCAGGGAGAAGATGACGCTGGCTTCGCCGTTGTGGATCGAGGCGGAACGCAGCACGTCCATGCCGAGGGTCGTCTTGCCCATGGCGGGGCGGCCGGCGAAGATGATCAGCTGGCCGCCGTGCAGACCCTGGGTGAGGTCGTCGAACTCCGCGAAGCCGGTCGGGACGCCGGTGACCTGGCCGCCGCGGTTCTGCGTCGCCTCGATCGTGTTGAGGGTCTCGTCGATGACCTCGCCCAGCGGCAGGAAGTCCTCCGACGCACCGCGCTCGGTCACCGCGTACACCTGCGCCTGGGCCTCGTTGATGGCCTCGTCGACCTCGCCGCCGTCGGCCGCATAACCGAGCTGGACGATGCGGGTGCCGGCCTCGACCAGACGACGCAGCTGCGCCCGCTCGACCACGATCTCGGCGTAGAAGCCGGCGTTCGCGGCGGTGGGCACCATGTCGATCAGGTCGGCGAGATAGGCGCCGCCGCCCACCCGTGCGAGCTCACCGCGCTTGGAGAGCTCGTCGGAGACGGTGACGAGGTCGGCGGGCTCGCCGCGCCCGTACAGATCGATGATCGCCTCGAAGATCATCTCGTGCGCAGGGCGATAGAAGTCGTTGCCCTGCACCGTCTCCACGACGTCGGCGATGGCGTCCTTGGACAGCATCATGCCGCCCAGCACGCCGCGCTCGGCAGGAAGGTCCTGGGGCGGCATGCGCTCCAGGTTGCGGTCAGGTCCAGCTTCGAAGGCCTCGGTAGATGTCACCGGGCCAGTGTAGGAACCCTGGCTGACCATCGGGACGTGATCTGCGCCCGCTGGGGACGAGGGCTGCCTGGGGAGGGAGGGCTGCGTGGGGAGGAATGTCGGCACCTGTCGCTACGGTCGCCGCATGCCCCAGCACACCCAGAACACCCAGAACACCCAGAACACCCAGAACGACGGGAGCGGCGCCCCCTCCGCGATCGCCCCGCTCGCGTCGATCTCGATCGATTGTCCGAGACCCGATGACCTCGTCCCCTTCTACAGCGCGCTCCTCGGCCTCGAGGAGGCCTTCGCGGCCGATGACCGCAGCGTGGTGTGCCTCGCGGGCGCCGGGCCGATGGTCACCCTGATGCGGGCCGACGAGTATGTCGCTCCGCAGTGGCCGGACGGCCCGCAGCATGCGCAGATGCACCTGGACCTGGCCGCTGCGGATCTCGAGGATGCGGTCGCCGCCGCGCGGAGGATCGGTGCTCGCGAAGCCGGCGTGCAGCCCGACCCTTCGGCCTGGCGGGTGATGCTCGATCCCGTCGGCCACCCGTTCTGCCTGAGCGCCGTGCGCCCCGGGTGAGCCCGAGGTCTAGACGGGCGCCGTCGCCGGGACCGGCGGAGTCACGTGCGGCCTGATCCGCTGGAGCGTGCGATGCCAGCGATTGGCCGGGAGCGACGGATCCAGCAGCGCCATCCCGGTGGCGAACTTCGAGATCCGCTGGGGTCGATGGTGCGCGCGCCAGAGGAAGCGGTCGATCGGGCCCGGGCTCGCCGACGACTTCGTCTCCAGGACCAGGAGATCGTCCATCCGATATCTCTGCAGTGCGGTCCCCCGCCAGGTCAGCGCCTGGTCCAGCGTCGCCCGGGAGCCTTCAGAACCCAGCAGCAGGGTCGTGCGCCGGTATGCAGTCTCCATGACGGGTCGGAGAGGCTGGGTCGGGGGCTCGACGCCGGCATCGGCGAGTCGCGCATGTACGTACTCGAGGGACGCACCGGCCAGCGCCTCGCCGCCGGGCAGGGGCAGGTCCTCGCCGTAGAGCATCGGGACCTGCTCGCGGACCTTCACGGTGTCCCCGCGCCCGGTGCGGGTCTTCGCCTCCAGGAAGGCGGAGCCGGCGTCGACGTACTCGCGGCGCCGCACTTTGAAGCGACGACGCCTCTTGGTGGCGGCCGTGCGGTAGGCGTCCAGGTCAGGAGTGTCGTAATAGAGGGAACGGTAGGCGAAGGTCCGTTCGCCGCCGATCTCGAGCACGTGGAGGTCCTCCCCCATCGCCTCGACGAGGTCGAGGGCGACGGAGGCGGGCACCAGGTACTTGCGGTCGACCCGCGTCATCAGCGCGGCCTGCTGCTCCATCGTCGCCAGGTCGATGCCCGGCAGCGTGGAGTACGCCGCGCCGAGCGCCTCCGAGGCGCTCACCTCACCGCTGCGGGACATGACGGTCACTGCGCCGCTCCTTCCGCGACGGGAGCAGCTCCCTTCTCGGGGCGACGGAAACGGACATCCACCACGGTGGTGTCGTTGACGAGGTCCAGACGGCTCACGCTGACCGCTCGGATCTCGGCGTCCAGCAGCTCGGCCAGATGCGCACGCAGCTCGGCCGGATCGGCGATCGCGCGGTCCAGGATGATCTCCTGCCTGCGGTTGCCGCCCAGCAGCCCCGGATGGTCGATCACGGCCATCGTCACCACCACGAGGACCATGAACACCAGCGACAGCGGCAGCGGCGCCGCGTCGAGGCCCCCGAGCAGGCCGAGGGCGAGCATCGCGAAGTAGTAGGCGATCTCGTGCTGGGCGAGCTCGTCGGAGCGCAGGCGGATGATCGACAGCACGCCGAAGAGGCCGAGCCCCACGCCGGCGCCCACCTCGGAGTCCGCGAGGACTGCGGAGACCGAGAGGACCCCGACGTTGATCCCCATGAAGGCCACGACGAGATCACGGCGGTAGTGCCGACGCCAATACAGTCCGAAGGTGAGCACGACGGCCGCGATCAGGTCCGCGACGATCAGCAGAGGTATCTCGATGTTCACGATCTCTCCTCGCACGGGACCGACGAGCGGTCCAGAGGTTCGGGGCAGGAAGGGAAGAGCAGCTCGGGGGTCCGATCGGCCGTTGGACCGCCCGTGACGGGGTGCGCAGACCGAGCAGCAGCAGGCTCAGGGAGCCCCGCCGGAGCACGGCCGTCATCGTCCACGACGTCACAGCCTAGAAGGCGACGCACCGGGAGTCGCTGTTCGTGTAGGGCACCTCTCCACGAGTCCGCTGCGGCGCGACTGCTCACATAAGTGCACGACAGGGCAGACATAGGAGACCCAAAGGAAGACACCCGAGGCTTCTTCTCACATCACCCCGATCCGGAGGAGCATCTCATGTCCGCCTATGCCGTGTACGGCCTCGATCTCGTCGCCGTCCTCATCCTGACCTTCGGCGTCTACTGGCCCCGCCACCGCCGCCGCGACCTCGTGGTCGCGTTCCTCGGCATCAACGTGGGCGTCCTCGCCGTGGCCGCCCTGCTCGCCGGTTCCGCGCTCTCCGCAGGGCTCGGCCTGGGACTGTTCGGGGTGCTGTCGATCATCCGCCTGCGCTCCGATGAGCTCGCGCAGCACGAGATCGCCTACTACTTCGCGGTGCTCGCCCTCGGCCTCGTGGCCGGGCTCTCGGCAGCGCCCTCGTGGGCGGCCGTCGGCTTCATGGCCCTGATCGTGGCGACCATGACGGTCGTCGACCATCCCCGGCTGCTCGGCGCGCATCGCCGTCAGGTGATCGTGCTGGACCGGGCCATCGCCGACGAGCCGACCCTGCGGGCGCACCTCGAGGAGATGCTCGGGGCCGACGTGACCGCTCTCAGCGTCCAACGGCTGGACACGGTCAGCGACACCACCTGGGTCGACGCCCGCTACCGGCTGCGGGCCGGGCGCCGCCGCGCCCTCGTCGCAGAGGCGACGACCAGCCCGGTCACCGGGACCACGACCACGGCCCGCTCACCCGAGATGGCGACCCGATGAGCGCCATCGACACCCTGCCCGGGATCGACCTCGCGCGACTCACCGAGAGTGCGGCCCTCATGACCCGCGTGGATCGCAAGTATCTCGTGCCCCGCGACGAGATCGACGAGCTGATCGGCGACCTCGCCGTCGACCTGCGGGTGCTCGAGATCGGGGGCCGACGCCGCTTCGCCTACCGCTCCACCTATTACGACACCTCCGACCTCGCGGCCTACCGCGCTGCGGCCACCGGTCGTCGGCGCCGCTGGAAGGTGCGCCGACGCGACTACGTCGACACCGACGTCTCCTTCCTCGAGGTCAAGACGCGCACCGGCCGCGGGGAGTCCTCCAAGCTGCGGATCGCGCTGGATGACGACGGGGCCGACACCGGTGAACAGGCGGCGCCGCCGCTGGGAGGCGCCCCGCTCGACTTCGTGCGCACCTCCCTGGCCGACGCCGACTGCGTCGCGCCGACCGCTCCCCTCCTCCCGGGGCTCACCACCGCCTACGACCGCACGACCCTCCTGGTCGCTGCGGAGGATTCCCGCCTGACCCTCGATGACGCGCTCGTCTGGAGCGACCCCGCCGGCCGTGCCCGGCAGCTGAGGGACCAGGTGGTCGTCGAGACCAAGTCCGGCACCCGGGCCGGCAGCGTCGACCGGGTGCTGTGGCGCGCCGGTCACCGTCCGCAGCGGCTGTCGAAATACGCGACCGGGCTGGCGCTGCTGGACGCGGATCTGCCAGCCAACCGGTGGCACCGCACCATGCGCGCGGTGTCCCGCGGCACCTGAGCCCACAGCCCGCCGCCACCCGCAGAACACCTCTGAAAGGACACACCATGCGTTCCACGATCACGACCGATCCCTCGACCTCCCGCCGCCGCGGCCTGCGTCGGCTTCCCGCCGCAGTCGTCGCAGGCGCTGCGACGCTCGCTCTGGCCGCCTGCGGCGCCGCCACCGCGGAGACCGGCTCGACGTCCGTCGCGGAGGCCGCCGCGGTCTCCCACGAGATGCTCTCCTCGCTCGATCTCACCAGCCTGGACACCCATGCCGACGAGGACGACCTCACCTGGGACGCGGCCGAGAAGCAGTCCATCGATCTCGCGGACTCCGGATCCAGCTCGAGCTCCTCCGACGTCACGGTGGAGGACTCGACCGTGACCATCACGGCAGGTGGCGTGTACCGCGTCTCCGGCAACCTCTCGGACGGTCAGCTCGTGGTCGCCGCTCGGGACGACGAGACCGTCACCGTGGTCCTGGACGACGCTTCCATCACGAACAGCTCCGGCACCGGCATCGCGGTGAACAGCGCTGACGAGGTCACCGTGTTCCTCGAGGACGGCACCGAGAACGCCGTGAGCGACGGCTCCGGATACGAGGTCGCCGACGACGCCACCCCGGTGGCCGCGATCGCCTCCGCCTCGGATCTCACGATCGCGGGCTCCGGCGCCCTGAGCGTCACCGGCACCAGCAACGACGGCATCTCCTCGAAGGACGGTCTCGCGATCCTGGGCGGCGATCTGACGGTGACCGCGGCCGACGACGCGATCCGCGGCAAGGACTACGTGACGATCTCGGGCGGCACGTTCGATCTCACCAGCGGCGGCGACGCGGTGAAGTCCGACAACTACGAGGACACCGACCGCGGCTGGGTGCTGATCACCGCCGGCGAGTTCTCGATCAGCGCCGGTGACGACGGGATCGACGCCGAGCAGGCCGTCGAGATCGTGGACGGCACGGTGGACATCACAGAGTCCGTCGAGGGCATCGAGGCGCAGGACGTGATGCTCGAGGGCGGAACCGTCTCGATCACCGCCTCGGACGACGGCGTCAACGCGACCGCGGCGACCACCGCCGAGGAGGACGCCGACGAGACCGGCTCCGACCCGGGCGCTGGCGGCGAGATGGGCGGCGGGGAGAGCGACGACGGCTCGTGGCTCTCGGTGAGCGGCGGGACGCTCACGATCGACGCCGACTTCGACGGCCTGGACTCCAACGGGAGCGTCGCCCTGACCGGCGGAGACATCACGATCTCCAGCGCCGACAACGGAGGCGACTCCCCAGTGGACGCCAACGGCGAGATCACCCTCGACGGAGCGACCCTCAGTGCCGACGGCACCGAGATCACCTCGGCCGATGACCTCGGCGGGGGTATGGGCGCAGGCATGGGCGGCGGTCCCGGCTCCGGCGAGCGCCCGGATGGCGGGCAGCAGCCGGATTCCGAGGAGAGCTGATCCGGGGAGCGGGCGGTCAGTCGCCGAGGGGCATCCCCAGCGCGTAGGCCGCCTGCGCGAGGTGCTGGATGGCGTCGTCGATGATGCTGACCAGGCGGGCGCCGCGGGTGACCGGCGGATCCCAGTCCTCGTCGATCACGTCGTCCAGCTGGGCGGCGGTGATGCCGTCGAGGTACGTGTCCACGGCGTCGAGGGCGGCGCCGAGGTAGCCCAGCAGCAGCTCGGGGTCGTCGACGAGGATCCGCCGTGCCTCCTCGGCGCTGTGGCCGTAGCCGACGCCGTCGCCCGCGGATCCCAGGGCGAAGCGCCCCGCGAAGTCCTGCGCGGTCCACAGCTGCTCCTGCCCGGTGAGATCGGCCAGCTGGGCGTCGATCTCCCGACCGCTGTGCCACAGCAGCCAGGCCACGGAGTTGTCATGGCCGCCGGGCCGGGCGTTCAGGGAGACGGGGTTGAGGTCCGGGCGCATCCGCTCGGCGGCATCGCGGGGGCGGGAGGTGAGGTCACGGAGAACGTCGAGAGCATCCATGGCTCGACGCTACGCCGTCGAGGGACCGGACGTCAGTCCTCGACCACGACGCCCTCGCGCTGCTCGGGGTGTCGTCGCAGCCAGCTCTCGATGAACGGGCAGATCACGAGGATCTGCTGGCCGGCCGCCCGCGCCTCGGCCAGCGTGGTGCGCACGAGCACGGAGGCCACGCCCTCGCCGCGATGCGCGGGATCGGTGACGGTATGGATCAGCTCGATGCGTCGCCGGGTGCGCTCGTAGATCAAGGTCCCCACGACCGTTCCGCGCCGCACGGCCTCGTAGCGCCCGGCGGCCGGGTTGTCGCGCACGGCGATCTGCTCGTCGATTCCGTCGTGTCGGTGATCATCGGGGTCGATCGACATGGCGCGGGCTCCTTCCGGCCGATGATTCCACCGTACGGGACGGCCGACGACCTGCGACAGGGCGGGCCGGGGTCAGTCCTGTTCGAGGTGGGCGATCAGCAGGTCCACCCGGGCGACGTCGTCGGGGCGCGCCAGATGGTCCCAGCCGGCACGGGCCCGACGGGCGGCGCGCAGCGCGGGCAGGACCCTGCCGCGGTCGGCGAGCATCTGCGCGTGGCGGTCATCCACATACGCGGCCCAATACCGGGCGCGGTGGTCGTGCCCCGTCGGCACCCCGTCGATAACCTGCATCGCCGCCCGGCGCCGACGCTCGTAGAGCGCGGTGGTCGCCCCCTCCTCGCCGCGGTTCAGGGCCTCGCCGGCGGCGATGAAGCGAGCGACCTGGGCGTCGACGCGGTGGTCCCAGAGCAGTTCGGGGGGAAGCAGCGGGCGGCCGCCCTCGGGGCGGGCGCGGTGCTCTATCCCCTCCCCGGCCTCCTCGACGAGCTCGGTGCGGCCGAGATCCAGCGCCCGGCGCATCACGAGCGCCTGGGCGTTGAGCTCCATGCGCACCAGCTCCGCCCGGTGAGCGCGCTCGGTGGCCAGGTCGTCGGCCAGCCAGCGCGCCTCGGAGGCCAGCCGGCGCAGCTCGTGCAGCGCCCTGTCGTGATCACCGGTGCGCTCGTGGATGCTCGCCGCGAGCCGCGAGGCTTCGAGCGAGGAGCGGTGATCGCGCTGGTCACACGCGATCCGTCGGGCCTGTTCGAGGGGCACCCAGGCGGCCTCGTAGCGTTCTGCCTGCACGCGCTGGGCGGCGATCGCCAGCAGCGGCGCCGTGCGCAGCGCATCCCGCTGGAGGGTGCGCTGCAGGGAGGCGAGACGGCCTGCGGTGAAGGAGGCCTGCGTGATCGCCCCGGCGGCCATGAGGGCTCGCAGCAGATGGCTGATCAGGCCGACGCGCAGGGGCGGGTCGTCGACCTCGTGCAGGGCGGCGAGGGCATCGAGCGCGTGCCGAGCGCCCTGCACGGGGTGGTCGACGCCGAGCGCGCGAGCGAGCACCGCATGCGCGGCGGTCGCGGTGCGACGGGGGTCCTGCACGGCGTCCTCGAGCGCGATCTCCTCCTGCTCGATCCGCTCGAGCACGTCGAGCGCCTCGGTGATGGCTCCGGCCCGGTCCCCCTGCAGCTCAAGGGCCTGGGCGAGGCTCACCCGCAGGGCCTTCTCCGGATCCACGGGCAGCTGATCGCGCACCGCGGCAGAGCGGCAGGCGGTGCGCAGCGCCGGCCACCAGGCGGCGGTGGGTCGACGTCCCCGCCGCGGGTCCCGGCCTGCCCGCCCGCGTGGTCGTCCAGGCCCCGCACACACGCGAGCAGCTCGGCCGGAGGTTCCGTCGGCCGGCCCGTCGTCGCGCCCGCGGGACCGCCGAGGCGCCGCCCGGCAGGGCCCTGCGCTCGTGCAGCACCGTCACCAGCGCGGAGGCCAGCTCGCGATATCCGTCGTCGGTGAGCAGCGCGACCATGTCCCCCACGTCGCGTTCGACCTGCTCGGGGTCCGCGACGCGCAGCGCACCGCGCAGACCGGCATGCAGCAGGGCGAGCCGGTCGGCCGACGGTGCAGGGCGCGCGCGGAAGGCGTCGACGAGTCGACGGGCATCGCGATATCTCTCGGCGTGCAGCAGATCACCAGCCCGGCGGGCCGCCTCGATCACCTCCCGGGGGTATGGCAGCGGCAGAGCCGGCGGCCGCAGCGCCACCCTCAGCTCCTCCAGACCGGGGAGCTCGCCCTGGTCGTGCCGAACCTCCAGACCCGACAGGGAGGCCGCACCGGAAATGTCCACGGAGCGAAACCTACCAAGCATGGGCTGTGCGCCACAGAGGGCGCCCCGTCCCATGCGCCGCTCGGCCGTACTCATTACACTGTTCACGGCCCTGAAGGGCGATGACGCACTGTCCTCGCCCGCGTACGGCCGGGAGAGGTGAAGCGTGGTCCTAGGTGCGGCTGTGGGCACGAGCAGTGCTGCTCCGGGCACGGAATCGACGCCACGATCGACGGGGGCCCATCCCGGCCATCTCCATCTGGACGACTCGATCACGCCCGTGGTGGTCACCGATTTCGACGTCGCCGCGTACACCCGGCGCGGCACGTCGCGCCTGCCCGTGGACAGCGCCCTGCACGCGCAGCAGACCCCGCTCCCGCAGGACGTGCGCCTCGCCCTCGGTGCGCTGCAGCGCCTGGAGTCCTCGGCGCTGGCCGAATCCCGGTCGATGCTCGCCACCGCGACCGGCCACGAGGCCCGGATCACCGCCTTCCTCGCGACCTGGCTGGTCGATCGCTTCTGGCAGTCCCGGGCGCTGCGCGACCTGCTGACCGGTGATCACCCCGTCGACCGCCCCGAGCAGCACCACCGCCTGCACCCGCTGCGCGCGCTGCGCCGCATCCACGTCGACCGTGTCCAGCCGCTGCTGTCCCCGCTGTGGGGAGCCGTGACCGGCGAGGGCATCACCGCCGCGCACATGGGGCGCATGGCGATCCAGGAGGCCTCCCTCCGCGGTGCGCTCGTGGCGCTGTCCCGGCGGCTCGACGGCGAGGCGCGACGGGTGCTCGACGAGGTCGCCGCCCGCCACGACGCGGCGGTCGAGTTCTTCACCGCCGAGGCGATCGCTCGGATCACCCGGTCCCGCGGCGAGGCCGCCACCACCCGCCTCGTGCTCGCCCTGGCCTCCCCGCTCGACGGCGGCGGGAGCGCCGATGCGGACATCCGCGCCGCGCTGGCGACAATCGGGGCCGACGTGCGCGACCGTGCCGCGCTGCACCGGGCGCGCTACGAGATCACCCGGCTGCTGCCGGGACCCGACCTGCCGGACCCGCTGCTGTCCGCCCTATCTCGACCAGGAGCGTGAGATGGCCTTCGACCTCGACCAGTTCGCCGAGACGTCGGTCCCCGTCAAGTACGAGGACCTCGACTTCTCCCTCTTCGAGACCCAGCCTCTGGATGCGCAGACCCTGCGCTCCCTGCGGTACATGTGCGACGTGGAGTACCACACGTCGTGCTTCCTGCGTGATCTGCTGGTGACCCCCTCGCACCGCGAGGAGGCCGCTGGCGGCTTCATGACCATGTGGAACCGTGAGGAGTTCTGGCACGGCGAGGCGCTCTCGAAGGTGCTCGCCCAGCACGGCATCGTCGTGGACTACGACGAGCTGAAGGCCAAGCGCGTGAAGCTCGGCTGGAGCAACGCCCTGGGTCCGCTGAAGCAGTCGGTCATGAGCAACCTGGCCGGCAAGGACTTCGTCGCCGTGCACATGGTGTGGGGCGCGGCCAACGAGCTCTCCGCGGTCGCGGCCTATCGTCGGCTCTCCGCGATGACCGACCATCCCGTGCTCTCCCCGCTGCTCAAGCGCATCGCCCAGCAGGAGACCCGGCACGTCGCCTTCTACACCACCCAGGGCCGCGAGCGGCTGCTCGCCTCCGAGGCGGCGCAGAAGATCGTGCGCCTGGTGATGGGCCGCGTCTGGAAGCCGGTGGGCAGCGGCATGATGGACGAGTCCGAGGTCAAGCACGTGATGGGGCACCTGTTCGCC
The DNA here is from genome assembly GCF_003335205.1 of Brachybacterium sp. JB7. NCBI lineage: Bacteria > Bacillati > Actinomycetota > Actinomycetes > Micrococcales > Dermabacteraceae > Brachybacterium > Brachybacterium sp. JB7. Next base: position 412 of record NZ_QPGN01000013.1, on the reverse strand, counting down.
GGGCGGTCCGACGAGCTCGACAAGCTCGACAAGCGGGTCCAGAAGCTGCCGGGCCTGGACGGCCTGACGATCTTCCGCAACGCCTTCGCGCGCCTCGGCATCCCCGCCTGAGCCCAGCGGCCCGGCCCGGGGCACCCCGCTCAGCGGCGCCGATCAGTCGTCATCATCGTCATCGTCATCGTCATCGTCATCGTCATCGTCGTCATCATCATCGTCGTCGTCGCATTCCCAGCCGTCGTCGTCGTCCCACTCGCACGTGCTGCGGGGCTTCTGGGGCGTGGCTCCCGAGCCGTCGTCGGTCGCGGAGCCATCGCGCGCGCTGGAGCTGGTCGGCGGGGCCGGGGTGGTCGGTGCGGGGGTGGACGCGGGGCTAGCCTCGGGCTTTCATCGTTGAGGTGTCCGAGGGGTGGGT
>NZ_QPGN01000012.1:0-98326 GCF_003335205.1 Brachybacterium sp. JB7 | reverse complement strand
CCGCGTCGGTCGCGAAATCGGCCGGATCATTGAAGAGATAGGTCATCGGTGAGATTCCTTCACGGGGCGCTCGATCGGAGGGCCGACGACGCGCGGTCGGTCGCCGTACAGGGGAGTACCCCAGGGCGCTCCCAATATCCTATAGGACATGTTGGAGGATCGGCTGAGGGCTGAGGGCTGAGGGCTGAGGGCTGAGGGCTGAGGGCTGAGGGCTGAGGGCTGAGGGCAGAGGGCAGAGGCCGACGGGCGGACGAGCTGAGGGCCGACGGGCGGACGCACGGAGGCGAGGGCAGGCAGGGAGCAGGGCCCTGCCTGCCCGGGGGTCAGACGACGAGCCAGACGAGGGACACCAGGATCATCGCGCTGAACCCGAGGATCGAGGTCATCACGGTCCACGTGCGCAGGCCGTCGGCCACCGAGAGCCCCAGGAACTTCGTGGCGATCCAGAACCCGGAGTCGTTGATGTGGGACAGCGAGACCGAGCCCAGGCCGATGGCCAGGATGATCAGGGCGACCTGGAGGGAGGAGTAGTCCCCTGCCAGGACCGTGCCCTGGACGATCCCCGCGGCGGAGAGCGTCGCCACCGTGCCGGAGCCCTGGGCGACCTTGAACGCCAGTGCGACCAGGAAGGCGAGCAGCAGGATCGGCACGCCCGCGCTGAGCAGCAGCCCGGAGACCGCATCGCCGACGCCGGTCTCGGTGAGCACCTTCGCGAACACGCCGCCGGCACCGGTGACCAGGATGACGATCGCCGCCGGGCCGAGTGCGCCGTCCATCACCTCGCTGATCTGCTGCTTTCCCCACCCGTGCATGATCCCGAGCAGGTACATGGCGATCAGGGTGGAGACCAGCAGGGCGAGGGCCGGGGCACCGATGAAGGAGAGCACGTTCGCGGCGGAGCTGCCCTCGGGGAAGACGAGGGTGCCCACGGTCCCGCAGGCGATCATGACGATCGGCAGCAGGATCAGCGTGACGACGAGGCCCGCCGGAGGCCGGCTCCCGTCCGTGGCGGCGGCTGTTCCCGCGGCACCCGTTCCGGCTGCGCCGGCGTCCGTCGGGGCCTCCGGCGAGAGGCTGCCCGCCGAGCCCGATGCGGAGCGTCCGCCCGCGGAGGACGCCGCCGCGTCGACGGCGACGCGCTCCGTGCGGTCGAGGTGGGCGGCGCCGGCGCCCGCGTACTTCGTCTGGACCGCCGGGTCGAGCTCGAAGGTCCGGCTGCCGATGATGCGCGTGCCCGTGACATGCACGAGCAGGCCCATCGGGATCGCGAGCGCGATGCCCAGCACCGTGACCAGGCCCATCAGATCCTCGCCCAGCAGGGTCGTCGAACCGACGACGCCCGGATGCGGTGGGACGGTGTTGTGGATGAACACCATGAAGACCGCGATCGGCATGCCGATGGCGATGGGGGCGCGATGGCCCGCAGCCTTGGCGAACGCGAAGATGATCGGCACCAGGATGATGAAGGCGACGTCGAAGAAGATCGGGATCGCGACCAGGCCGGAGGCGATGAGCAGGGCCTGCGCCAGGCGCTTCTCGCCGAGCACTGCGGCGGCGCGGTGCGCGATCACCTCGGCGCCGCCGGTCCTCTCGATGATGCCGCCGAGCATGGCGCCGAGGCCCACCAGCAGCGCGACGCTGCCGAGGGTCCCTCCCATCCCGTCGATCATGAGGGGGACGACGTCCTGGATCGCGATGCCGCCGGCGAGGGCGGTGAGCACGGAGACGACCAGCAGGGAGAGGTACGCGGGCCATTTCAGGAAGATGACCGTGAACAGGAGGATCGCGATCGCGGCGACCGCGATCCCGATGAGGAGCAGGGGTCCACCATTGGGCCTTTCTCGAGAGGCCGGGGCGACCTGGTCAGGCCGCCCCGGCGAGGTGAAGGGGTCGGCTCAGCGCTCGATCTTGTCGAGGTCGAGCATCGTGGCCAGCACCTTGTCCAGCTCCGCGTCGTCCCAGATCTTGGTCCAGTCCGGGTTGATGATGCTCTCGCGGCCGTAGTCCATGGCGCGCAGGCAGGCGTCGGAGAAGGGGTTCGAGCCGCGCAGCGCATTGGTCAGCGAGATGAAGATGTGCCCGTAGAACAGGGCCTTCACCGCCTTCTCCGGGATCCCGACCTCGTTGATCGCGTGGTCCATGGAGTCCTTGAGGAACTGTCCGATCATGCAGCCGGTGGTCTCGACCAGGGTGGGCTCGAGCTGGGCGAGCTGCTTGACGGTCACCCAGTGCACGTCGATCACGGGGGCGTAGATCGCACGGATCACGGCGGCGGTGCGCTCGCGGATCGCGTCGTCCTCGCCCTCGTAGGCGGCCACGACCTCCTGCGGGGCGGCGATGCCGCCGAAGGTGTCAGCCCACTCCTCCTTGGTGGTGCGCTCGAGGAACACCGACGGGTGGGCAGGATGCGCGCACGCCTGGTGGACGCCCTCGCGCTCGGTGAGCAGCCCGGCGTAGGCGGCGGCCGGATCCAGGGTGAGCAGTACCGAGCCGTCCTTCATGAGCGGGACGACCTGCTCGGAGACCTTCCCGAGGATGACGTCGGGGATCGCGAGGATGACGACGTCCGCCGCCTTCGCGGCGTCCTCGAGCTCGGTGACCTCGCGGCCCAGCTCGGCCAGACGCTGCTGACCGGCCTCGGAGGCCTCGACGTAGTAGACGGGGGCGTCGGTGAGGTTGAGGTTGTTCGAGACGCGGGTGCCCATCTTGCCGGCGGCGCCGACGACGGCCACCGAGATCGACGGATCGAGCTCGACCGTCTTGCCGAAGAGGGGGTTCAGTTCCTTGTTGCTGGTCATCAGGTGACTCCTTCGTGGGTGATGCCCCGGTGGGGCGGTGGATGCGGCCGATGCGGGCCGTTGGTGGGCGGGTGGCGGGTGGCGTGTGGACGCCTGAGGCGTCTGTCGGGTCAGCCGGCGTGGGCGTCGCGCCAGGCGCGCAGCGCCGCGAGGGTGCGATCGGTCCAGGCACGCTCCGTGGCGAGCGTGGTGTCGAGGTCGCCCTGCCAGGGCAGCCAGTGCTCGACGATCGCGCTGGGGGAGCGGCCCTCGCCGTAGACGGCCCCGAGCTCGTGCTCGAGGCCGAGCAGGCCCTCGCCGAGCGGGGCACCGGAGTAGGTGAAGCCCACCCAGCCCTCCTGGCGGGCGAAGGCGAAGTCCTTCACGTGCAGGTTCACGGTGCGGCGCGCACAGGCGTCGACCACCTGCTTGGGGTGCTCGAGCGCCGAGACGCAGTTCGCGGGATCCAGGCAGATCCCCACCCGGGGGGAATCCACCGCCTCGATCACCTCCAGCAGCGTCGACGTCGGCACCTGCTCGTAGGTCTCCAGAGCGAGGGTGACGCCTGCGGCCTCGAGCCGGGGGAGCACGGCGCGCAGTTCTGCTGTCGCGACGTCGGCCCCGTCGGCGATCTCCTGGGACTGGATCATCGAGCGCAGGGTGCGGGCCCCGAGCGCCTCGGCGATCCTGAGGTGCCGCTCGAGATGATCGCGGCCGATGGTGCGCGTGCCGAGCTCGAGCGCGATGCCCAGGATCTCGGCGCGCTCGCGCAGTTCTCGCAGGCCGTCGACGTCCAGCTCCTCGATGCGAGGGTCGTCGCAGATCTGGAACACGTCGCAGTCCAGCTGCGCCGCGCGGTCGATCATCCCGGCGATGTCGAGCGGAGCGGGGTTGCCCTCCTGGAACTCCCAGAACAGGGCGTAGCTGCCGATGCCGATCGGGAAATGCTGGGTCATGCGCGGATCACTCCGTCGTGGGGTCGCGGGTCGTCAGGGTCCGAGGTGCTTTTCGGCCGGTACCGGGTCGTTCCGGTCCGACCGTCGCGCCGGACGATGTGACGACACTAAGCGCCCGACGGCAGATTGGTCAACCGGTTGGCCGCTTCGCTGTATGTATTGGCCACTTCGCTGTATGTAGTGGTGCGCAGAGGTAGGGCGGAGTGGAGCGCGCGGTCGTGTGCGGGTCGACAGCGGAGTGGAGTGCGCGACGGAACGTGGGGTGGGCCGCAGGGAGAGCTTGGGCGGCTGTCGTCGGGCCGGTTCCGGGCAGCGGGTGACCGGTCTGCCGGTACTGTGAGGCGCTGTGAGCACCTCTTCGCAGCCCGAGCCGGTGACCGGCTCCGACGACGCCTCGACTCCACCGCGCTTCGGGCCCGGCCGAGTCGTGCAGTCGGGTCTGAACCGGTCTCCGAGCAGTGCCGTCGCCTATCGCCTGCTCGACCTGCTGCTGGGCGAATCGATGCGCCCCGGCGACCGGCTCCCGGGGGAGCGGGCGCTCGCCGAGGAGCTCGGCGTGGGCCGCAGCGCGGTGCGGGAGGCGATCTCGGCGCTCGAGGTGCTGGGCGTCGTGGAGACCCGCGCCGGCTCCGGCACCTACCTGCGTTCGAACACCTCGGAGCTGCTGCCCAGCACGTTGAGCTGGTCGCTGCTCATGGATCAGGAGCGCACCTCCGAGCTGAGCGTGGTGCGCGGCGCCCTCGAGCGCAGCGCCGCGCAGCTCGCGGCGCTGACGGCGACAGACGCGCAGAAGGCGGAGCTGGCGGGACTCGTCGAGGCCCAGCGCGCCGCGGCCGACGACCCCGAGGGCTATGTCGCGGCCGACGTCGCCTTCCATCGTGTGCTCGCCCAGATCGGCGGGAACGCCCTGGTCGGAGAACTGCTGGCCACCACGCGCACCTTGCTGCGCGTCTGGTTCGACCGCGCTGTCGACCGGCGTGAGGACATCGACCGGGCGATCGCCGAGCACGAGCTGATCGTCGAGGCCATCGCGTCGGGAGATGCGGTCGCTGCCGGCGACGCGATGGAACGGCATATGGCCACGGCGGCCGAGCGCATTCTGCGGGATTCTTCGCCGGAGTCCTGAGCCGCCGACGGGCAGGGTCGTCGCCCGGTGCTCGCCGGGCGCCCCGCCGCGGCGCTGCGCAGCAGGCGGTGCTCCTCGCGGGTCGTTGGCCGTCGGCCGTCGGCCGTCGGCGTCGAGCGCGGGCTCGCCGGCAGCCCACGTGCCGCCTCGTGCCCGCTGCCTTCCGTCCTCCGCGAGGGCTCGCTTCCTGCCGTCCTTCCCGCGGGCCCGTCGGCCCGGAGCTTCCCGCGACGTTCTGCCTGAAGGACTTCCCACGAAGGTCAACGATCCTATAGGATCGAGGGCAAAGATGACCTCACGAAGAGAAGGACAAGGATGTTCACTGCGGAGAACTGGCCGATCGGCGCCAACATGCTGTCGTTCGGCAACACCACGCCGGACGGCACCCCCACCCTCGAGGCCTCGTCGTCGGTCTGGGCCTCTCAGCTGCGCCAGGTCAAGGCGCTCGGCGTCGACCAGATCGACCCCACCGACGCATGGCTGCCGCTCGCGAAGCTGAGCGACGAGCGCGTCGAGGAGTTCCGCAGCGTGCTCGACGGGGAGGGCATGACGCTCTCCTCGATCTCCATGACCCGCAACTCGGTGGTGGACGTGAAGAACGGCGAGCAGAACGTGGCCGATGCGCTGCGCTTCATCGAGCTCGCTCCCAGCTTCGGCGTGCAGGTCGTGAACACCGGCTTCATGCAGGCCACCACCGAAGCGCAGAACAAGGCCATCTGGTTCTGGCTCGCCGACGGGCACGTCGACGACCCGGCGCTGCGCGACCTCGCGATCGAGCGCATCCGCACGCTCGGCGACGCGGCGCGCGACCAGGGCATCGAGGTCAGCCTCGAGATGTACGAGGACACCTATGTCGGCACCGCCGACGAGGCCGTCTCGTTCGTGAAGGACGTGGGCCACGAGTCCGTCGGCCTGAACCCGGACATCGGCAACCTGGTGCGCCTGCACCGCGAGGTCGAGCCGTGGGAGGACATGTTCGAGAAGGTCCTGCCGCACTCGAACTTCTGGCACATCAAGAACTACACCCGTGACTTCGACCCCGCGACCGGCGCCTACTCCTCGGCGCCCATGCCGCTGAAGTACGGCTACATCAACTACCGCAAGGTCATCCTCCGCGCCCTCGAGCTCGGATACTCCGGACCCTTCTGCTGCGAGCACTACGGTTCGGACTCCCTCGGCGTCATCGCCGAGAACGTGCAGTACATCCGCCAGGTGCTGGCCTCGGCCCTCGCCTGATCCGTCTCCCTCCCGAACAAAGGAGTTCACACATGACTCTCGAGATCACCCGCATCCAGCCCTTCCCCGACGAGCGCACCGTGATCGTCACCGGCGCCGGCGCCGAGCGCGGCATCGGCCGCAAGGTGGCCCGCAAGCTGGTGGCCGACGGCTGGAGCGTCGTCGCCGCCGACATCGACGGGCCCGCCGTCGAGTCCTTCGCCGCAGACCTCGCCGCCGAGAGCGGCGCGAAGGTCGTCGGCGTCGGCGTCGACATCTCCGACCAGGCCGCCGTGGACGCCGCCTTCGAGCGCATCGACGCCGAGATGCCCCCGATCGCAGCCCTGGTCAACCTCGCCGGGATCCCCAGCCCCCACTCGATCCTCGAGATCACCTCGGAGATCTGGGACAAGGTCATGGACGTCAACGGCAAGGGCACCCTGCTGATGATTCAGGCCGCGGCCAAGCGCATGATCGACGGCGGCTTCGGCGGACGCATCGTCAACACCGCCTCGATCACCGCCCTCGACGGCGGCGGCACCTTCTCCAAGACCGGCTACGCCGCCGCGAAGGCCGCCGTGCAGGGCCTCACCCGCGGCGCGGCCCGTGAGCTGGGCCAGTACGGCATCACCGCCAACGTGATCCTGCCCGGCCCGATCGACACCGACATCATGGGCGGAACGCTCACCGACGACCGCAAGGAAGGGATGAGCGCCAACATCCCGCTGCAGCGCGTGGGTCAGCCCGAGGAGGTCGCCGGTCTGATCGCGTTCCTGGTCAGCGAGGATTCCAGCTTCGTCAGCGGCACCTCGATCAACGTCGACGGCGGCAAGCACATGCACTGAGACGTGCATGCCCCGGGGAGGGTTCCCCGGGGCCCCGTCGTCCGTGCACCGTCGCACCGCACTCCCGCAGCACGACCCTCAAAGGAGAGAAATCCATGGCCGACTCGACCCTCTCGGGCGCCCTCGAATTCGCGAAGATGCTCGCCGCCGGCGGCTTCCGTCTGGATCCGATGGAATCCGCCCCGTCCATCGAGGACATCCGTCGCCTCGCGAAGAAGCGCCTGCCCACGATGGCCTTCGACATCATCGACGGCGCCTCGAACCACGAGATCACCCTCGACGCGAACACCCGTGACCTGGCCGAGGTGCGTTTCCGCCCCCGCTGGCTCACCGACATCTCCTCGATCGACATCTCCACCGAGGTCGACGGCATGGCCCTGCAGCGCCCCTACGTGCTGGGCCCCCTCGGGCTGCAGCGGATGATCGGCGGGGAGGGCGAGCTGGGCGCGGTGCGCGCCGCCGGCAAGGCGAACATCCCCTTCACCATCTCCACCGCCTCGAACTGGGCGATGGAGGAGCTCGCGGACGAGGCCACCGGCCCGCTCTGGTACCAGCTGTACATGTACAAGAGCCCGAAGATCGTCTCGAACCTGATCGCCCGGGCGAAGGCCATCGGCGCCGAGGCGCTCGTGGTCACCGTCGACGTGCCGCTGAACGGCAAGCGGTACCGCGATCACCGCAACGGCATGTCGATCCCCCCGAAGATCACCCCGCAGAACGCGCTCCAGGCGATCCGGTACCTCGACTGGACCCGCGCGATCATGAAGCCGCCGACGATCGGCTTCCGCAACCTCGCCGGCGAGGTCCAGGGCAACAACGCCGTCTCCCATCAGGAGTTCGTGAAGCGTTACCTCACGAACCTCACCCTGACCTGGGCAGACATCGAGGACGTGCGGAGTCAGTGGGACGGCCCGGTGTACATCAAGGGCATCCTCACCCCCGAGGACGCGCAGCGCGCCCGGAAGGTCGGCGCCCAGGGCATCTACGTCTCCAACCACGGCGGGCGCCAGCTCGACTCCTCGCCCAGCACCATCAGCGTGCTGCCCTCGATCGTCGATGCGGTGGGCGAGGACATGACCGTCGTGTTCGACTCCGGCGTCCGCACCGGCGACGACATCGCCAAGGCCCTCGCCGTCGGCGCGGACCTCGTCTCCATCGGCCGCGCCTGGGGCTACGGCAACGCCGCCGGCGGCGAGAAGGGTGTGCTGCGCGTGCTCGACATCCTCGACGAGGAGCTCGAGCTGGCCATGGGCCAGCTCGGCGCGATCAGCATCGATGCGCTGGACCGCGGCTTCGTGGACTACCCCGAGGCCTGGCACGGAGAGGGCCTGCACCGCGAGCCCGAGTCCGGCTCGGGCACGACGGAGGCCCCGGGGACGACGGGCGCGCCGGGGGCCACGGGCACGACGGGGGTGACGGCATGAGCGCCGCCTGGAAGCTCGCCGTCACCGCGGACTACGCGAACGCCGACGGCTCGACGATCTACGGCGACATCGGCCTGGGCACGCTCGCCGAGCAGGGGATCGAGTGGTCCCTGGTGGGCGAGGCCGGCCGTGACCTGCGCGGTGAGGAGCTCGAGGGCTTCGATGCCCTCTTCCTGCTGAGCGGCACGCCGTTCGGCTCCGCGCAGCTCGAGGGGGTCACCACCCTGAAGCACGTGGCGCGCTTCGGCGCCGGCTTCGACTCGGTGGACCTCGCCGCCTGCGACGCGGCCGGCATCACCGTCACCAATGCCCCGACCGGGCTGCGCGTGCCGATGGCGCACACGGCGCTCACCTTCCTGTTCGCCCTCGCGCACACCCTGCTGCCCAAGGACCGCCTGGTCCGCGAGGCCGACTGGGACCGCAAGGCCGAGTACCGGGGCCCGGGCCTCGCCACGGCCACGATCGGGATGATCGGGCTGGGCGGGATCGGCCAGGAGACCGTGCGCCAGCTGCGCGCACTGAACCTCGAGGTCATCGCCTGGAACCGGTCCCCGCGGCCGGAGTTCTGCGCCGAGGTGGGCGTGGAGCAGCTCGATTTCGACGAGGTGATCGCCCGCAGCGACTACCTGATCGTCACGGTCGCCGCGAACTCAGGGACCCGCCACCTGATCGGTGCACCGGAGCTCGCTCGGATGAAGGACTCCGCGTTTCTCATCAACATCGCCCGCGGCGCCGTCGTGGACGAGCCCGCACTGATCACAGCGCTGCAGGACGGCACGATCGCCGGCGCCGGGCTCGACGTGTTCGAGGTCGAGCCGCTCCCGGCGAGCAGTCCGCTGATCGGCCTGGAGAACGTGGTGCTGGCCCCGCACTCCCTGTGCTGGACCAAGGACTTCGCGGAGAGCACCGGGGCCGAGGCGCTCGGCGAGGTCATCGCGATCGCGAGCGGGAACAGCCCGCGCAACGTCGTGAACTCGCCGCGCCCGGCGACCGGATCATGAGCGAGCGCTCAGCGGCCGACGAGGCCCGCATCGCGGACCTGACCTGCGTCGTCACCGGCGCCGCGTCCGAGCGGGGCATCGGACGCGGAGTCGCCCTGGCCCTCGCCCGGGAGGGCCGCCCGCTGGCGCTGCTCGATCTCGACCAGGCGGGCCTCGCCACGGCGGCCGACGCCGCCCGCACGGCGGGATCTCCCCACGTGGTCACCGCCCGCGTCGACGTGGCCGACGAGGCCTCGGTCGACGCGGCGGTCTCCGCCGTCGAGCAGGAGCCTGGCGCTCCCGCCATCGGCGCGCTCGTCTGCTGTGCCGGGATCGCGAACCCGACCCCGTTCCTCGAGATGACCAGCGAGAACTTCCTGCGCACGCTCTCCATCAACACGCTGGGCACCTTCCATCTCGCCCAGCGCGTGCTGCCGGGGATGCTCGAGCAGGGCCTGGGTCGGATCGTCGCGATGAGCTCGACCGCCGCGCAGGACGGCGGTGGCAACTTCTCGACCTCCGCCTACGCCGCGTCCAAGGCCGGTGTGGAGGGCCTGATCCGGGGACTCGCGAAGGAGGTCGCCGGCACCGGCGTCACCACCGCAGCGATCGCCCCGGCCAACATCGATACCGACATCATGGGAGGCCGACTCGAGGGGGAGCGACGCGAAGAGTTCGTCGCCCGCACCCCCGTCGGCCGACTGGGCACGACGGAGGAGCTCGGTGAGCTGGTGTCCTTCCTCGTCGGCCCGCACGGCGGCTTCACCACCGGCGCGACCTACAACCTCAACGGCGGTCTCCGCGTGGGCTGAGCCCTGGACCATCAAGGGCGCCAGGCTTGCCGGGCGCCCAGGGGTGCCAGGCCCAGACGTGCCAGGCGATTGGGCACGCCGGAGAGCCTGACGCTCAGCGGCTCGGTTCCTGCGGCGATGTGCGTCCGGTTCTCCTGGCCCGCGGTTCCTGCTGCGGCCTGCTCGACGGTGCCCCACCCCGTCGGATTAGGCGGAATAGCGGTCCACCCCGTCTGAATGGGCGGAATAGAGGCCTCTCACCGCCTATTTCGACGGGGTGGTGGGTCGGGCGCGGAGCATCAGGGGCTGCGTGCGTGGTGCTCGCGTCATGCGGGTCGATTCTCAGCAGGCACCGCGCGCTGGCATGCCCCGGCGCCGCGCGGACGCGCACAGGCACCGCGCGCTGGCACGCACAGGCACCGCGCGCTGGCATGCCCCGGAACCGCGCGGACGCGCACGGACACCGCGGGCTAACACGCACAGGCACGCCCAGGCAGCGCGCTGGCACGCACAGGCAGACGCCGGACGCCGTGCCCCGGTCACCGGACGCCTGACGCCCGGCGCCAGGCGCAGCGCCCCGCCGGCAGCCGTCAGCCCCCTGCCCCGACGAGGCCGGGTAGCCAGGTGCTCAGCAGTGGGAAGAACGTGATCACCAGCAGCACACCGAGCATCGGGACGAAGAACGGCAGCACGCCCTTGATCACGCGGGTCACGGGCACCTTGGTCACCGATGACAGCACGAACAGCACCAGTCCCACCGGCGGGGTCAGCAGGCCGATCATCAGGTTGAAGATCATCATCACGGCGAAGTGCACGGGATCGATGCCGTAGACCTCGGCGATCGGCGCCAGCACGGGCACCAGGATGAGGATCGCGGCCGTCGGCTCCAGCACGGCGCCCACGATCAGCAGCAGGATGTTGATCAGGATCAGGAACACCAGCGGGCGGTCCGTGATCTGCAGGATCAGCTCCGTCATGACCTGCGGGGCCTGCTCGCGGGCCAGCACCCAGCCGAACAGCGAGGCGCTGGTGACGATGATGAGCACGCTGCCGGTCGTCTCCACCGTGGAGGCGGCGATCCGCCCCAGCGACTTGCCGCTCAGGGTGCGGTAGCACAGGGCGAGGATCGCCACGTAGGCGACGCCCATCGCGGAGGCCTCGGTGGGCGTGACGATGCCCGACAGGATGCCGCCGAGGATGATCACGGCGGCCCCCGCGACGGGGAGCGCCTTGGCGACGTCCTTGACGCGCTGTGCCGTCGGCGGCTTCTCCAGGCGCAGGTCGTCGCGCTTGCGGGTCTGGAGCCAGACCATGATGCACAGCGCCACGACCAGCACCAGGGCCGGCACGATGCCGGCCATGAACAGCGAGCTCACGGAGAGCCCGGCGGTCACCGCGTAGATGATCGCGGGGATCGACGGCGGGATCATCGGGGCGATCAGTGAGGAGGCGCCCGTGATGCCGAGCGCGAAGCCCTCGGGGTAGCCGCGCTTCTTCATGGCGGGCACCTGGATGCGCCCCATCGCGGCCGCATCGGAGATCGCCGCGCCGCTCATCCACGAGAACCCGAAGGACGTGGCGATGTTGACGTAGCCGAGCGACCCGCGCACGTGGCCGATCGCGCTGGTGGCGGCGTCGAACAGCCGGTCCGTGGCACCGGAGACGTTGGCCAGGTTGCCCAGCAGGATGAACATCGGCACCGCGAGGAGCGCGAAGTCGAACACGCCCGAGGCGGTCTGCTGGGCGGCGAGGGCCGCCGTGGCGGTGTCGTCCAGGATGATGTAGACGATCGAGGGGATCAGCAGCGCGATCCAGACCGGGACCCGCAGGGCGAGCAACACCAGCAGCGCTGCGAACATGATCAGCAGAACCATGGGGTCACAGACCTTCCATCGAGGCGGCCTTCTCGACCGCGTCCGGGACCTCGGCAGGGTGCCGCAGGTACATGACGATGTTCAGGATCGTGTGACCCAGGATCATCAGGTAGCCGACGAGCACGGCGCCGTAGAGCAGGGGCATGGGCAGGCCGGTCGCGGTCAGAGCCAGGGGACCGGTCAGCACCATCAGCGAGATGGCGGCGACCACCATGTAGGCGGAGGCCGCCGCGACCACGAGCATCGCGAAGATCTGCGAGACGGTGGCGAGCTTCCTGGGCAGGTAGACAGCGAGGATGTCCACCGCGATATGGGCGTTGCGGCTGGCCACGAAGCCGGCGCCGACGAACGTCAGCCACACCACCAGCAGGCGCGCGACCTCCTCGCTCCAGGGCAGCGGCATGCTCAGCACGTAGCGGGTGAACACCTGGAAGATGATCATGCCGAAGACGGCGATCAGCAGGGCACCGGCCACGAAGCGCTCGGCGTCGACCAGCCAGGCGTACGGCCGGAAGCGCCTCTCGTAGTGGTCGCGCTCGATATAGGTGTCCAGGTCCGGGACCTGGCCGTCATGGGAGCCCTCGACGGGCTGGGGAGACTGCATGCTCACTGGACCGACTCCTGGATCTCGAGGTAGAGGTCGCCCCACGGGACCTTGCTGGGGAACTCGTCCGCGATGAGCTCCTGGAAGGCGTCGACGTCGACCTCGTCGTTGATGGTGATCGTGCCCTCGTCCTCCCACTCCTGGAGCGTCTGCTCCTCGGCCTCGACGATGCAGTCTCGCGTCGCGACGCGGGCCTTCTCCATGGCGTCCTCGACACCGGCCCTCTCGTCGGCCGTGAGGGAGTCCATGAAGTTCTCGGAGGAGACGATGTTGACGGCCTGGACCATGTGTCCGGTGAGGTTCAGGTAGTCCTGGACCTCGTAGAACTTCTGCACGTCGATCGTGGGGATCGGGTTCTCCTGGGCGTCGATCGCGCCCTGCTGGAGCCCCAGGTAGGCCTCCGAGAGCGCCATCGGGGTCGCGCTGCCGTGCATGATCGCGAAGCTCGTGATGTACAGCGGGGCGTCGGGCGTGCGGATCTTCAGCCCGGCGAGGTCGTCCGGCTCGGTGATCGGGACGTTCGCTGTGATGTGGCGGGTGCCGTAGTACCAGGTGCTGTTCACGCGCAGTCCGGTCTCCTCGGCCATCTCGTCGTACACCTCGGCCATGATCGGACCGGTGGTCGCCTCGTCGAACTGGTCGACGTCGGTGAACAGGTACGGGGCGTCGAGCACCGCGGCATCCGGGTACCAGACGCCGAGGAACGACGGTCCGACGACGCCCAGCTCGAGCCCGCCGGTGGCGATCTGCTCGGTGGTCTCGCCCTCGCCGCCGATCTGGCCGGACGGGTACGTCTCCACGGTGAAGCCGTCGTCCGCCAGCTCGCTGCGCAGCGTGGCCGCGCCGCAGGATTCGACGGGGTGGGCGGGGTCGTACTGATGGGCGAAGCGGATGACCCGGGCATCGGGATCCACCGCCTGCTTCTCGATCTGGCTGGTGTCGACGGGCTCCCACAGCCCGCAGCCGGCGAGGGCGAGGGCCGACAGGGCTGCGGTGAAGAGCGTGGCGCCGCGCCGACGCCGGGTGCGACGGGCGGATGCCCGGGAGGAGAGGTGCGTCATCGCAGTCTCCCTTCTGAGAGGGGTTGGAGGAGGGGCAAGCGGTCAGAGGTGGGATCTATGGACGATGTCGTGATGCTATGGCACCGCGCCGGTCGGCACCTGGCCGCGCAGCGACAGCTGCTCGTGCGACGCACCCCGGAGGATGAGGGGCGGGTCGGCGTGGGCGTGAGTTGTGCGGTGAAGAGGGTGGTCGTGGGCTGGAGAAGTGCCGGATGAGTCGTGGTGGGTGCGCGGAAGCGGAGTGACGTCATCGTCACGGTCCTTTCTCTGCGTGAGTCTCACAAACTATATAAATCAGACGGCGAAGACAAGGGGGTTCGGGGCGAGAGATCGGATGTCTGGGGAGCTGTTGAAAGCTGTGAAGAGGGGTCGACGGGTGGATTGGTCGTGGGGTCGTGGGGCCGTGGGGTCGGCGGGTGGACGGGTCGAGGGGCGGACGGGTGGAACGGGCGGAGGGGCGTCGTCGGCGGTCAGGAGGGATCCTTCGCCCGGCGGCGAGTGGTGAGGAGCAGCCCGAGGGCGGCGACGAGCATCAGCGCGCCCAGCGAGGTGAAGGCGAGTCGGAAGTCGTCGAGTCCCGCCGGGCCGTTCGGGGAGAACCGGTCCAGCAGCAGTCCGATCAGCAGCACGGCGAGCAGCGACGACGAGTAGCCGCCGATGTTCACCATCCCGGTGGCGGTGCCGATCGCGCGAGGCGGCACGCCCGTGCGGGCGAGGTCGAAGCCGACCGAGCAGGTCGCCGACCCCACGGAGAGGGCGATGATCAGCGGCAGCAGCTGCCACGCGCTCAGCGGCACCGGGATCAGCAGCGTGATGGTCCAGGCGAGGGCCAGCACGCCTCCTGCGAGGAAGCCGAGCCGCGCGCGCTGGTGGGGGAACCGGCCGGTGAGCACTCCGATCATCGGGCCGATCGCCACCATCACCACGACGTTGACGGTGAGCAGGGTGCCGATCTCGGTGGGGCTCAGGCCGTGGCCGAGCGTCATGTACGGCACGCCCCACAGGAACAGGAACGAGTTCACGCTCAGCAGGGTCAGGGAGTGCAGGAAGAAGCCGGACCACGCCGCACGGGAGGTGAACACGTCGCGCAGCACCTGGCCGGGACGGACCGGGAGCGCCGGCGCGGCATGCGGGTCCCCGGCGGGCTCGTCCTGCACGAACGCGATGACCAGCAGCACGCTGAGGACGAGCAGGAAGGCCAGCGAGGCCCACGCGGGAGCCCAGCCGAAGCCCACCAGCAGCGCCAGGAACGGCACGGCCGCGACCGCCTGCCCGAACTGGCCGATCATCGTGGCGAGCTGGGTGAACACGGGGACCTGTCCGGTGGGGAACCAGGTGGCGATCAGCCGCACCACGCTGATCAGGGTGGCGGCGTCGCCCACCCCGGTGAGAAGTCGGGCGACGAGGGCTGTGGGGACCTCTGTGGCCACGGCGAGGACTATCTGCCCGGCGGCCATGGTCACGGCGCCCAGCACCAGCATGCGGCGCGGTCCGATCCGGTCCAGCAGCAGACCGGCCGGGATCTGCGCCGCCGCGTAGGTGCCCAGCTGCACCACGCCGAACAGGCTCAGCACGGCCCCGTCGACCGCGAAGCGTTCGGAGGCCTCGACGCTCGCCACCCCGAAGGCTGCGCGACCGGAGACGGCGCACAGGTAGGCGAAGACCCCGACGGCCCACACGAGGTGGGCGCGGGTGAGGCGCGAGGCGAGAGAGGTCATGGAGGGGAGGTCACCTGGGGGAGGAGCGGGAGGAGTCGGAGTCGTGCGGGCCCGCGGCGCCGGTGGGGCGTTCGTCGGGATCACCCGCGGGACGAGGGGCGGCGTCGCCCCCGGACGACGCCGACGAGGCGCCGACGCCGACCGCGAGCGGTTCTCCGCGCTCGTCGAGCCCGTCCTCGTCCGGATCGCTCAGGGTGCCGTTGCGCCGGAGGAACCAGGCCGCGATGAGTGGCGCCGTGATCGCGGAGATCAGCACGGCCGTGGCGACCTGCACCGTCGCCACGCCCACGTACTGCTCGAAGCGTGGATCGGCCGACGCGATGATCGCCGGGGTGACGATCGAGTTCCCGGCCGTGGTGCCGGCCGCGAACCCGATGCCGGCGCGCTTGCCGCGCCGCAGCAGGAAGCGGTAGGCGAGATAGGTGCAGCCACCGGTGAACGGGGTGACGACCAGGCCCAGCACGATGCCCGTCAGGCCGCCGGTGAGGATCGCGCTGAGATCGATCCCCGTGCCCAGGCCGAAGGCGAAGAAGGGGATCACGATGGTCGGGACCGGACGCATGATCTCGGTCCATCGGTGGTCGATGTTGCCCACGAGGATGCCGAGGATCAGCGGGATGATCGCGGCGGCGAAGGCGTCCAGCGGGATGGCGCCGAGGCCGGCCGCACCGATGAACAGCATGGTGAAGAAGGGGCCGTCGTTGACGGCCGAGGCGACGTACGCGCCGCGGTCGGTCTTGGTGCCGTACTTGCCGGTGAAGGCGAGCCAGATGCCGCCGTTGGAGTTGTCGAAGGTGGCGAGCATGGCCAGGATCGAGATCCCCAGGATCCCGTCGAGGCCCACGGCGAAGCCGAGCGTCACGATGAGCAGGCCCGGCACGAGGGTCTTCCCGAGCAGGATCGCCCCGGTGGTGCCGGCGACGGGGCCGATGCTGCGCGGCGTGATCTGCATGCCGGTCGCGAAGATGACCAGCGCCATCATCGGCATCGGGGTCGCGAACAGCGCGGTCGTGAAGCTGCCGAGCTCGAGGAAGCCCGGTGCGGTGGTGCCGACCACGGCACCCAGGACCAGTGGGATGACCATCGTCCCGCCGGGGATCTTGTCCATCGTGCCGTAGAGCGGCGAGCGGAGCGCGGCGAGGTTCGTCGGGGCTGCGTCGTTCATGGGGACTCCTTGTCGCCTCATCACGAGAAGGGGTGGTGCCGTCGCTCCCGGTCACAAGGGCGTACGGAGGCTGACCGGGGTGGGCGCGGGCGCCGGGTGAGGGGCCCGGAGCGGTACGGCTCGGTGCTCCGGGTGGGCCTATAGGATCTATGACCGAGTGATGTCCGTCAAGGGCGTCCGTCGGGCGCGAGTCGGGTGGGGAGGTCGCCTCGGGCCGGCTGCATCCCCTGCGGAGGCGGGGTCGCGAGGATCGTCCGGTAGACCACGTCGACGCTCGGCGAGGTCGCCGCCCGACGGTCCCGAGTGGCCGCCACCAAGCGACCCTCCGCGACCGTGCCGACGGGGACCACGACCATGCCACAGGTGTCCGAGACCGCTGCGGCCAGGCCGTTCAGCACCCCCACGCCGAGTCCGGCGCGTGCCAGGTTGACCACGGACTGAGGCTGCTCGGACTGCCAGGCGAGAGGGATCTCCAGCCCCCAGGCGCTCAGGGCGCCGCCGGTGTCCGGATCGGCGGCAGCGCCCGGCTGGGCGATGGCGATCACGGGATGCTCGGCGAGGACGCGCGGGGGCAGCCCCTCCTGCGCCATGTCAGCCTGCGGCACAGTTCCCGGCTGCTCCCCGCCGTGGAACCCTTCGTCGGGCCGGTCAGGCATCGCGCGCAGGATCGGATGGTCCGGCGGCACGACCGCCACAAAGCGCTCGGTCCACAGGTGGACGCTCTGCAGATCGTCCGACGGCGGGTCGGCGGCGAGCGAGTGGATGGCGATATGGAATCTCCCGGCGCCGATGCCGGAGACGAGATCGGGGGTGGTGTGCTCGGTGAGCTCCACCCGGACGAACGGATGCTCGGCATGGACCGCCGCGAGCACGGTGGGCAGGAAACCCGCGCTCACGCTGGGGTGACAGCCGATCACGACGCGGCCCCGCGGAGTGCCGGTGTGGGCGTCGACGGCCTCGGCTCCCCGCTCCAGCGCGTCCAGCACGGCGCGGGCGTGGGGGAGGAAGGCGGTGCCCAGCTCGGTGGGTCCGATCGGTCGGTGGCTGCGGTCCACGAGGGTCCCCCCGAGGGCTTTCTCGAGCGAGGCGACGTGGGTGCTCACACGGGACTGGGCCCGGTGCAGCGCACGCGCCGCACCGGAGAAGCTGCCGTGGTCGATGACCGCCACGAAGGTCTCCAGCCAGTCCGTCTGCTCGACGCGGGGCATCCTGCCCTCCTGAGTGCCGGTTCGGGTTCGGGGTGGCGGGGGCTGCCAGCTCGGACGTGATGGGGTCACGATCCGATGTCGGCAGCGCCTGCGGGCAGTGTCATCACCGCTGGTCATCCACGTGTTGTGACACACCTTACCAATATCGCATATAGGATTTCCGGATCGCGGATCGCCGACGGCGTCTTCGCGGGTCACTCCGTTGGTAGCTTTCGAGACACCTTGATGGCGAGGTCCCGCCGCTCCGGTTCGTCCGGGCACATCGCAGTGCAAGCGGCTCCGCCTCCTCGAGGTGAACCAGTTCTCGACCAGCACGATCCCCTGACCCTCACGATGAAGTGGAGTCCGCCATGACGCGCAGCATCCCGTCCCCCGTCGTCTCATCCCGCCCCTCCCGCCGGCTCCTGTCCGGGATCGCCGGGGTCGCCGCCCTCGCCCTCGTCGCCGCCGGCTGCTCCGGCACAGCCGATGAGGGCGCGCCCGATGACTCCGCTGTCCAGGCCTGCAACGACATCAACGCCGACTACCCCAGCGGGCCGGTCGAGCTCATCGTCCCCTGGGCCGCCGGCGGTGGCACCGATGGCGTCGCCCGCCTCATCGGGGAGCAGCTCTCGACGCAGATGAGCACGAACGTCAACGTCGTCAACCGGACCGGCGGCTCGGGCGTCGTCGGCCATCAGGCGATGGTGGACGCCAACCCCGACGGTCAGACGATCGGCCTGGTCACGGTGGAGATCGGGATGATGCACCACCAGGGCCTGACCGACATCAGCGGCGAGGACCTCACCGCCATCTCGCAGATGAACGAGGACGGCGCCGGCATCACCGTGGCGGCGGATGCCGAGTGGGACACCGCCGAGGAGCTGCTCACCTACATCGAGGAGCACCCGGGCGAGGTGACCGCCTCGGGCACCGGCCAGGGCGGCATCTGGCACCTCGCCCTGCTCGGCATGCTGCTGGACAACGACCTGCCCGTGGACTCCGTGAACTTCGTGCCCTCCGAGGGCGCTGCGCCGGCTCTCCAGGAGCTCGTCGCCGGAGGCATCGACATGACCACCAACGCCCTGGGCGAGTCCAAGACCATGCTCGACTCCGACCGCGCCAAGGCCCTCGGCGTCATGGGCACTGAACGCGACCCCGCCTTCCCCGACGTCGAGACTCTGCAGGAGCAGCTCGGCTCGGAGTACTCCATGACGGTGTGGCGCGGCATCGCCGGCCCCAAGGAGATGGACCCCACCGTCGTCGAGGAGCTCGAGTGCCACCTCGGGCTGATCGCCGAATCCGACTCCTTCGAGGACTTCATGACCAAGTCCGGCCTGGGCGTGAAGTACGCAGGGGCTGAGGATTTCCAGACCCTGATGGCGGAGGACGACGCCACGAAGGGCGAGGTCATGGAGGAAGCGGGACTGGCCAAGTGACCGCTACCGAGACTCCGGGCCCGACGGCAGCCGTCCGGGGGAACCTCGTCATCGCCGCTGCATCCGTCGTGGCCGGAGCCGTCGTGATCCCCTACGGCGCCTCCATGCCGTACATCCGGGAGGGGATCCCGGGGCCCGGTCTGTTCCCGATGATGATCGGCGGGCTGCTGGTCCTGTTCGGCGTGCTTCTCGCCCTCACCAGCATGCTCGGTGCGCGCCGCGCGCGCCGTGATCATGCGGAGCTCGCTGCGGCCACTGCGGCAGCAGGAGCCGGGACGGCGTCTGCGGCCCCCGAGGAGGATCCGCTGTCGATGGCCTCGGCCTCCGTTCCCGATTCCGGAGGCGACACCCCGGAGGACGAGCTGGAGACGGTCGCGGTGATGGACACCGATATCGGGTCCGACGGCGCACGGCGCTGGATCAACGGCGCCATCCTCATGGGAGGAATCGTCTTCTACGTGCTGTTCGCCCAGATCCTCGGCTTCCCGCTGACCATGGCCATCCTGGTCACGGCGATCGTCTGGTCGCTGCGGGCGAAGTGGTGGGTCGCGGTGACGACCGGTGTCCTCGCCTCGCTCGGTCTGTGGGCCATGTTCGAGCTCGGCCTCATGGTGCAGCTTCCCGACGGCTTCATCCAGGGGTTCTGACATGATCGAGAACTTCGGAAGCGCCCTCGAGCTGGTAGCGGATCCCACGACGATCCTCGTCGTGCTGGTGGCCGCACTGTTCGGCCTCGTCATCGGGTCCCTGCCCGGCATGACCGCTACCCTCGCCGCCGCCCTGCTGGTGCCCTTCACCTTCTTCCTGGACCCGGTGCCGGCGATCGCCGCGATCATCACCATGTCCGCGATGGCGATCTTCGCCGGGGACGTCCCCAGTGCACTGCTGCGAATCCCCGGCACCCCGTCGTCGGCCGCCTATACGGAGGACGCCTTCGCGCTGACGCGGAACGGCAAGGGCGCCCTCGGCCTCGGGGTCTCCCTCGTCGCGTCGGTGTTCGGCGGCCTCTTCGGGTCCATCATGCTGATCTTCGTCTCTCCGATCCTCGGTGAATTCGCCCTGAGGTTCACGAGCTACGAGTACTTCTGGGTGGCAGTGCTCGGCCTTACCGCAGCCGTGATCGTCTCCAAGGGCGCCCAGCTCAAGGGCGGGATCGCCCTCATGGTGGGCCTGCTCGTCTCGACCGTCGGCCTCGACGTGACTCTCGGGTTCCCCCGCTTCACCTTCGGTGATGAGCAGCTGTACCGGGGTGTCGACTTCATCGCCGCGATGATCGGTCTGTTCGGGCTCTCCGAGGTGCTGCGGGCCGTCACCGCCAAGCGCGGGGAGTCCATGCCGATCCCCCGGATCGAGGGCGCGGGGACGATCCGCCCCACTTTCCGTGCGATCTGGCGGAACAAGGCGCGCGTCGGTTCCGGGTCCGTCATCGGCGGCGTCGTCGGGGCCCTGCCAGGCGCGGGCGCAGACATCGCGGCGTGGATCGCCTATGCCTTCACCCGTTCCACGAGTCGGATCCGCCCGGGGAAGAACTCTGCGGACGATCAGCGCGTCGAGGCGATCTCGGGGGCATCCAGCGCGAACAACGCGGGCATCGCCTCGGCGTACGTGCCGACGCTCGCCTTCGGCATCCCCGGCGACACCATCACCGCGATCCTCATCGGCGTGCTGCTGGTCAAGGGGATCACTCCGGGACCGGACCTCTTCCTCTACCAGACGGACACGCTGTACGCGCTGTACATCATCTTCATCGTCGCGAACCTGCTGCTGCTCCCCTTGGGCTTCCTGCTGATCCGGGTCTCGGGCTTCGTGCTGCGGATCCCGCGGTCGGTCCTGATGGGGCTGATCGTCGCGATCTCGATCTGCGGAGCCTTCGCCATCAACAACGGCTACCTCGAGGTGGGCCTGATGGTGCTCTTCGGCGTGATCGGCTATCTCTTCGAGAAGGGAGGGATCCCGCTCGCCCCGGTCGTGCTCGGCATCGTGCTGGGTCCCATCGTGGAGCGGACCTTCATGCAGTCGGTCATCAAGACGGATTGGAACCTCGCCGAGTTCTTCACCCGACCGATCAGCGCGGTGCTCATCGTGCTCGTGATCCTCGCGATCGCTTCCTCGCCCTTGATGAGCTGGCTCGGTCGGCGCGCCGAACGGGCCACGGCGCTGCAGGCGGCGAAGGACCGCGGTTCCGCGGCCGACGCTGGGTCCTGAGCAGAGCGGGCGAGGCGGGTGGTCGGCCGAGCAGGAGGCCGCGGGCCGACGCAGGCCGACGACTGCGTCCCCTCCACGACGAGGGTGCCCGGCCGGAGAGCAGTCTCCGGCCGGGCACCCTCGTCGTGCGCGAGCTCAGGACCGCGTGCGCAGATTGGTCATGCCGCCGTCGATCGGCAGCAGCACGCCGGTGGTCGAACGGTTGCGCGGCGAGGCCAGGTAGCAGTGCGCCTCGGCGACCTCCTCGGGCTCGACGAGCCGACCATGGGGCTGGCGTGCGTTCAGCGCAGCGCGTTCGGCCACGGGATCCGCGGCCTTCTCCATCAGACGGCCGATCCACGGGGTGTTCGCGGTGCCGGGCACGACCGCGTTCACACGGATGCCCTCGCCCACCCAGTCCGCGGCCATGGCCAGGGTCATCGCCTGGACCGCGCCCTTGGAGGCGGAGTAGAGCACGCGCTCGGGCAGTCCCAGCATCGAGGCGATCGATGCGGTGTTCACCACCGCTGGCGCGGAGGATCTCCGCAGGTGAGGGAGGGCTGCGTTGGTCACGCGGGCCACGGAGACCACGTTGACGTCGAGCACGCGCGCCCATTCGGCATCGTCGTTCGCGTCGACCTGGCCCTGGGCGCCGATGCCGGCGTTGTTGATGACGATGTCGATCCCGCCGAGCTCCGCCGCGGCCCGGTTGACTGCGGTGTGGACCGCCTCGGAATCGGTGACGTCGACCTGGATCTGCAGGGAACCCTCCGGGGCGCCGGAGGGGTCGAGGTCGAGGGCGGCGGTCGTGGCGCCGCGGGACTGCAGCGCGCGGATCGTGGCGGCGCCGATGCCGGCGCCGCCACCGGTCACGATCGCCGTGAGTCCGGCGAATTCTGGTTCCGTCGCAGCAGTCGTGCCCGTGGTGCCGGTCATGCCAGTCATTCGAGTTTCTCCTCATTGAGTGAAGTCGGTGCGGATCCATCATCGCGGTCGGCGCGGATCCCCGCGCGCCTTGACCGAGGATCGGCGCCAGATCATCATATCCATCTTGGATATAGGATTCCCGGAACCCGGATCGCCCAGGTCGCCTCCGATCCTCCCTCGAGCAGTAGCGTCGGAGGGTATCGACCTGGTGAACGTCTGACGGTCGCCGCACGAGGCAGTGCGCTCTCGTCACCGCTGCGCCGCGCCGAGCACCTGATCCCAGATCCTCACCGATGAAGGAGAGCTCTGTTGGCCACCCGCAGAATCCCTCGTGGCACCTCCGTCGCCCCGGGCGAGGAGAAATACACTCCCGCGACCACGTCTGCAACGCGCAAGGCGCTCACGCGCCTCCTGCCGTTCCTGCTGCTGATGTACGTCATCGCGTTCATCGACCGCACGAACATCGGCTTCGCCGAGGAGTCGCTCGAGGTCCATGCGGGGCTCTCCACCGCGGCGTACGCCTTCGGCGCGGGCCTGTTCTTCATCGGCTACGCCGTCTTCGAGGTGCCGTCGAACCTGATCATGCACAAGGTCGGCGCCCGCTGGTGGATGGCGCGGATCATGATCACCTGGGGCATCGTCGCGGTGCTGTTCATGTTCACGTCCGGCCCGACGATGTTCTACATTCTGCGATTCCTCCTCGGAGTGGCCGAGGCCGGGTTCTTCCCGGGCGTGATCCTCTACCTCACCTACTGGTTCCCGCGTCGCCGAAGGGCGCAGGCCACCGCCCTGTTCTACATGGGACTGCCGATCGCCAACATCCTCGGCGGGCCGCTCTCCGGAGCGCTCATGGAGCTCGACGGTTTCCTCGGCATGTGGGGCTTCCAGTGGATGTTCCTCATCGAGGGACTCCTGGCCGTCGTGGTGGGAGTCATCGCCTTCTTCTATCTCACCGACCGGCCGGCCCGCGCGGCCTGGTTGACCGAGCAGGAGCGCACCGAGCTGCAGGCCACCCTCGACGCCGAGGTGGAGGAGAAGCAGCAGGCACGCCACCTCAGCTGGTGGAGAGCCCTGCTGAACGGTCGCATCCTCTACTTCTGCTTCGTCTACTTCACCATCCAGCTGTCCGTCTACGGGCTCACCTTCTTCCTGCCCCGCCAGATCGCCGGCATCGCCGGGCGGGACGTCGGGATCATCGTCGGCCTGCTCTTCGCGATCCCGTGGGTCCTGGGCCTGGCCGCGAACTTCTTCTCCGGTCGGTACGCAGACCGCACCGGCCAGTACCGCAACGCGGCGACGGTGCTGCTCGTCGTCTCCGGGGTCGGCCTGCTGATGACCGGGCTCTTGGGATCCCCGGTCCTGGTGATGCTCGGTCTGTGCCTGGCGGCGATCGGCTTCTGCTCCGCGCAGCCGATCTTCTGGAACATCCCCACCTCGTACCTCTCCGGTGCTGCACTGGCCTCCTCGATCGGCCTGATCAACGGCGTCGGCAACCTCGGAGGATTCGTCGCCCCCAACCTGCGGGTATGGGTGGTCGAGGCCTTCGGCACCGAATCCGCCGGCCTGCTGATGCTCGCAGTCATGCCGCTCCTCGGCGCCCTGTTCCTGGCCGGCACCCGCCTGTTCGACGCCCACGACGCGAAGCGGGAGAGCGCCCGCTCCGCCAATCTGGCGCCCTGACCGGCGGCCCTGCCCCGCGCCGGCCCTTCTGCCCGCCCCCGCCACGACCCGCCCTGCCCGCCACGACCCGCCCTGCCCGTCTCACCTGTCCTGCCCGTCTCACCCGTCCACGAAGGAGTCTCCCGTGCGAGCACTCGTCCTGACCGACTTCCACCGTCTCGACGTCGTGGACCGACCACGACCAGAACCCGGCCCCGGGGAGGTGCTGCTGCGGATCTCCGCCACCGGGATCTGCGGATCCGATGTCCACGGCTACACCGGGGACAACGGGCGCCGCGTCCCCGGGCAGATCATGGGGCACGAATCCTCCGGCACGATCGCCGCGCTCGGCGAGGGGGTCGACCCGTCGGCCCTGCCCGTCGGCGCCCCGGCGACCTTCAACCCCGTCGTCGTGCCTCCCGAGCAGGCCGAGACGTTCCTCGGTCGGGAGCAGCACGCCCCCGGCAAGCAGGTCATCGGGGTGGCGCAGGAGGTGCAGGCCTCGTTCGCCGACTATGTGATCGTCCCGGCCCGCAACGTGCTGCTCCTGGATCCGGAGCTGCCCCTGCACCTCGGCGCACTGATCGAGCCGCTCGCGGTCGCGGTGCACGCCGTCGGCCTGGGTCGCCCTGCTCCCGAGGAGAAGGTGCTGGTCATCGGCGGAGGCCCGATCGGACAGAGCGTCGTCATCGCCCTCCAGCGGGCCGGCGTGCGCGACATCGTGCTCTCCGAGCGCGACCCGGCCCGCCGCGAGCTGGTCACCGCGCTCGGCGTGGTCGCCCTGGACCCGACGTCGGCGCCCCTCGCCGAGCTCGTCGTCGAGGCGCTCGGGGCTCCCGCCGATCTCGCGATCGACGCCGTGGGGCTCAGCCCGACCATGTCCGACGCCCTCACCGCGACCGCGCTCGGCGGCCGCGTGGTCCTGGTCGGGATGGGGTCGCCCCGCCTCGAGCTGCCAGCCTTCGCGATCAGCACCGAGGAGCGCTCGATCGTCGGCTCCTTCACCTACTCCGCGCAGGACTTCGCCGACGCCTCGGCCTGGATCGGCGCGCATGCCGAGCAGGTCGCACCCCTGGTCAGCGCCCTGGTGCCGCCCGAGGAGGCTCAGGAGTCCTTCGCCGCCCTCGCCGCGGGGCAGGGACCCGCCGGCAAGATCCTCGTCCGCTTCGATCAGGAGGACCAGCCCGCATGAGCACCCATCACCGCACCATCGCCCACGTCCGCGCGTACACCGTCACCGGCGGCGGCGCGGACTATCACGACCAGGGCGCCGATCACTGGATCGACGACCACATCTCCACCCCGATGTCCGTCTACCCCGAGTACGCCGACTCCCGGCAGTCCTTCGGGCTGAACGTGCTGGGCACGCTCATGGTCGAGCTCGAGGCCGACGACGGCACCGTGGGCTTCGCCGTGTCCACCGGCGGCGACCTCGGCGCCTGGATCGTCGAGAAGCACCTCGCGCGCTTCCTCGAGGGAGCACGGGTCACCGACATCGAGCGGATCTGGGACCAGATGTACCGCTCCACCCTGTTCTACGGTCGCCGCGGCATCGTCCTGAACACCATCAGCGCCGTCGACCTCGCGCTGTACGACCTGCTGGGGCGCCTGCGCCAGGAGCCCGTGTACTCCCTGCTGGGCGGCCCCGTGCGCGAGGAGCTCACGATGTACGCCACCGGCGCCCGCCCGGACATCGCGAAGGACCTCGGCTTCATCGGCGGCAAGATGCCGCTCCACCACGGTCCGGCCGACGGGGAGGAGGGGATGGACAAGAACATCGCCCTGCTCGCGGACATGCGTGAGCGGGTGGGCGACGACTTCTGGCTCATGTACGACTGCTGGATGTCCCTCGACGTCGACTACGCGACCCGTCTCGCGCACCGCGCCCACGACCACGGACTGCGCTGGCTCGAGGAGGCGCTGATCCCCGACGACTACTGGGGCTACCAGCAGCTGCGCCGCAACGCCCCGAAGGGCATGCTCATCACCACCGGCGAGCACGAAGCCACCCGTTGGGGCTTCCGCCAGCTGCTCGAGATGGG
Organism: Brachybacterium sp. JB7; assembly: GCF_003335205.1. Lineage (NCBI taxonomy): Bacteria > Bacillati > Actinomycetota > Actinomycetes > Micrococcales > Dermabacteraceae > Brachybacterium > Brachybacterium sp. JB7. The sequence goes on along the minus strand of NZ_QPGN01000012.1, from coordinate 72,352 downwards.
ATGCGCCGACATCATCCAGCCCGACGTCGGCTGGTGCGGCGGCATCACGGAGCTGCTCAAGATCTCCGCGCTCGCCGACGCGCACGGCGCGATGGTGGTGCCCCACGGCTCCTCCGTGTACTCGTACCACTTCGTCGTCACCCGCACGAACAGCCCGTTCAGCGAATTCCTCATGATGCATCCGACGGCGGAGGAGATTGTCCCCATGTTCTCCCCGATGCTGATCGGCGAGCCGGTGCCGGAGAACGGGAAGATCCGGGTGCCGGACACCCCAGGTTTCGGCGTCGAGTTCAATCCGGAGATAGCCCGCAGCCGTCCGTTCACGCACTGACCGATACCGCCCGAGAACGCCACCACGCACCAGACATCGGATGTACCGCCCTGCGGTCGGGTCAGCGGGAGCACCCCGACTCCTGGCACTGTGGTGGTGGACCCACCGCGGAGATGCCCGACGCGCTCGCCGGCGGCAGGACGCCGCGGGCAGCGCCCTCGGCACCCCTCGCCGCCGACGGCGGAGACCTCGACCCCCCTCCCGTATCCGCACCCTTCGAAGGAGAAACCCATGGAACTGCGACGACTCGGCCCGATCGGCCAGGAGAAGCCCGCCCTCGTGCAGGACGGCGTCACCTACCGCCTCGAGGGCCTCACGGCCGACATCGACGGGGCCTTCCTGGCCGACGGCGGCCTCGAGAAGGCGGCCCGGGCGTCCGCCGCCGGAGAGCTGCCGGTGTGGGAGGGCGCGGAGTCCGAGCGCGTCGGCGCCCCCATCGCGCGCCCCGAGGCCGTGCTGTGCATCGGCCAGAACTATGCCGAGCATGCGGCGGAATCCGGCGCGGAGCCGCCCACCACGCCGATCCTGTTCTTCAAGCACCCCAACACCGTGGTGGGCCCGTACGACGAGGTCCCGATCCCGCCCGGCGCCACCAAGGTCGACTGGGAGGTCGAGCTCGGTGTGGTCATCGGGAAGCGGGCCTCCTACCTGAAGGATGAGCAGGAGGCGCTCGACGTCATCGCCGGCTACGTGACCAGCCACGACGTCTCCGAGCGTGATTTCCAGATCGCGGAGTCCGGAGGCCAGTGGTCCAAGGGCAAGTGCGCCGAGAACTTCAACCCCGTCGGCCCGGCCCTGGTGCCGGCTGCCGACGTGGAGCAGCAGAACCTGCGGCTCTGGTCGAACGTGAACGGCGAGGCCCGTCAGGACTCCACCACGGCGGACATGATCTTCTCCGTTGCGCAGCTGGTGCACCACCTGTCGCAGTACATGGTGCTATCGCCCGGCGACCTCATCAACACCGGCACCCCGCAGGGCGTGGCCCTGTCCGGCCGCTTCCCGTACCTCAGCGACGGCGACGTGGTCGAGCTGGGCATCGAGGGCCTCGGCGAGCAGCGCCAGGTGTTCGCCCAGCGTCGCTGAGGCAGGACCCGGAGGCCCTCGCGGGTCGCCTCGGCAGGGAACAGGCCCCCGGAACCGTGTCACGGTTCCGGGGGCCTGCGCTGTCGGCCGGAGTCCGCCGGCCGGAGCCCGTCGGGGGAGTGCTGTCGGCGGAACGTCGTCCGAGGCCAGCCGTCCCCTGTCAGCGTGCGGCGGCGAGCCCTTCGTCGATCCGGCGCACGGCCTGGCGTTCCGCCACACGAGCACCAGGGCCGGGAGGGAGAACAGCAGCACCCGGCTCATCCGGAACACGGGCGGCAGCACCTTGTGCCAGTTCTTCGGATCCCGCAGCGCCTTGAAGCTCGGGGCGAAGCGCTCCCGGAAGGTGTACGGGTCGACGGTGGAGAACAGTGCCTGCAGGGAACCGAAGAACGCGGCCCGGATCGCGAGCTGGGAGAGGTGCACCAGGACCGGGGAGAGATGAGCTGGCCGCAAGGGCGCGATGGCAGAGCTGTCCATGGATTCCTACAGGATCGCTGACGGGGTGCAGGGGGTCGAGGGAGGGGTCGGAGGGACTGGCCGCGCAGGGTGTGCGCGGCGGGTGTCGACGGAGCCCGCTGCTCGTGCTTACTCGGCGGAAACATCGGTGCAGGTACGCTCGGGCACCGCGCCCCTGGTCCCTCGGTGCCCGGCTGTCGTGCCGCAGCCGGGCTCGTCGGGTCCAGTGGTGATCCTGTCGGATCGGCGGCAGGGCAGGGCGACCACCTCTCGCGTAAATCCAATAGGATCTGTATGCTTCTGGGTATCGCGCAGCGCTCGGAGATCGTGCTCCCCGGCGCCGCGGGCACCACGGCGCCGGCTCCCCTCGGAGACGGCGCCCCTCGACGAAGGAGTCCCTCCGTATGACCATCTCCACCGTGACCATCGTCGGCGCCGGATACATGGGTGGCGGCATCGCCCAGGTCCTCGCCATCGCCGGCTTCGACGTGACCATCGCCGACGTGAGCGTCGAGAACGCGAACGCCTCCCTCGAGCGCCTCCAGAAGGAGGCCCGCGACTTCGAGGAGCAGGGCCTGTACGCCCCGGGCAGCGCCGATCTCGTCGCCCAGAACATCTCCGCCGGCAAGACCCTCGAGGACGCCGTCGCCGACGTCGATTTCATCGAGGAGGCCGTGTTCGAGCGGATCGACGTCAAGCGCGACGTGCTCGGGACGATCTCCCAGCACGCCCGTCCGGACGCGATCATCGGCACCAACACCTCGACCATCCCGGTCAAGGAGCTCGAGAGCGCGGTGACGAACCCCGAGCGGTTCCTCACCGTCCACTTCTCCAACCCCGCCCCCTTCATCCCGGGCGTCGAGCTCGTGGCCGGCAAGGCCACCACGGCCCAGACGGTCGACGCGGTCAAGGAGCTGCTGGAGAAGTCCGGCAACCAGGGCGCGCAGGTCGCCGACACCCCGGGGATGGTCCTGAACCGTCTGCAGTACGCACTGCTGAAGGAGGCCACCTCGATCGTCGAGGAGGGCGTCGCCACCGCGGAGGATGTGGACACGATCGTCCGCACCACCTTCGGCTTCCGTCTGGGCTTCTTCGGCCCCTTCGCGATCGCGGACCAGGCCGGCCTGGACGTCTATGCGAACTGCTTCGTGACCTTCGAGGACGCCTTCGGCGATCGCCTGGCCACGCCGCAGATCCTCACCGACTCGGTCGCGGCGGACCGCAAGGGCGTCAAGAACGGCAAGGGTCTCCTCGGCGACTACGACGAGGAGACCGCGGCGGAGCTGATCGCCTACCGCAACAAGGCCTACGCCAAGATGTCGCAGCTGCTCGCCGAGCTCGGCCCGGCCCCGAAGGCCACCCCGAAGAGCTCCTGATCCCTGGGCCGACGGGTCGGCGGGCAACGCCCCTCGATCCGTCAGCCCTCACCTCCCCTGCACCCGCCGCGCACAGCCCGGCGGCCGGGCACTGCTGCCCGGGATCTGAGCCGAGCGCTCGGGGCCCGGCGGTGACCGGGTCCCGAGCGCTCCGTCGTCGGCGGCTCGGGGCCCGGCGTGCCCCCACACACTCTGGAGACACCCCGTGGAAGAACTCGTCCTTGCGGATCGGCCGGTCTGGCTGCTCCTGACGATCGCGGCCGTCGCGATCGTCATCCTGCTCGTCCTCATCATCAAGGCGCGCCTGCACGCCTTCTTCTCCCTGCTCATCGTCGCCGTCGCCACCGGTCTCGCGGCCGGCATCGGAGTCGGTGACGTCATCGACGTGGTGATCGGCGGCTTCAGCACGACCGTCGGCACCGTCGCCCTGCTGGTCGGTTTCGGCGCCGTGCTGGGCAGACTCATCGAGATCACCGGCGGCGCCCAGGTGCTGGCCGACAAGATGCTCGACACCTTCGGGGAGGCGCGGGCACCGCTCGCGCTCGCCGTCGCCTCGCTGTTCTACGCGTTCCCGATCTTCCTGGACGCCGGCTTCATCGTCATGCTGCCGGTGATCTACACGGTGGCCCGGCGCCTCGGCGGCTCGTTCATGCTCTACGCGCTGCCCTCGATCGCGTCGTTCATGATGATGCACGCGCTGCTGCCCCCGCACCCCGGCCCCACGGCCGCGGCGACCGTGATGGGAGCCGACATCGGCCTGGTCGTACTGGTGGGCCTGCTCATCGGCCTGCCCACCTGGTACTTCGGCGGCTACCTGGTGGCCCGCGCGATCGCCAAGCGATTCCCCGACACCCCTGTGCCGGCTCTGCTGGGCGAGCCCCGTGACGTGCCCGTCGCCGAGCGTCCCGCCTTCGGGGCGATCCTGCTCGTGCTCCTGCTGCCGCTGGTGCTCATCTTCTTCAACACGGCGCTGTCCACGGCCGAGCAGTCCGGCGCGGTGAGTGCGGAGAACGTCTTCTTCCAGGTGTCACGCCTGGTCGGGGCGACCCCGGTCGCGCTCGCGCTCTCGGCGCTGCTTGCGATGGTCCTGCTCTACGTGATTCCGCGTCGCCGTCGAGGCGAGCAGGTCGGCGGACTCCTCGAGGAGCTCGTGGACGATGCCCTCGCCCCCGTCTGCTCGATCATCCTGATCACCGGCGCGGGCGGCGCCTTCGGCGCGATCCTCACCGAGACCGGCATCGGCGAGGAGGTCGCGAACGGCCTCGACGCGATGGGCCTGCCGCTGATCGTCGCCGCCTACCTGGTCACCATGGCCATGCGCATCGCACAGGGCTCGGCCACCGTCGCCGCCACCACCGGCGCCTCGATCATGGCTCCGGCGATCATCGCCGGCGACTTCAACACGATCGCGGTCTCCGCCATGGTGATCACCATCGGCGCCGCCTCGATCGGCTGGTCGCACGTGAACGACTCCGGCTTCTGGCTGATCGGCAAGTTCTGCGGCTTCGACACCGTGACCACCTTCAAGACCTGGTCGGTCGTCGGCACCACGATCTCGCTGGTCGCCTTCGCGCTCTCGGCGGTGGTGTTCGTCATCGCGGCCTGACGGGGCGCGGGGGCGGGCACCGCGGCCGCGCACGAGGTCAGCAGGGCAGTATGGGACGTCATGGATCGCCGAGCTCATGGACGGGCCGGCCGGTCCATGGAGTCCCGTGGCCCGCCTCCGCCTCCGCCCGTCGCCCGACGTGCCATGTCCTGCCATGTCCTGCCTGACGTCCCGCCCCGACCCTGGAAGAAGGTTCCTGTGACCGTGCCCGTCACCGTGTCCGAGAACGCCGCCCGCCGCCTGCTGGTCCTGGACGACGACCCCACCGGCTCGCAGTGCGTGGCCCAGGTCGACGTGGCGTTCGACCTGGACCCCGCGATCCCGGCCGAGGTGCTCGCCGAGCCAGGATCGACCTGCTTCGTGCTGACCAACACCCGAGCGCTGGAGGAGGCGGAGGCCGTCTCCCTGAACCGCTCGCTGGTGGCCGGCGTGCTCGCGGACTCGGTCGCCCGGCAGGGCCTGCACGTCGTCTCCCGTTCCGACTCCACCCTGCGCGGCCACGTGATCGCCGAGCCCCTCGCGATCGCCGAGGAGCTCGCCGCCCATGACGTCGAGGTCGACGCGATCCTGCTGGTGCCCGCCATGCTCGAGGCCGGCCGCTTCACCGAGGGGGACGTGCACTACGCCGTGGTGGACGGGGAGCCGCGACGCGTCGAGGACACCGACTTCGCCCGCGACGCGACCTTCGGGTTCTCGCACTCCGACCTGCGGGAGTTCCTCGAGGAGCGGTCCGGGGGAGCGATCCGGGCCGCCGACGTGCTCAGCATCGGGCTCGACGACATCCGCACCGGCGGCGTCCGGCGCGTGCACGAGATCCTCGCCGGGGCACGGGGACGGCGCTGGGTCGTCGTCAACGCCACCGAGTACTCGGACATGGAGGTCGTCGCCGAGGCCGTCGCGCACCTCGAGGCCGACGGCCGCACCCTCATCACCCGCTGCGGCCCGTCCTTCGTGCGCCCGCTCGCCAAGCAGAGCGGCGCCGAGGTGGTGGGCCCCGACTCCATCGCGATCCCCGAGGGCCGGCTGGACCACGGGCTCGTCGTCGTCGGCTCCCACGTCGGGCTGACCACCACGCAGCTGCGCGCAGTCCAGGAGCGCGGCACGCTGGTCGAAGTCGAGCTGCACGTGCCCTCGCTGCTCGACGAACGGCGCGAGCAGCACATCGCCGACGTCGCGGGCCAGGTGCGCGAGACCCTCCGCCGCGAGGACTGCGTGGTCTACACCAGCCGTGATCTGGTGAGCACCGACGATCCCTCCGAATCACTCGCCATCGCCCGCAGCGTGTCCGACGCGGTGGTCGACGTGGTCCGGCGCGTGCGCACCGTGCGCCCTGCCTGGGTCGTCGCCAAGGGCGGCATCACCTCCCACGAGGTCGCCGCGAACGGACTCAGGATCCGTCGCGCCCGCGTCGAGGGACAGTTCTGGCCCGGCCAGGTCTCGCTGTTCTCCGCGCAGGAGGCGCCCGAGGAGGTCATGGGCATGCCGTACGTCGTCTTCCCCGGGAACGTGGGCGGCGAGCAGGCCCTCGCAGACGTGGTCGACCGCCTCACCGCCGCCGTCGCAGCCCGCTGACCAGCCCCTACAGCCTTCACCGCTCCGAGGAGAATTCGATGACCACGATCGCCACCACCCCCGCTGTCGGATGGATCGGCCTGGGCGCGATGGGTGCCCCCATGGTCCGCACCGCAGGCCAGGCCGGGTTCTCCGTGCGCGCCTTCGACCTGAACCCCGCCGCGCTCGACGCCGTCGCGGAGGCCGCCGATCCGGCCGCCTCGGCGATCGAGGCCGCCACCGGCGCCGACATCGTCGTGGTCATGGTCGCCACCCCCGCTCAGCTGGAGGCGGTCCTGTTCGGCGAGGGAGGCATCGCGCCGGCGCTGACCACGGAGACCACCGTGCTGATCATGTCCACCGTGGGCCCCGCCGCGATCGAGGCGACCTGCACCGCGCTGGAGGGGACGACGGCCCGCGTGGTCGACGCCCCCGTCTCCGGTGGGGTGGCCCGCGCCGGCACCGGCGACCTGCTGATCATGGTGGGCGGCTCCGCGGAGGATGTCGCCGTGGTGCGTCCGCTGCTGGACGCCCTCGCCGCGAACGCCCCCGTGGTCGGCTCCCGCCCGGGCGACGGCCAGCGCTTCAAGGTCGTCAACCAGCTGCTGTGCGGTGTGCACATCGCCGTGGCGGGGGAGGCGCTCGCGCTCGCCGACTCGATGGGTCTGGACCTTGAACAGGTCCACGAGGTGCTGAACACCGGGGCGGCGGCGTCGTTCATGTTCGCCGACCGCGGCGGGAGGATGGTCGAGGGCGCGCGCGACGACACAGCGTTCGACGAGGTCCGCTCGGCGCTCAGCATCTTCGTCAAGGACATGGGCCTGGTGAGCGAGGCGGCGCGGGAGGTCGGCCAGGAGGTGCCGCTCGCGGCGTCGGCCGAAGCGATCTACCAGCGCGGCAGCGAGCTCGGGCACGACCGGAAGGACGACTCGATCGTGTACCAGGTGCTGCGCGAGGAGCGCTGAGCGGGGGAGCTGACGGCGAGTTCCACGGAGCCGACAGCTCTCTGCTGAGGTCGTCCGTCGGCCCTCGCTGCCGTCGCGCCCATTCCGCGTGAGTCCGCGCTGCCGTCCATCGAGCCGCCCGGGCGCCGCCGGCGGGGGCCGTGCGGAGTTGTCGAACCGTGACGCTGCAGGGGGCCGTCGGGCGCACGGTGGTGCCATACTCAATATTGGTTTACTTTGAGCAACCGAAAGCACCCGTGATGACGACCAGCGAAGCCCTTCCGGTCGAGGCCGCCGCCTCGACGGAAGAGCGACCATCCCGCGCGCCCGTGTGGCGCTCCTTCCTGCGCCCTCTGCCCCTCGCCGCGGGGATCGTGGTGGTGGTCAGCCTGCTCGCGGCGCTCTTCGCCTCCCAGCTCGCCGCGCTGTCCGGCAACGACCCGTTCACGTACCACGCGGACGCCCTCGGGGCGGACACCTCGCCCAAGGGGGCCCTCGGCGGCGTCAGCGCCGAGCACTGGTTCGGGGTCGAGCCCGGAACGGGGCGTGACCTGTTCTCCCTGGTCATCTACGGCGCGCGGGTGTCGCTGCTGGTGGGTATCGCCTCCACCGTGCTGGCCACCGTCATCGGGGTGGTGCTCGGCATCGTGGCCGGCGCCGTCGGGGGGCTCATCGAGAAGCTGGTGGACTTCGCCACCGACGTCACGCTCGGCTTCCCCTTCCTCATCTTCGCGATCGCGCTCAGCGCCCTGTTCCCCCTGGAAGCGCCGCGCGCTCTCCTGCTCACTGTGGTCATCGGCATGTTCGGCTGGCCGGGCATCGCCCGCGTGGTCGCTGCGGAGACCCGCGTGATCGTGCGCCAGCCCTACGTCGTCGCCTCCCGCGTGATGGGGGCGCGCTTCGGCCACGTCTTCCGCCACCAGGTGCTCCCGAACGTCGCCTCCACCGTGATCGTCTACTCGTGCATCTCGCTGCCGGGCCGGATCAGCGCCGAGGCCACCCTGTCGTTCCTGGGCGTCGGCGTGCTGCCTCCCACCCCGTCCTGGGGCCGGTCGATCGGCGACGCCATCAACTGGCTGCTCGTGGACCCCGCCTTCCTGCTGTTCCCGGCCGCTGCGCTGTTCCTGGTGACCTACTCGTTCAACATCCTCGGCGACACCCTGCGCGACGCCCTCGACCCCCGAGGAGTGCGCTGATGATCCGCTCCCTGCAACGTGTGGTCCGCAGCCTCGGCGTGCTGCTCGTCGTCGTCGGCCTGACCTTCGCGATCTTCTACGTCGCGCCCATCGACCCCGCCCTGCGGATGTGCGGCAAACCGTGCTCCCCGGAGGACCTCGAGGCCGCCCGCGGCTTCATGGGCTTCGACCAGCCCTGGTGGGTGCAGCTGGGGACGTTCCTGGCGGCGATCTTCACCGGGCGCACCTTCGGCTCGGCGGACGTCGTCGTCGAGTGCGCGGCGCCGTGCCTGGGTTACTCCTTCCAGCTCCACCAGAGCGTGACCGAGCTGCTCGCGGACCGCTTCCCGGTCTCCCTCTCCATCGCGCTGGGCGCGGTCGCCCTGCAGGCCGTGCTCGGCATCGCCGCCGGTGCCCTCGCCGCCCGTCGCCAGGGCGGGATCCTGGACCGGGTGGTGACCGGGGTGTCCGTGATCGCGGCGTCGGCCCCCGCCTTCGTGGTGGGCCTGCTCGCCGTGGTGGTGTTCGCGCTGCGCCTGGGCATCCTGCCCAGCGGCGGCTACCAGCCCTTCAGCGAGGGGCCGCTGGAGTGGGCGCGCCACCTGGTGCTGCCCTGGGCCACCCTCGCGTTCCTCAACGGCGCCATCTACGCCCGGCTGGTGCGCTCCTCGATGATCGAGCAGCTGGGACTGGACTACGTGCGCACGGCCCGCGCCACCGGCCTCTCCGAGCGCCGGATCGACGGCTACGCGCTGCGCAACCTCGCCCTGCCGCTGACCACCCTCATCGCCCTGGACATCGGGGCGCTGCTCGGCGGCACGGTGATCACCGAGCGGATCTTCGGCCAGCCCGGTCTCGGCGCCCTGCTGCTCGACGCCACCGCCACCGCGGACCTGCCCGTCATCGTCGGCACCACGCTCGTGGGCTCGCTGCTCATCGTGCTTGCGAACCTCAGCGCCGACCTCGCCCGGCCGCTGCTGGACCGACGCCTCGCCGTCGGCCGCCGCTCCTCGCGCCGACCCTCCACCCCCGCCCTGCCCGACCAGAACCCCCAGGAGAACCCGTCATGACCCCGACGTCCTCGCCCGCCTCGTCCACGCTGCCCGCCTCGGCCGCCTCGCGCGCCCCGTCCGTCTTCTCGCGACGCAGCATCCTCGCCGCCACCCCGCTCGTGCTCGGCACCGGCGCGCTCGCCGCCTGCTCCAACGGCGGCTCGAGCGGCTCCTCCGACGGCGGCGGCGAGAGCGGCGGCACCCTGACCATCTTCACCACCGGCGACGAGCTCAGCTTCGACCCGGCGACCAGTCAGAACCTCGCGATCACCACGCTGGGCCTGGTCGCTCGCCGGCTCACCGCCTGGAAGACCTCGGCCGACGCGCCCACCGAGCTGATCCCGGACCTCGCGACCGACGTCGGCACCGTCTCGGACGACGGGAAGACCTGGACCTTCACCCTGCAGGAGGGGCTCCTCTTCGAGGACGGCACCCCGATCACCGCCGCGACCGTCAAGTACGGCCTCGAGCGGTCCTTCGCGGCAGAGCTCACCGGCGGGCTGACCTATCACAAGGTGCTGCTCGAGGGCGGCGGGGACTACTCCGGCCCGTTCTCCGACGAGCACCTCGACTCGATCGAGACGCCCGACGACCTCACCCTCGTCTTCCATCTCAACCGCCCCTACGGCGACTTCGGCTGGATCGCCTCGACCCCTGCGTTCGCGCCGGTCCCCGAGGACTCTGGCGAGCCCGAGACCTACGCGACCGCGCCCGTCGCGAGCGGCCCGTACCGTCTGGAGTCCTACTCGCCGGGCAGCCGGGCCGTGCTGGTGCGCAACGACAACTGGGATGCCGGGACCGATCAGGCCCGCACCGGCGGCCCCGACTCGATCGAATTCTCCCTCTCGCAGGACGCGAGCGTCGTCGCCCAGTCGATCATCGCCGACCGCGCCGACTCCCAGGACGCCTTCCTGGCGAGCTTCGTGCCCACCGCCCAGCTGGTCCAGGCCCAGAACGATCCGAACGTCGGGGACCGGCTGGTCACCTCCGGTCCGGGCGCGCTGGAGTACCTGGCGATGAACACGGACTCCGAGGGGCTGAAGGACGTCGCGGTCCGCCAGGCCATCCAGTACGCCGTGGACAAGGAGGCGTACCGCACCGCCAAGGGCGGCGAGATCTCCGGCGACTACGCGACCACGCTGATCACCCCGGGCATCGCAGGCCGCGAGGAGTACTCCCTGTACGCCGACGAGCCCACCGGCGACGCCGACCGGGCGATCGCGCTGCTCGAGGAGGCCGGGGTCAGCGACCTGACCCTCCGCCTCGTGATCACGGACGACCAGACCAGCGCCGCCGAGGCCATCCAGCAGGGCCTCACCCGCGCCGGGATCACGGTGACGATCCAGCCCCTGGACGAGAACGCCTACTCCTCCGAGGTCACCGCGGGCGACGGCACCGGGTACGACCTGGTGCTCAGCTCCTGGCAGCCCGACGTCCCCTCGCCGAACGCGAACCTCACCCCGCTGTTCGACTCCAGCCAGATCGGCAACGGCAACTACAACCTCGCCCGCTACGACAACCCCGACGTGGACGCGGCGATCCTCGAGGCGTCCTCCACGGTCGACGCCGACGAGGCGCATGCGAAGTGGGCGGCCGTCGACCAGCAGATCCTGAAGGACGCGCCCGTCGTGCCGCTGATCTACTCGAAGAACTCGTTCATCCACGGCTCCGGCGTCCAGGACTTCGTGATCGGCGAGTTCCCGGCCTACCCGAACTACCTCACGGTGACGCTCGGCTGATGAGCACTCCCGACGAGCTCCTGCTCCTCCACGATCTGCAGGTGAGGATCGCGGGCCGGTCCATCGTGACCGGCCTGGACCTCACCGTGCGCGCAGGGCGGATCACCGCGCTGGTGGGGGAGTCCGGTTCCGGCAAGAGCATGACGGCCCTGGCCACGATCGGCCTCCAGCCCCGCAGCGCGCAGGTCAGTGGCAGCGCTCGCCTGGGCGGTGAGGAGCTCGTGGGGCGGTCCGCGCAGGAGATGCGCCGGACCAGGTCACGGGAGATCGGGATGATCTTCCAGGAGCCGGGGCAGTCGCTGTCCCCGGTGATGAAGGTGTCCACCGGGTTCCGCCACGTCCTCGCCGTGCGCGAGGGCATCCGTTCCCGGGCTCGCGCCGCGGCGCGCACCCGGGAGCTGCTGACCTCCGTCGGCCTGCCCGATCCGGACCGCACCGCCGCCTCCTACCCCCACGAGCTCTCCGGCGGGGAGCTGCAGCGCGTGGTCATCGCGCTCGCGCTGAGCGGCGATCCGTCCCTGCTCATCGCCGACGAGCCCACCACTGCGCTCGACGTCACCGTGCAGCGCGGGATCCTCGACCTGCTGGTGAGGCTCGTCGACGAGTTGGAGATCGGGGTCCTGCTGATCACGCACGACATGGGTGTGGTGGGCGAGATCGCCGATGACGTGGTGGTGCTCAAGGACGGCGACGTGGTGGAGACCGGGCCGGTGCGCCGGCTGCTCGCCGCCCCCGAGGCCCCGTACACCCAGGCGCTGCTCTCCGCCGTGCCGCGCCTGTCCGAGAGCCTCGAGCGCGTCTCTTCGACTGCGGCCGACAGGCCAGCGGCCGGCGGCGCGGCGGCTGACAGGCCTGCGGCCGACGGGGATGTTGAAGGCACGGCAGCGAACTCGGCCGACGGGCCGGGCGGGGAGCCGGCGGCCCTCGCCGACGGGCCGGGCGGGGAGCCAGCGGCCCTCGCCGCCGAGCCGCTCGTCGTCCGCGTCGAGAGCCTGTCCGTCGAGTACCACCGGCGCGGCGGCTCGCATCGGGCGCTCGAGGACGTCGGCATGGAGATCCGTCGCGGGGAGATCCACGGCCTGGTCGGAGAATCCGGCTCAGGGAAGTCCACCTGGGGGAAGGCCCTGGCCGGACTGGTCCCGGCGCAGGCGCGCACCCTCGAGCTCGACGGCGTCGACCCGCGCACGCTCGGCGCGGCCGGACGTCGGGCGGCGTATGCGCGCGTGGGCCTGGTGTTCCAGGACCCGGCCTCGTCGCTGAACCCACGGCGCACCGTGGGCTGGAGCATCGGGGAGCCTCTGCAGCTGGCCGGGAACGTGCCGCGCACCGAGATCGCCCGTCGGGTGAAGCACGCCCTCGACGTGGTGCGCCTGCCCGCCTCGTACACGAGCCGCCTGCCGCACGAGCTCTCCGGTGGTCAGCGTCAACGCGTCTCGATCGCCCGCGCCCTGATCCTCGAGCCCGCGCTGCTCATCGCCGACGAGCCCACCAGCGCCCTCGACGTCACCATCCAGGCGCACGTCATCGAGGTGCTGCGCGACGCCATCGAGGCGACGCGCTTCGCCTGCGTGTTCATCAGCCACGACCTGGCGGTGGTCGGGTCCCTCGCGGACCACGTGACGGTGCTGCGCCGCGGCCGCGCCGTCGAGCAGGGCACCGCGGGCGAGGTGCTCGGCGACCCGCAGCACGAGTACACCCGGGCGCTGCTCGCGAGCGTGCCGGACCCCGCGCGCCGGCTGCGCGAAGGCGACGGCACCGCGGCATAGACCTCACCCGCGCCCGGAAAGCGCTGCGGCACACGCGCCCCAGCGCCACCACCCTCGCTGTCGGTGCACGGTGCACGGTGCACGGTGCACGGTGCACGGTGCCCGGCGCCCCCACCCCACATGACAGTTACTCCGGGGTTATGAGCACCTCTCTGCCATGGATGGAAGCAGCGCGCACATAACTCAGGGGTAACCGCGCGTGGGGTGAGGGGTGCGGGGTGTGGGGTGCGGGGTGGGGTGCTACTCCTTGACGCCGCCCTCGGCCACGCCCCGGAAGAAGATCCTCTGGAGCGCGAGGAACAGCGCCACGAGCGGCGCGACGGCGATGATCGTGCCGGCGGCGACCACGCGCGGGTTGTCCGCGAAGGTGCCCTGGAGGTAGTTCAGGCCCACGGTCAGGGTGTACTTGTCGGGGTCCGAGAGGATCAGCAGCGGCCACAGGAAGTCGTTCCAGCTGCCCATGAAGGCGAGCAGCGCGACCACGGCGAGGGTTCCCTTGACGGAGGGGAGTCCGAGGCGGAGGAAGCGCTGCCAGACCGAGGCGCCGTCGACGATGGCGGCCTCGTCGACCTCCTTGGGGAGGGCGAGGAACGCGTTCCACATCAGCAGCACGCTGATCGCGCTCATCATCGTCGGCAGGAACACGGCGACCAGGGTGTTGCCCAGGCCCATCGCGTTGACCAGCTGCGTCAGCGCGATCATCGAGCTCTCCTGCGGGATCAGGAGCGTGGCGGCGAAGAGCCCGATGGCGATCACCTTGCCGCGGAACTGGAGCCGCGCCATCGCGTATCCGGCCATGGCGCAGCCGACCACGCTCAGCGTGACGTTGCACAGGGCGACGATCACCGAGTTGCCGATGTACGACCAGACCGGGATCACCTCGGTGACCTGCGAATAGGCGGCCAGGCTGAACTCCTCCGGCCAGAACGACGGGGGCATCGAGTAGAGGTCCTCGCCGATGCCCTTCAGGGACGTCGCGAGCTGCCACAGGAAGGGGCCGATCGAGATCACGATGACCACGAGCAGCAGCAGATAGCGCAGGACCAGCTCGGGCCGGGTGGCGGATTCGCCGTCCGACAGGGCGACGGTGTGCCGGGAGCCCTTCCGCGAGGTGTGGGGATGGGTGAGCGCCATGTCAGCTCTCCTTCCGGTAGGTCATGCGCAGGTTCACGATCATGAGGATGAGCGTGAGCAGGAAGAGCACGATGGAGACGGCCGAGGAGTAGCCCAGCCGGCCGGACAGTCCGGTCCCGGATTCACGGATCAGCATGACCAGCGAGCTCGAGCGTCCGCCCGGTCCGCCGGTGCCGCCGGAGAGGACGAAGATCTCCGAGAAGATGCGGAAGGCCGCGAGCGAGGCGATGATGCCGATCAGCAGCATCGTCGAGCGCATCGCCGGGAGGGTCACGGTGAGGAACCGCCGGACCGGTCCGGCGCCGTCCATCATCGCCGCCTCGTGGAGGCTCTGCGGGACGTTCGCGAGCACCGCGAGGTAGACCACCATGTAGTAGGCGATCCCCTGCCACACCGTGACGATCATCGAGGAGATCAGCAGCAGGTACTCGTCGGTGAGGAACGGGATCGGGCTCGAGATGATGCCGAGCCATCCGGCCATCGAGTTCACCAGGCCCCGCGAGTCCAGCAGCCAGGTCCAGATCAGACCGGTGACGACGACCGAGGCGATCACGGGGGTGTAGATCGCGGTGCGGATCGCGCCGATCCCGGGGACCGCCTTGCGGACCAGCATCGCCAGCAGGAGCGGCAGGATGACGAGCGGGGGGACGGCTCCGACCACATAGATCAGACAGTTGCGCAGGGCGATCCAGAACATCGGATCGGCGAGCAGGTCGCGATAGTTCTGCAGCCCGTTGAAGCTGCCGCCGAGCAGGGGGCGCGCGTCGGTGAACGACAGCACGATCGTGTTCAGGAACGGGAAGAGGACGAAGACGATCGCGGCGAGCAGCGCCGGGGCCATCAGCAGCCAGGGCGTCAGAGGCGCATGGGTGCGCACGGGTGCGGGCTTGCGGCGCCGTTGCGGTGTCTCCACGGCCTGGGGCCTTTCGAGGGTCGTCGCGGTGCTCATTCGCTCACCCCCGCCAGACGGTTGGCCTGGGCCACCGACGCATCGAGGGCCTCCTGGGCGGTGATCCGCCCGACGACGGCGTCGCCGACCTGGCGCTGCAGCTCCACGCGCATCTCCTCGGTCCAGACGACCGGTGTGTAGTTGCGGGCGCTGTCGAGCTGGCCCGCCGCGACCACGCGCACCTCGCTGGTGTCGGAGCCGTCGTCCTCGGTGAAGTACGGATCCTCGAGGGCACCCTCGGTGGACGGGAAGACGTCGACGATGTGGGCGAACTCCATCTGCTTCTCCTGGGAGGTGAGGAACTCCGCGAAGGCGATCGCGACCTCGGGGTGCTCCGTGCGGGAGCTCACCGCGATGCCCTGCGAGAACATGTTGGCGTGGCCCGTGTCGGTCAGCGTCTCCGTGATGCCGAGGTTCGCGTAGAGATCGGGCGCGTTCTCCTTGAAGTTCGCGACGTCGTAGGCGGAGCCGGTGGAGAGCGCGACCTGGCCGCTCTGGAACCGTTCGCCGCCGCCCGTGTAGGTCAGGACCGTGGAGTCCGGCAGCAGGCCCTTGCGCTCGTACGCCTGGCGGTAGCGCTCGACCATGCGCACGGCGCGCTCGTCGTTGAAGATGAAGCGCTCCTGGTCGTCGTCGAGCACCTGGACGCCGTACATCCCGAAGTCGGCGATCGCCGGCAGCTGTCCGATCATGTAGAACCGGCCGTCGACCGCGTCTCCCATGGCGTCCGCGAGGTCGAACAGCTCGTCCCACGTCGTGGGTGGGTCGTCGGGATCGAGCCCGGCCTCCTCGAACAGGGCCCGGTTGTAGAAGATCGGTCCGGTGTTCAGGTACCACGGGTAGGCGAACGTGGTGCCGGCCTGCGGGTCGCTGTAGTCCTCGATGGCACCGTCGGCGTACCCGTCGAGGACCTCGGGGCGCGCATCGGCGATGTCGAGGAGCAGCCCGGCCTGGGCGAGGGGCCAGGCCAGATCGGGCGCGAGGTTCATGACGTCGGGCAGATCGAGGTTCGAGGCGTCGACCTGGAGGTTGTCGGCGTAGCCGTCGGCGGGCTGGTCCACCCAGTCGACGGAGGCTCCGGGGTGAGCGGCGACGAACTCGTCGATCAGGCCCTCGAAGTACTCGAGATAGGCGCTGCGCAGGTTCCAGGTCTGGAAGCGGATCGCGCCCTCGAGCTCGATGTCGGTCCCGATCGGTCCGGAGGCGACGGTGGGGCCGCCGGTGGGTTGCAGTCCGCAGCCGCTGAGCAGGAGCAGCCCCGTCAGGGACCCTCCTGTCATGAGGTCTCGGCGTGTGAGCATGTGCTCCTTCTTTCTGCGTCCTCGACGAGGTGGTCCGCTGCAGCGCGGATGAGCTCCGATGCTCGCGGGGAGGGGCTTTCCCGGGGGATGTACCGGGGTGCCCGACCGTGGAGCATTGTCGACTGCAGCGCTTAAGTCCTCCGGTACTATAGCGCTTAACCTTGAGTGTGCCGCGAATGCCGGGACAGGCGCGGAACTGATAGGTTTAAGCGGTTAAGTACATCGACGATGCAGGAGCTCACCGTGTCGCACGCCGCGCTCGGAGCCAACTACACCCCGCGCCGGGGCTGGTTCCACACCTGGGGGGAGATCGAGCCCGCCCAGATCCAGGAGGATCTCGCGCAGATCGCTGATCTCGGTCTCGACCACGTGCGGATCTTTCCGCTGTGGCCCGTCCTCCAGCCCAACCGGACCCTGATCTCCTCCCGGGCCGTCGACGACGTGCTCACCGTGGTCGATCTGGCCGGCGAGCAGGGACTCGACATCTCCGTGGACCTGCTCCAGGGCCACCTCTCCAGCTACGACTTCCTCCCGGCGTGGATCTCGACCTGGCACCGGCGCAACATGTTCACCGACCCGGACGTGGTGGACGCCCAGAAGCAGCTCGCCCGCGTGCTCGGCGGCGAGCTCGCCGAGCGCTCCCACGTCACCGGGATGACCCTCGGCAACGAGATCGGCCAGTTCGCCGTGTCCTACCACCCCGATCCGCACCCCGTCACGAGCGAGGAGGCCACTGCCTGGACCCGTGACCTCCTCGAGACGGTCGATCAGCACCTTCCGGGGCGACGCAGCCATCACAGCTTCGACGACACCCTGTGGTTCAAGGACGATCACCCCTTCACCCCGGCCGACGCGGTGACCCTCGGGGCCTCGACCACCGTCCATTCCTGGGTGTTCACCGGTGCCGGCCAGACCTTCGGCGAGGGGCATCCCGCGCTCGCGCTCTACGGCCGCTATCTCATCGAGGTCGCCGACCTGTGGCGGCGGCACCTCGGTGCCCCCGCGGACCGTCGGATCTGGCTGCAGGAGATCGGCGCGCCCACCCCCTGGGTCGACGCCGAGCATGCGCCGCAGTTCGCGGACACGAGCATCCGCTCGGCCGTGGCCCACCCCGCCGTCGAGGCGGTCACCTGGTGGTGCTCCCACGACGTGAGCCGTGACCTCGGAGACTTCCCCGAGGTCGAGTACAGCCTGGGCCTGTTCGACGAGCACGGTCGCACCAAGCCCATCGGCGAGGCGATCGGGGCTCTCGCCGCGGAGCTCCGCGCGGAGCACGGGGGCGGGGGCGTCGGGGAACGTGCCGAACCGCCCTTCGCTGAGCAGTTCCTCGCTGAGCAGCCCGTCGACGCGCAGCCCGACGCTGCCCGCCCCTTCGCTGAGCAGCCCGTCGCCGAACTGTCCGTCCCCGACCTCGCCCGGGACGGCTCCGACCGCTCCGTCCTGGGGCCCCGCGGAGAGATCTTCGCCCGCTGGGTCGCTGAAGCCCTCGAGGGAAGACCCTGCCGCCTCGTCACTGCCGCCGACGAGGCTCGCACCGAAGAGGCCATCGACCACAACGCCAGCCCCTCGGCACCGATCAACCTGCGCCGCGCGGCACGGCGCTGACCCGTCCGCAACGAAGGAGACCCCCGTGCACGACAATCGACCCACCAGTGAGGATCGCGTTCGCCGGTTCCTCGGCGAGCTCCTGCCTGCCCGGCGCCACTTGGATACCGCCCCTCTGACCATCGAGGCCTGGGAGGTGCCGGACGAGCCGGTGCCCTTCGAGGTCGCGCGCGAGCAGACCTACGCCCCCATCGCCGTCGGCGACCGCTGGGGCCGGCCGTGGTCGACGCTGTGGCTGCATGTGACCGGGACGGTCCCCGAGAGCTGGATCGTCGACGAGGAGCGCGATGTCGAGCTCCAGCTGGACCTGTCGTTCACGAACATGCCCGGCTTCCAGGCCGAAGCGCTCATCTGGACCCCGGAGGGCGAGACCGTCAAGGCGATCAACCCCTTCAACCAGTACCTCACCCTCGAAGCCGGCGAGCAGGTCGACTACTACCTCGAATGCGCGGCGAACCCGAACGTGCCCGGGGACTGGACCTTCACGCCCACCGCCCTCGGCGACAAGGCGACGGCCGGGGAGGACCCGATCTACGACCTCACGCAGCTGCGCCTGGCCTGGCGCAGCCGCAGCATCTGGGAGCTCGAGCAGGACGTGGTGGCCCTGAACGGGCTCATGCACACGCTGCCCGAGCAGTCCCCGCGACGCTTCGATCTCATGGCGGCATTGACCGCGGCGCTGGACGCGGCTGACCCCGACGACCTCCACGCGAGCGCCCCCGAGGCCCGGGAAGCGCTGCGTCCCGCGCTCGAGGCCCCCGCGAACGCGTCGGCCCTGACCGTGGTCGCGACCGGCCACGCGCACATCGATTCGGCCTGGCTCTGGCCGGTGCGCGAGACCCGACGCAAATGCGCGCGCACGTTCACCAATGTGTGCTGGCTGCTCGAGCACTACGAGCAGCTGACGTTCTCGTGCTCCTCCGCTCAGCAGTACCAGTGGATCCGCGACGAGTACCCCGGGCTGTGGAAGCGCATCAGCCGGCATGTCGCCGACGGCCGCTTCGTGCCGGTGGGCGGCATGTGGGTCGAGTCCGACACCAACATGCCGGGATCCGAGGCGCTGGCCCGCCAGTTCCTGCACGGCAAGAAGTTCTTCCTCGACGAGTTCGGGATCGAGACCAAGGAGACCTGGCTGCCGGACTCCTTCGGCTACTCGGCCGCGCTGCCGCAGATCTGCGCGCTCGCCGGCAACGACTTCTTCCTGACCCAGAAGGTCTCCTGGAACCAGTACTCGACCTTCCCCCACCACACGTTCCGGTGGGAGGGGATCGACGGCACCACCCAGTTCACGCACTTCCCGCCGATCGACGCGTACAACGGGCAGCTCACCGCCGCCGAGCTCGCCCACTTCGAGAAGAACTTCAAGGACAAGGGCGCCAGCCACCTCGGGCTGACGCCCACCGGATGGGGCGACGGAGGCGGCGGCCCCACGCGCGAGATGATCGGCTCGCAGGAGCGCTTCGCCGACCTCGACGGTGCGCCGAAGGTGGAATGGTCGACCTCGCAGGACTTCTTCACCCGCGCCCAGGAGGAATACCCCGACGCGCCGCTCTGGAACGGCGAGCTCTACCTCGAGCTGCACCGGGGCACCTACTCCTCGCAGATCCACGGCAAGCAGGGCAACCGCCGCACCGAGGCGCTGATGCACGATGTCGAGCTGTGGAGCGCGACGGCGGCGCAGCTGGTGGACGGCTTCGCCTATCCCCACGACGAGATCGACTCCCTGTGGGACAAGCTGCTGCTGCTGCAGTTCCACGACATCCTGCCCGGCTCCTCCATCGCCTGGGTGCACCGCGAGGCGGAGCACTCCTATGCGTACATCACCGAGCGCGGCGAGGCCCTGGTGGCCGCGGCGCTGCAGGCCCTCGGCGACGGCGACGGCGGCACCGAGCAGCTCGTCAACTCGCGCTCGCGCGCAGTGCAGGGCGTCGCCCCGCTCGGCGCCGACGTCTCCGAGCCGCCCGCTGCGGCCCCGACGCTGTCCCGTGAGGGCGGGAACCTGGTCGTGGAGACCCCGGAGCTGCATGTCGAGATCGACGAGCGGGGTCTGCTCACCTCGCTGCGCGCAGGGCGCGACGGCCGAGAGGCGATCGCTCCCGGCGCCGGGGGAGCCCTCCTCCAGCTGCACCGGGACGCTCCCAATGCGTGGGACTCCTGGGACATCGACGAGTTCTACCGCCACGTGCACCGTGATCTCGAGGCGGAGTCCGCTCCCGAGGTCACGACCGACGATGACGGCACCGTGCGCGTGGCCGTCGCCTACCGGACCCGTCCTGAGGGCTTCCCGGAGCGTCCCTACGCGGGGGCGCCGTCGGTCGGCGTCGGGTCGCGCATCGTGCTCACCTATTCCGTCGCCCCGGGGGCGACCGAGCTGGGCATCGATCTCGACCTGGACTGGCATGAGCGCAAGAAGGTCCTCAAGCTCGCCTTCCCCCTGGACGTGCGGGCCGCGGTGATGAGCAGCGAGATCCAGTTCGGGCACATCGACCGGCCGATCCCTGTGAACACGAACGAGGACTTCGGCCGGTTCGAGACCTGTGCGCATCGATGGGTCCGCGTCGCCGAGCCGGACTTCGGCATCGCCCTGGCCAACGATTCCTCGTACGGGCACGACGTGCGCCGGGTGCTCCGCGGGAAGAACGGCGCGGGCACGACCACCGTGCTGCGGGCGACGGTGCTGCGGGCCGCGGAGTTCCCGGACCCCCTGGCCGAGGAGGGCGAGTACACCGTGCGCTACGCGATCCGCCCTCAGGCGGGCGTCGCCGACGCGATCGACATGGGTGAGGCGCTGAACCAGGCGGAGCGCACGCTCCACCGCTCGGCACCGCTGGAGCCGTTGGCGACCCTCGAGGAGAGCAGCGCGCGCATCCAGACCGTCAAGCGCGCCGAGGACCGCTCCGGCGATCTGCTGGTGCGGCTGTACGAGTCCGAGGGCCGACGGGCGCTCACCGAGCTCTCCGTCCCCGGAGCGCGCTCGCTGACCGTCGTCGATCTCCTGGAGCGTCCGCTCGATGAGCAGTCGCCCCTCGCAGACCGTGCGGCGCAGGCGCAGGGGGAGCGGATCCCGCTGCGGCTGAACCCCTTCGAGATCACGACGGTGCGCGCGACCTTCTGACCTCGCTGCCCCGGTGCGGTGGCCGGCTCGTCGGCACCGCACCGGGGCCGACGAGCCGCGCGGTCCGCTGAGTCGCGTGCGTGCGTGTGAGGGTGGGCCGCAGCCGCAGCCGCAGCCGCAGCCGCAGCTGTAGGGGTAGCCGCAGCCGTAGAGGTGACCGTCGGCGTAGCCGCAGCTGTAGAGGTGGCCGTCGGCGTAGCCGCAGGTCAGCGGGGCGGGTGGGCCCCCGCCTCGCCTCGCCTCAGCTCCGCTCGGCTCAGCGGGGCACGCGCTCCCATGCCCGGCTCGCTGCGGAGCGGACCACGGCCTCGCACACCTCGGCCGCGGCGAGCCCGTCGGCCGCATTCGGGGCGAGGCGGGTGCCGTGGACGATGTCGGAGAGGAACTCGGCGGCCTCGATGGTCTTGAGGTCGTCGAAGCTCATGGGGATGCCGGGGCCGGGCTGGAAGCGCGCGTAGTCGCCGTGCCCGGGGCCGGCCAGCACCGTGGTGTAGCCGTGCTCGGTGCCGCGGTCCTCGAGCATCACCTCGAACTCGTTCATGCGGGTGAAGGACCAGCGTGCCGAGCCCTCGGTGCCGAACAGCTCCAGGGCGTAGTCGCTGCGATGCCCGTGGGCCACCCGGGAGGACTCGAGGGTGGCGTGCGCGCCGTCGGCCAGTGATGCGAGGGCCGCGACCCAGTCCTCGTTCTGCACCGGGCCGCGCTCGCTGCCCACCTCGATGCCGCCGTGCCCCACTCCGGCGGATGTCGGGATCGGACGTTCGGGGATGAACACGTCCGAGGTCGCGGTGACCTCTTCGATGCGCTGACCGGTCACGTACTCGACCAGGTCCGCGCCGTGCGAGAGGAGGTCGCCGATCACCCCGCTGCCGGCCTTCTCCCGGTCGTAGCGCCAGGTCAGAGCGCTCTCGGGGGAGGAGGCGTAATCGGCGTTGAGCCAGCAGCGCACGTTCGTGATCCGGCCCAGGCGACCGGAGGAGACCAGCTCCCGCAGATGCTGCACGGCAGGCGCATGGCGGTAGTTGAATCCCACCGCCGTGGCCACTCCTGCGGCCGCGGCGGCGTCGTGGATCTCGCGGGACTGCCCGGCGGAGACCCCCATCGGCTTCTCGATCCAGAAGGGCTTGCCGGCCTGCGCCGCCTTGACCGCGAAGTCGCGGTGCAGGAAGTTCGGCGAGCAGATCGAGACCGCCTCGACGTCCGGGTCCGCGAGCACCTCGTCGATGCTCGCCACCGCCTTCTCGAAGCCGAACTGCTCGGTCGCGGCCTGGTGGTTCGCCTCGAGCGGGTCCGCCGCGACGACGAGCCGAGGCCGCACGCCGAGCTCGGGGAAGCGCGACGGGATCCGCTGGTAGGAGGTCGAATGGAGACGTCCCATCCAGCCGAGGCTCACGACGCCGATACCGATGTCCTGCATGGTGCTCTCCTGAGGTGGGGCGGCGCGAGGGCACGCCGTGTTCGTGGTGCGAGGTGCGTGGTCAGCCCCGAGAGGTCGGCCGTGGGCAACCGCCAGTCGTCAGCCGTCGGCAGTCAGCCAGCCGCCGGCCGTGGACGGCCCGTCGTCAGTCGCCGTCGAACTCTGCGAGCAGACGCTCGCGCATCCGCACGTTGATGGCGTCGGCCTCCTCCTCCCAGCCGAACACGCACACGGACATCGGCCCGTCGTACTCGCGCTCGCGCAGGTAGGCGAAGGCGCTGTCCCAGTCGACCTCGCCGTTGCCGATCTCGTTGTGCTGGTGGATCCGGGCGTCCACGCCGGGCGGGTTCATGATGTAGCGGTTGCCCACGTTGGCCGTGTGGTCGAAGACGTCCGCGATGTGCAGATGCTTCAGGCGATCCCCGGCGTAGTCCATCATCTCGCGCGGGTCCCGGGCGCCGCGGCCCAGGTGATAGGCGTGCGGGAAGCAGAACTCGTAGTTCAGCCAGTCGCGGTCCACGCCCCGGATGATCTGCACGGCCTGGTCGTTCTCCTCGACGAAGTCGTACGGGTGCGCCTCGATCGTGCACTCCAGTCCGTACTTCTCGAAGACGGGGCCCAGCTCCTCCATCGAGCGGTAGAACTGGTGCTCGCTCTGGAGCGCGCGCTGCGGGTCCCCGGAGAACTCGGTGGCGATCAGCGGCACCTCGAGGGCGTCGGCGATCTCCAGCATCCGTGTCCAGTTGCGCACCTGCGCCTGGCGCTCCTGCTCGTCCGGGCTCGCCCAGTCGAAGACCGGGTTGAACGTCCAGATCTTCACCCCGGTGTCCTTCATCGCCTGCTTGACCTCGGCGATCTGGTGACGGTCCACCTTGGGGTAGTGATGCCACTCGTGGAAGTCCGCGCGCGGGGACAGCTCGAGATAGTTGAAGCCCAGCTCACGGGCCTTGTGCAGCTCCTCGGCGACCGAGAGGTGCGGGTGGTACATGCTCGGGTCCAGCAGGATCTTGACCATGGTGTCTCCTGAGGGTCGGGCGGCCGACGGGACGTCGTGCGCGGTGGGACGGGGTGCGGGGTCCGGTGGACCGGGGATCACCTGATCCCGAGACCGCAGTCGGCGAGGAACTCGCGGGTGGCGATCGCGTTGGGCAGCGGGAGGGCGGGATCGCAGGGGTAGAGGTCCTGCTCGCAGATCACGTAGAGCTCCTTGTCCATCGTGGCGAGCTTCGCGACCAGGTCCTTCATGTCCGGCAGGCCCTTCGGAGGGCACACCGAGGCACCCTTGGCGACGGCCTCGCCGAAGGGCCAGTCCTTCTCGTGCGCCTCCCGCGTGAGGTCCGGGTCGAAGGCCTTGATGTGCACGTAGCCGATGCGGTCGGGGTACTCGTCGATCATCCCGATCGGGTCGCCGCCGCCGTAGATGATGTGCCCGGTGTCCAGGCAGAAGCTCACGAGCTCGGGATCCGTCGCCTCGAAGACGCGCGCGATCTCCTCGGGGGTCTCGATGTGGCTGTCCCCGTGCGGGTGCAGCACCATCGTCAGCCCGTAGTCCTCCTTCATGATCCGGCCCAGCTCGTTGGCGTTGGTGACATACCGCTTCCACGCATCGCCGGTCAGCTGCCGATCGTCGGTGAACTCCCAGGTCTTCTCGTCGCGGTACATCGGGGGCAGGTGCACCATGTACTCCGCGCCCACGGCTGCATGGGTCTCGGCGATCGCCCGGAAGGTCCGCTCGGTCTCCGGCCAGGCCTCCTCCTTGTGCAGGATGCCCCAGCCGGTGCCGGCGACCACCTGGAAGCCGTGCTCGTCCATCACGGACTGCAGCTCGCGGGCATTCTTGGGGAAGTAGCCCCAGGGCCCCGTCTCCATCACGGAGAAGCCGGCCTGCGCCATCTCGCCGAGCGCGGTGCGCCACGGGATCTGCTTCTCGTCCTCGGGGAACCACACGCCCCACTGATCAGGGCAGACACCTATGGTGAGCTTGTCGAACGGTGGCTCGGGGTTGCGGGAACGGTCGATGTGGGGGCCTGCCTGCGGGTCGACGCTGCGGTCGGGGTCGATGGTGGTCAAGACACTGCTCCTTCGAAGGTCGGACGGGGGCTGCCCGGATCCGCGGACGGTGCGGGCCGGCGAGCGTGCGGGCCGGCGACGGGGTCCGGGGTGCCCGGTGAGCCTGATGAGGGGTCGTGCGGGCCAGCGGGAGTGGCAAGTGTGACAAGTGTGAGCTGTGGACCGATGTGAGGGGTCCGCATCGGTCCACAGCTCACATTTGCCGCCGGGCTCGGCCTGATGTGCGGCGGCCGAGCCCCGGGTCGGGCTGCAGGGGTGGCGCTCGGCCCGCCACACCTGGCTCGACACCCGGCCCGCCACACGGCCCGCCACCCGGCCCGCCGAACCTGGCTCGGCGCTCGGCCCGCTACACCTGGCTCGGCGCTCGGCCCGCCATACCTGGCCCGGCGCTCGGCCCGCCACAGCAGGGCTGACCATGCACCGGCGCAGGTGGACGGTCAGTCGTGGGTGGGGAAGCTCATCGAGCTCTCGACGGTCTCGTTCTGGGAGGGCCAGCGAGTGGTGACGGCCTTCTGCTTCGTGTAGAAGCTGAGGCCCTCGGGGCCGTGGGCGTGGTGCTCGCCGAACAGCGAGTCCTTCCACCCGCCGAAGGAGTAGTAGCCCACCGGGGTCGGGATCGGCACGTTGATGCCGATCATGCCCACCTGGACCTCCTCCTGGTAGCGGCGCGCGTAGTGACCGGAGTCCGTGAAGATCGCGGTGCCGTTGCCGAAGGGGGAGGAGTTCACGAGCTCCAGGGCGTCGTCGAAGTTGTCGACCTGCATGACCACGAGCAGCGGACCGAACACCTCGTCGGTGTAGGTGGCGTGGCTGCGGTCCAGATCGGTGATGACCGTCGGCCCCACGAAGTTGCCGTTCTCGTAGCCCTCGACCACCAGGCCGCGGCCGTCGACGACCACACGGCCGCCGGCCTTCTCGGCCTCGTCGGTCATCCGGATGACCCGCTCACGCGCCTCGGCGGTGATGACCGGCGGCATGTCGGTCTTCTCGTCGTCGCCGGGGCCGACCACGAGCTTCTCGGCCTCGGCCGTGATCGCGGCGAGGAACTCGTCGTGGATGTCGCCCACGGTCACGGCGACCGGGACGGCCATGCAGCGCTCGCCGGCGGAGCCGAACGCGCCGGAGGCGACCTGCGAGGCGGCGAACTCGATGTTCGCGTCGGGCATCACCACGGCGTGGTTGTTGGCGCCGCCGAGGGCCTGGACCCGCTTGCCGGCGGCCGACGCGGTGGCGTGGACGTGCTTGGCGATCGGGGTGGAGCCCACGAAGGAGACCGCGGAGACGTCGTCGTGGGTGCACAGGGCGTCGACGGTGTCCTTGCCGCCGTGGATGACCTGGAAGACGCCGTCGGGCAGGCCGGCCTCCTGGTAAAGGCGGGCGACGATGTTCGAGGCGGAGGGATCGCGCTCGGAGGGCTTGAGAAGGAAGGCGTTGCCGGTGGCGAGGGCGACCGGGTGCATCCAGAACGGGACCATGGCCGGGAAGTTGAACGGGGTGATGCCCGCGACGACGCCGAGCGGCTGGCGCATGGTGTGCGCGTCCACTCCGGTCGAGACGTTCTCGGAGAAGCCGCCCTTGAGGTCCTGCGTGATCGAGGTGGCGAACTCGAGGGTCTCCAGGCCACGGGCGATCTCGCCCTTCGCGTCGCCCACGGTCTTGCCGTGCTCCTGCGAGATGACCTCGGCGATCTCGTCGGTCGCATCGATCACCAGCTGGCGCATGCGGTAGAAGACCTGGGTGCGCTTGGCGAGCGACACCTGGACCCACTCGCGCTGCGCGGCGACGGCCACCTCGACGGCGCGGTCGACGGTGGCGGCATCGCCCAGGTGGAGGGTGCGGATCTCCTCGCCGGTGGCGGGGTTCAGGATCGGCTGGGTGGAGCCGGTGCCGGCTTCTTCGCGGCCGTTGATCCAGTGCTTGACGTCATGTCCCATGGGGATTCTCCTCGATAGTCGGGTGGTCTGGGGGTGAGCGGCGGGTGCTCAGAGGTAGTGGCGCTGCGGGGCCTGCTCCGCCTCGTACTGCGCGAAGGCCTGCTGGGTGGACTCGAGGCGGGAGACCTGCGAGACGGGCACGTCCCACCAGCCGTTGCCGGGAGGGTTCGGCCCGTACAGGTCCGTGTTCACCACGATCGCGGTGGCCTCGGTGGACGCCTCGGCGCGGCGGTAGGCCTCGCGGAAGTCGGCGGCGCTCGAGACCTCCTGCACCTCGAGGCCGTAGGAGCGGATGTTCGCCGGGATGTCGAAGGGCAGCTTGTCGCCGTCCAGCATCCCGGTCTGCTCGTCGCGCATCCGGTACTTGGTGCCGAAGCGCTGGGAGCCGTGGGACTCCGAGAGGGAGCCGATCGAGGACCAGCCATGGTTCTGCAGGATCACCAGGATGACCTTCATGCGCTCGGCGACGATCGTGGCGATCTCCTGCGGCGCCATCTGGAAGGTGCCGTCGCCGATGATCGCGACCACCTCCGAGTCCGGCGCGGCCATCTTCACGCCGAGCGAGGCCGGCAGCTCGTAGCCCATGCAGGAGTAGCCGTACTCCAGGTGGTACTGGATCGGGGAGCGGGCCTTCCACAGCGCCTGCAGGTCGCCGGGCATGGAGCCCGCGGCGTTGATGACGATGTCCTCGTCGCCCATCAGCTCGTTCAGGGCCCCGAAGATCTCGGTCTGCGCGGGCAGCTCCTGGTCGTGGGGCTGGAAGCAGGGCTCGACGAGCTCCTTCCACTCGGCCCGCTTCTTCTGTGCGAGGGCGCTGTGCCCGGCCGGCGCGCGGTACTCGCCGAGGGCCTCGCGCAGGGCGTCCAGGCCGGTGCGAGCATCGGCGACGACCATGGTCGCGGAGTGCTTGGCCGCGTCGAACGCCTTGATGTTGAGGTTCACGAAACGCGCGTCCGGGTTGCGGAAGGCGGTGTGGGAGGCGGTGGTGAAGTCGGTGTAGCGGGTGCCCACGCCGATGATCACGTCGGCCTCGGCGGCGAGATCGTTCGCCGCGTTGTTGCCGGTGGAGCCGACGCCGCCGATGCAAAGCGGGTGGTCGGCGCTGAGCGCGCCCTTGCCGGCCTGGGTGTCGAGCACCGGGATCCCGGTGGCGTCCGCGAAGGCGGCGAGCTCCGCGCTGGCCTCGGAGTAGATGGCGCCGCCGCCGGCGATGAGCACGGGCCGACGGGCCGAGCGGATCACGGCGACCGCACGCTCGAGAGCGGCAGGCTCTGGCACCGGACGGCCGACGTGCCAGGTGCGCTCGCGGAAGAACTCCAGCGGCCAGTCGAAGGCCTCGGCCTGCACGTCCTGGGGGAGGGACAGGGTGACCGCCCCGGTCTCGGCGGGATCGGTGAGCACACGCATGGCCTGCAGTGCGGCGGGGATGAGCTGCTCGGGCCGGGAGATGCGATCGAAGTAGCGCGAGACGGGGCGGAAGGCGTCGTTGACGGAGACGTCCCCGCCGGTCTCGTCCTCGAGCTGCTGGAGCACGGGGTCCACGGTGCGGGTCGCGAAGATGTCGCTGGGCAGCAGCAGGACCGGGATGCGGTCCACGGTCGCGAGGGCGGCGCCGGTGATCATGTTCGTGGACCCCGGGCCGATGGAGGCCGCGCAGGCCAGGGCCTGCAGACGGTTCTTCGTCCGTGCATAGGCGACGGCCGAGTGCACCATGTTCTGCTCGTTGCGCGCCTGGTAGTACGGCAGCGGGTTCTCGCCCTCGCCGGGATCGGTCGCGTTCTGCAGCAGGGCCTGGCCCACACCGGCCACGTTCCCGTGGCCGAAGATCCCGAAGGCGCCGGGGATCGTTCGCTCACGCACTCCGTCGCGCTCGGTGAACTGGGCGGCGAGGAATCGGACGAGGGCTTGGGCGACGGTGAGCCGGACGGTGCCGGCGGGGGTCGTCGGGGGGACGCTCATGCTGCCTCCATGGTGCGGACTCCGCCGCGAGGGCGGGCCCTGGGTGACACCATCTGTCGCAGGGACTCGACGGTGAGTTCAGATGTGCCCAGCATGCCGAGCGATCACCACCCTTGTCAAGAGTTTGTTAGGACAAGACGGCGCTGGTGGTGGCGCGATCGCTCCGTCCGAACCCGCGAATCCGCACGACGTCCGGGTTCCGTCGGGTGTGACCTGTGTGCTAACTTGCGTCCAAGTCAGTGACCTCAACTCACTTCGACCGGACATGAATCGCCGTGATGGTGGCTCCTGGAAGACAAGGGCGTCATCCCCAGGTGCGTTCGTGTCCGGATCCCGACTCCCACCGGTCCCGGACCGGCCCCGGCGCAGGGCAGCGACCCTCGCGCCGGCCTCAGGTTCCAAGGAGGGAACATGAGCCAGTCGCATCACGCGGAACGGACTCGGATCTCCGAGCTCGTCCGCACCACGCCCGCCGCCGGACCGAAACGGTCCATCGGCCTGCTGGCGGTCGTCGCCTGCCTGGGCGGCTTCCTCTTCGGCTACGACACCGGGGTCATCTCCGGCGCTCTGCCCTATATGTACATGCCCAAGGAGGCCGGCGGCCTCGCCCTGACCTCTCTCGAGGAGGGGCTCGTCGGCGGATTCCTGCTCGGCGGCTGCGCCGTCGGCGCGATCATCGGCGGGCGGCTCTCGGACCGCTACGGACGCCGGCACAACATCATCATCCTCGCCCTCGTGTTCTTCGTCGGCGCGGTGGCCTGCGCACTCTCCCCGAGCCTCTGGGTCCTGTACCCCGCGCGCTTCGTGCTCGGCCTCGCCGTGGGCGGCGCCTCGACCACGGTGCCCGTCTACCTCTCCGAGACCGCTCCCAAGGAGCAGCGCGGCATGCTGGTCGCCGTCGACCAGCTGATGATCGTCACCGGCCAATTCGTCGCCTTCGGGATGAACGCCCTCATCGCCTCGCTCCAGGGAGGCCCCGAAGCCGTCGTCGCCGGGGACCCGTCGGGTACCTTCGAGGCGGGCGAGACCGCCTCGTGGAGCCTGCTGGCCGGGATCGGCGGACTCACCGTCTCCGAGGGCAACGGCCACGCCTGGCGCTTCATGCTGCTGCTCTGCTCGATCCCCGCGATCGCCCTGTGGTTGGGCATCCGCATGATGCCCGAGTCGGCCCGCTGGCACGTGGGCCGCGGCGAGCTGGTCCAGGCGATCGCGAACCTCAAGCGGGTGCGCGTGGAGGGCAAGCACGACATCACCGTCGAGGTCGCCGAGATGGAGGCGAACCGTCGGGCGGAGGAGAAGCGCACGAAGCTCACCCTGCGAGCCGGCCTGAAGGTCCCCTGGCTGCGTTCGATCATCATCTTCGGCGGCATCTTCGCGATCCTCCAACAGCTCACCGGTGTGAACACGATGATGTACTACGCCCCGAAGGTGCTGATGGCGGCGGGTTTCGATGCCCAGGCCTCGATCATCCTCAATGTCTTCACCGGGCTCGCCTCGGTGATCGGCTCGGCCGCCGGCCTGCTCGCCCTGCGGCGCTTCGGCAGGCGCCAGGTGCTGCTCGTGGGCCAGACCATCCTGACCCTCTCGCTGATCGCGATGACCGCGATCTTCCTGCTGGGCATCAATCCGTACATCTCGGCCGACGGGGCCGTCTCTCCGGACATCCCGCAGTTCGTGCCCTATCTCGTGGTCGTCGTGATCGTGCTGTTCATGCTCGGCATGCAGTCCGGCCCCGGTCCCGTCATGTGGGTGATGCTCTCGGAGATCTTCCCCAACGCCATCCGCGGCGCGGCCAACGGCTTCGCGGTGATGATCCTGTGGATCGCGAACCTCGCGGTCACCGTGACCTTCCCCGTGATGATGGACGGGATCGGCCCGGTGGCGACCTACGCGATCTTCGCGGGGATCAACATCTTCGCCGTGATCTGGTATTTCCTGCGCATCCCCGAGACCAAGAAGTTCTCGCTCGAACGGATCGAGTGGGAGTTCCGCGAGGCCGGCGGCGTGATCCGCCTGCGGTGACCGCCTCGACCCTTCCCTGACGGCTACCCCCGCATCACCCCCGAAAGGACCTGACATGACCTCTTCCGCACCACTCTCCGTGGCCGTCATCGGCGCCGGCATGGCCGGCAAGACCCACGCCAACGCCTGGCGACAGGCCGGGACCGTCTACGACCTCGGCCTGCCGCCCGTGCGGCTCGCCGCGATCGCGGACGCCCACCTGCCCTTCGCCGAGGACGCCGCGGCCCGTTACGGCTACGAGAAGGCCGTGGGGGATTGGCGCGACGTCGCCGAGGACGACTCGATCGACATCGTCTCGATCGTGGTGGGCAACGCCCTGCACCGCGAGATCGCCGAGGCCATGGCCGCGGCCGGCAAGCACGTGCTGTGCGAGAAGCCGCTGGCCGGCACCCTCGAGGACGCCGAGGCGATGGCTGCGCTCGAGCAGAAGCACCCCGACCTGGTGCTCGCCACCGGCTACACCTTCCGCCGCAATGCCGGCGTCGCCATGCTCGCCAAGCTCGCGGCCGAGGGTGCGCTGGGTCAGATCGCGCACCTCGACGGCCGCTACTGGTGCGACTACGGCGCCGACGAGAACGTGCCCATGGCCTGGCGGTACAAGGGCCCGATGGGCTCGGGCGCGCTCGGCGACGTGGGCTCCCACCTGGTCGACTCGGCCGAGCTGATCCTCGGCCCGGTGGTCGAGGTCTCCGGCGCGCAGCTCGTGCAGACCATCTCCGAGCGCCCGGTCGCCGGCGGCGCCGTCGCAGGCGGCCGCGGTGTCGCTGCTGCGGCCGACGCCCCGAAGGAGGCCGTGGAGAACGACGACGTCGCGACCTTCACCGCCCGCTTCGCCTCGGGCGCGGCCGGCACCTTCTCCGTCTCCCGCGTCGCCCACGGCCTGCCCAACTACAAGGCGCTCACGGTTCTGGGCACCGGCGGCACCGCGAGCTGGTCCCTGGACCGCACCGGCGAGATCCAGATCGCCGACTCCTCCTCGCCCGCGGGCCTCGGCGGAATGCGCCAGGTGCTGGTGAACCCCGAGTTCCCCTACTTCGGCAACGGCTCCTCGATGGCCTTCGGCGGCGTGGGCCTGAACCAGATCGAACAGTTCACCTACCAGGCGCACGCCTTCCTGCAGCAGGTCGCCGGCATCACGGAGGGCGCCCTGCCGCAGTGCGCCACCTTCGCCGACGGCTACCGCCAGATGCGGGTGCTCGATGCCGTGGCCCGCTCCGCGGCCGACGGCGGCTCCGCGATCGAGGTCTCCTGACCTTCGTGACCCGTCACCCGGGTGACCCGTCGCCCGCGTGATCCCATCTCACCCGCGTTACCCCACCTCACCCGTTTCCCTGAGAGGAGACCCCATGTCGTTCACCTACGGCGCCTACACCGCCTGCCTGCAGGATCGCACCCTTCCCGAGGCCCTCGAGGTCCTGCGCGGGATCGGACTGACCGGAGCCGAGGTCAACACCGGCGGCTTCATCCCCTCCCCGCACGCCCCGGTCGACGCCCTGCTCGCCAGCGAGCGCGCACGCAGCGAGTTCCTGCAGGTCTTCGCCGACGCCGAGATGCAGCTCACGGGCCTGACGGCGTCGGGCAACCCGCTCTCGCCCCTGCCCACCGAGGGTCTCGGCCACGCCCATGACCTGCGCCGCACGATCGAGCTCGCCGGGCTGCTCGGCGTGCGCGACGTGGTGGCCATGTCCGGCACCCCGGGCACCGATCCGGGCGCGCGCTACCCGGCGTGGATCGTGAACCCCTGGAACGGCATCGACCTGGAGATCCTCGAGTACCAGTGGTCCGTCGCGGTGCCCTTCTGGAAGGAGATCGACGCCCTCGCCCGGACGCACGGCGTCAAGGTGGCCCTCGAGATGCACCCGCGCAACCTCGTGTTCTCCCCGCCCAGCTTCGAGCGCTTCGTCGAGCTCGTCGAGCCCACGAACATCGGCGTGAACCTCGACCCCTCGCACCTGTTCTGGCAGCAGATGGAGCCGATCGACTGCATCGAGCGCCTCGGCTCGTACATCACGCACGTGCACGCGAAGGACACCTCCGTGCTGCCCGGTGCGGCGACCCGCGGTGTGCTGGACACCGACTTCGGCCCCGTGCCGGAGGACCCCGCCCAGCGCACCCCCACCGGGATGGGCCATTACTGCTCGACCTGGCCGGAGGACCCGGCATGGCGCTTCGTCGCGATCGGCGAGGGCCACGACGCCGAGTACTGGAGCCGGTTCCTGGCGGCGCTCGCCGCAGTGGATCCCCAGCTCAACGTCAACATCGAGCACGAGGATGCCGCCTTCGACCGCGTCGAGGGCATCGCCCGCGGCGCGAAGACGCTCCTGGCCGCCGCCGCACAGTCCGGCCTCTGAGAGCCGTCCCGGGCTGCGCGCCGCCTCCAGCGCGCGTGCGGTCCGACGCGTCGTCATCCACGGCGCCCCTCCTCACCTGACAAGGAACTGATCATGCCCCTCGTACGCATCACCCAGCAGGCCGTCCGCACCCCTGAGCAGTCGCGCCGAATGGCGGACATCGTCCAGGACGTCATGCTCGAGCTGTTCTCCGCGCCGGCGGGGGACCGGTACCAGATCGTGGAGACACTGCCCGTGGGCTCGATCCTCGCGGAGGACACAGGGCTCGGGATCGAGCGCAGCGATGGCGTGGTGATCATCCATGTCACCCAGCAGGGGCGCAGCACCGAGCAGAAGCAGGCGGTCTACGCGGCGCTCGCCGAGCGTCTCGCCGCAGCGGACCTGGTGCGGCCGGAGGACCTCATCATCTCGGTCGTGCACAACGATCGCGAGGACTGGTCCTTCGGCCATGGTCGGGCGCAGTTCCTCACCGGGGAGCTCTGACTCGCAGCTCGCCACCGGGAACTCTGCCCGGAGCCCGGGCCCCGCGGCCCGGAGCCCAGCGGACCGGGCCCCGGAGCCCGGTCCGTGCCGGGGCTCTGAGGCGGGCATGTCACCGCCTCGCGCTACGCCTCACGCGGATCCACCCTGCACCCTTCCCCACTCCTTCCGGACATGTTCGCTCATTTGTCTGGACAAATGATTCCGGCAATGGCACGATAGGACCATCGAGCGGTACCACCGGGCAGACAGCCCTGGTCACCGCCCAGGTTTCAACGCAGAGAGGCTCTGAGATCATGGCAGCACCCGACCTCGACATCATCACCTTCGGTCGCAGCGGTGTCGACATCTACCCCTTGGAGATCGAGAAGGGGCTCGAGGACATCAACAGCTTCGGCAAGTTCCTCGGCGGCAGCCCCACCAATGTCGCCGTCGCCGCGGCTCGGCTCGGGCACACCCCCGCCGTGATCACCGGAGTGGGCGATGATCCCTTCGGCCGCTACGTGGTCAAGGAGATGGAGCGCCTGGGAGTCTCCGGTCAGTTCGTCGTCACGAACAACGAGCTGAACACCCCGATCACCCTGTGCGAGATCTTCCCGCCGGACGACTTCCCGCTGTACTTCTACCGCAAGCCCAGCGCCCCGGACCTGCAGGTCGCGCCCGAGCACCTCGACCTCGAGGCCATCCGGAACGTGCCGCTGTTCTGGTTCTCCGGCACCGGGCTCTCCGAGGAGCCGAGCCGCTCGGCCCACTTCGCGGCGCTCGAGGCCCGTGGCCGCACCGCGCATACCGTCTTCGACCTCGACTACCGCCCGATGTTCTGGTCCTCCCCGGAGGAGGCCCGCGAGCTGTACCGCGAGGCGCTCAAGCACACCACCGTCGCGGTCGGCAACAAGGAGGAGTGCGAGGTCGCCGTCGGCGAGACCGAGCCCGAGCGCGCGGCCGACGCCCTGCTCGAGGCCGGTGTCGAGATCGCGATCGTCAAGCAGGGCCCCAAGGGCGTGCTCGGCAAGACCCGCGACAGCCGGGTCGAGGTGGCCCCGAACCTCATCGAGGTCATCAACGGCCTCGGCGCCGGGGACAGCTTCGGCGGCTCCCTCTGCCACGGTCTGCTCGCCGGCCAGGATCTCGAGACCATTCTGACCAGGTGCAATGCGGCCGGCGCCATCGTCACCAGCCGCCTGGAGTGCTCCACGGCGATGCCCACCGGCGAGGAGATCGACCTGCTGGTCGCCGGCGGCGACCCCAACCACGGGCAGACCGTCGAGCAGATGCTCGGCGCGCTCCGCAATCGCGGCGTCGACGCCCCCGCCCCGGAGAAGACCGCATGAGCAGCACCGCCTCCCAGACCACCTCCCAGACGGCTTCCCGCTCCACCCCTCAGTCCGCGGCCCAGGCCGCAGGTGCCGCGAACCAGTTCGTGAGCACCTACGACGAGGTCACGCGGGTGCGCCTGGAGGATCCCTCGCGGATCGCCCGCCTGGCGGCCGCGCGTCGCCGCCGCACCGTGGCGGACACCGACGGCACCATGATGGTGATCGCGGCGGACCATCCCGCACGCGGCGCCCTCGGTGTGGGCAGCCGCCCGCACGCGATGGAGAGCCGGCGTGAGCTGCTGGACAGGATGCGCGAGGCGCTCGCCGTGCCCGGTGTGGACGGCGTGCTCGGCACTGCCGACATCCTGGAGGACCTGCTGCTGCTCGGGGCGCTCGAGGACAAGATCGTCTTCGCCTCGATGAACCGCGGCGGCCTGCAGGGCAGCTCGTGGGAGATCGAGGATCGCTTCACCGCTTACGACGCCGCTGCCATCAAGCAGTCGGGCTTCGACGGCGGGAAGATGCTCACCCGCATCGACCTGGCCGACGATCGCACCTCGTTCATCCTCGAGGCCAGCGCGAACGCTGTCACCGACCTCGCCCGGCACGAGCTGATCGCGATGGTCGAACCGTTCATGTCCAGCCGGCCCGGCGGCGGCAAGATCGTCAATGATCTCAGCCCCGAGGCCGTCATCAAGTCCATCCACATCGCCCAGGGTCTCGGCGCCACCAGCGCTTACACCTGGCTGAAGCTCCCCGCGGTGGACGACATGGAGCGGGTCATGGATGCGACCACCCTGCCCACGCTGATCCTCGGCGGCGACCCCGCCAACGACGATCCGGATACCCTGCGGGCCACGTGGAAGCGGGCTCTGGACCGCCCGAACGTGCGCGGCCTCGTGGTGGGTCGCACCCTGCTGTATCCGGCCGACGACGATGTCACCGCCGCGGTGACCGCCTCGGTCGACATGCTCCGCTGACGACAGACGACCCCGCCGATCGGCGCCCGCGCCGAGAGGCACCCCGCCGATCGGCGCCCCGACCGACCGGCCCCTTCGAAGGGAGACCACCGATGTCCTCCGCCTCCACCCCCTCCGGCTCCGCCTCGGCTGCCACCTCCGGCTCCGCTTCGGCTGCCACCGTCGGCTCCGCCTCGGCGCCCGCCACCCAGCACGCCTCCGCTGTCCCGGACTCCTCCGAGCTGCACTTGCCCGCAGGCTCCACGGGTCGCGGGAACTACGAGACGATCATCGATCCCGGCGCCCGTGACGGCTGGGTCCACACCGGGCTGCGCGTGCTCGCGCTCGGCCCCGGTGAGAGCGAGATCTTCACCGCCAACAGCGTCGAGGCGATGATCGTGCCCCTGAACGGGGGCTGCGAGGTCTCCGTGGCGGGGGAGACGTACACGCTGCGCGGCCGCGCCGACGTGTTCGCGTCGGCGACCGACGTGCTGTACGTGCCCGTCGGCTCCCAGCCGACGATCTCCTCCGAGGCCGGCGGCCGCTTCGCCGTGGCTACCGCGGTCGCGACCGGCGTGCACCCCGTGGCGCTGATCCCCGCCGAGGACATCCCGGTCGAGATCCGCGGCGGCGGGAACATGACCCGCAAGGTGCGCAACTTCGGCACCGTCGGCGCCTTCGACGGCTGTGACAGCCTCATCGCCTGCGAGGTCATCACTCCTGGAGGCAACTGGTCCAGCTACCCCGCGCACAAGCACGACGAGACCGTCGACGACGGCGAGCACGTCGAGTCCGAG
Organism: Brachybacterium sp. JB7; assembly: GCF_003335205.1. Taxonomy (NCBI): domain Bacteria; kingdom Bacillati; phylum Actinomycetota; class Actinomycetes; order Micrococcales; family Dermabacteraceae; genus Brachybacterium; species Brachybacterium sp. JB7. The sequence goes on along the minus strand of NZ_QPGN01000012.1, from coordinate 35,864 downwards.
CTCGAGGAGATCTACTACTACGAGATCCAGGACGGCCCGAGCGGACCCGGATTCGGCTTCCACCAGACCACCTCGAGCGGCGAGGCGAAGCCGATCGACGTGCTGGCCGAGGTGCGCAGCGGCGACACCGTGCTGGTGCCCCACGGTTGGCACGGCCCCTGCGCCGCCGCCCCCGGGCACGACATGTACTACCTCAACGTCATGGCCGGACCGGACCCGGTGCGGGCCTGGAACATCACCGACCATCCCGAGCAGACCTGGGTGCGCGACACCTGGGCCGACGCCGGGATCGACCCCCGACTCGACGGAGAGCATCGATGAGCGACACCCAGCAGACCACCCTCCCGCAAGACGTGCGCGTCGGCATCATCGGCGTCGGCCGGATGGGCGCCGACCATGTCGAGCGCGTCCGCTCCCGCATCAAGGGCGCCCGCATCAGCGTGATCAGCGACTACGTGCGGGAGACCGCCGAGAAGGTCTCGGCCGAGACCCCCGGTTCGCGCGTCGTGGACACCCCTGAGGAGGTCATCGGCGCGGACGACGTCGACGCGATCCTCATCGCGAGCCCCGGCGCGTTCCATCGCGACCAGACCCTCGCCGCGATCGCCGCCGGCAAGCCCGTGCTGTGCGAAAAGCCGCTGGCCATGAACCCGCAGGACGCCTACGAGGTGGTCCGGGCCGAAGCCGCGTCGGGCGCGAAGTACGTGTCGCTGGGCTTCATGCGCCGCTTCGACGCCGAGTACGCCGAGCTCAAGGACGCCCTGGACGCCGGCGAGCTGGGCACGCCTTTGCTGCTGAACTGCAAGCACCGCAACGCCACCGTGCTCCCGGGCTTCGACGACACGATGATGGTCTACGACTCGGCCGTCCACGAGATCGACGCGATCTCCTACTTCCTCGAGGAGCCGGTGGTCTCCGTGCAGACCGTCGTGCCGCGCAGCACCGAGCTCGCCCCCGAGGGCCTGCACGACCCGCTGCTGTTCCTGTTCCGCACCGAGTCCGGCGTGGTCGTCACCGACGAGCTGTGGGTGAGCACGAACGCCGGCTACGAGGTGCGCACCGAGCTGGTCGGCTCCCGCGGCGCCTCGACCATCGGCCAGGACATCGGCCGGGTCACCACCCAGCTCGAGGGCGGGCGCTGGGGCGGCAGCGTGCCGCCGGACTTCCGTCCCCGTTTCGTGGCCGCCTACGACACCGAGGTCCAGGCCTGGATCAACGCCGTGGCCGACGGCAGCAATGTCGCCGCGCGCTCGGCGACCGCCTGGGACGGGTACGTGGGTGCCGCGGTGTGCGAGGCGACGGAACGCTCCCTCACCGCCGACGGGCCCGTCGAGATCGCCCTCGAGGCCCGGCCGAGCTGAGCACGAAGGCCGACTGAGCTGAGCACGAGGCCGGTCTCGGGTCGGCGTCGGCCGCCCGAGCACTGGTCCGTACCGTGCGCACGAGAGCCGGACTGGACGAACAACCGGTGACCGCGCCGTATCCTGGCGCGGTCACACCGGCGTGAACCGAGGAGAGTGCAGTGGACGGAGCCGAAGGGAATCGTGCCGTGAGAGTGGACCTGGTGGTGGATCGCGACCTATCCATGCCGCTGTACCTGCAGCTGGCCACCCAGATCGAGAAGGCGATCCAGGCCGGGGAGCTCCCTCCGGGCAGCCGGCTGGAGAACGAGCTCGATCTCGCGGGCAGGCTGAAGCTCTCTCGGCCGACGGTCCGGCAGGGCATCCAGGAGCTGGTGGACAAGGGCATGCTGGTGCGCAAGCGCGGCGTGGGCACCCAGGTGGTGCAGGCGCCCGTGAACCGTCAGGTCGCGCTGACCTCCCTGTATGACGACCTGCGGGGCGCCGGTAAGGCCCCGCGCACCGAGATCATCGAGTACCGCATCGGCCGCCCCGACTCCGAGGCGGTGGACCGTCTGCAGCTGGGCCCGGGTGAGCAGGTGCTCGAGCTGCTGCGTGTGCGCTACGCCGACGACGAGCCGCTCGCGGTCATGCGCAACACCCTGCCCGAACGGATCGCCCCGCGTCGCGAAGCCCTCGCGAGCAACGGCCTGTACGCCTCCCTGCGTGAGCAGGGCGTCGTCTCGGTGCTCGCTCATGAGCGCATCGGTGCCACCGTGGCCGACGCGGAGCACGCCGAGCTCCTCGACGAGGAGCAGGGCGCGGCCCTGCTCACCATGGAGCGCAAGTCCTTCGCGAACGACGGCAGCGTGGTCGAGTTCGGTTACCACGTGTATCGCGCCTCGCGGTACTCCTTCGAGGTCACCCTCGTCGACTCCTGAGCCGGGCACCCTCGGCCCCGTGCCTCACCTCAGGCCGGCCGTGCGCGACCCACTCGACCCGCCCGACCTGCGCGACCTGCGCGACCCGCGGGACCCGAGCGACCTGCCCGACCCGCGCGACCCGAGCGACCTGCCCGACCCGCTCGACCCGCTCGACTCGTCTGACCGGCCCGGACCGAGCGACCGGCCCTACAGGCTCCAGCACTCAGCAAGTGTCGCCTCAGGACCCATGTGACGCGCCCACATGGGTCCTGAGGCGACATTTGCTGCCGGTTCAGCGCTCCGCCCGCTTCCTACGGCGTGCCGCTGCGGACCCACTCGAAGGCACCGAGGTCGTGCCGCGACGTGTCGGCGCCAGTGTTCCGCAGCTCCACTCGGCGCTGATATCCGGACAGGTTCGCCAGCAGCACCTCGTCGTGGTGGCCGGGCGTGCCGCAACCTTGGTCTTGGTCTTGGTCTTGGTCTTGGTCTTGGTCTTGGTCTTGGTCTTGGTCTTGGTTCCGGTCCTGGTCTTGGACCTGGGCATGGTGTGGGAGACGCGTGCTGCGCCGTGCCCCGATCGCCCAGACCAGCCCGTCCGGGCTCGCCGCGGTCAGCAGCTGCCCGCCCTCCAGCGCGCTGAGCGCGTCGATCGCGGCGCGCACCGGCAGGTCGGCTCCGTCGGCCGTGCGCACTCCGCGCGGCCCCCACTGCTCGAAGCAGGTCAACGAGGCGACGCCCGGCACCGCGAGGGCCGCGGCGCTCGCGATCGTCCAGGTCGCGAGCTCCGGACAGGCCTGCCGAGCATCGTCGGCCGCGGTGCGGTGGGCGCCATACCCCGCCGAGAGGCCCGTTCGTGCGGGTGCGGCGACGGGCCTGGTCGCGACGTTGTTGAAGCGCGGTCGGAGCGTCACCGGACCGATGTGCACCGGCACGCCCGGCGCGCGGGAAGTCGCATCCTCGACGATCACGCGCTGCATCGCGACCGATTCCACCAGCTGTTCCGTCTCGAGCGTGTGGAACAGGGGCGTGATCGGGAAGGTCAGGCCATCGAGGTCCGCGTGCGGCAGCCGATCCCACTCCCGGTTCAGCTCCGTGTAGTGCGAGCGGGAGCCGCCGACGACGGGGATCCCGGGCGGCGTGACCGCGCGCAGCGCCTCGACCAGCGCGGGCTCGGAGACGTGCGATGACGCGTCAACGATTCCGATGCGGTGCAGGTCGACGTCCGCGAGGGTGTCCAGGACCGTGCGCAGCACGGCGGGCTCCGGAGGCGTCGGGCTCACCAGCATCACCGAGAGCCCGTCCGCCTCACGACGGGCGCGTTCCAGGGCGGCGGACCAGGCCGGATCGGCGAGATCCAGCTCTACGTGCAGGACGTCGCGGAGCTCACCGGTGCGCTGAGGCCCGGGCTCCGGTGCGGTCGACGCGCCGACGGCGATGGTCGGGAACGGGCCGCAGGGTACGAGCGTCAGGACGGTGGGAGATGCGGCCGTGCCGGCATCCGGTGCGCCTGTGGATTTCGTGACAGACGCCGTCGTCGTCGGCTCCGCGTGCTCTGCCGGCCCGGTGGCTCCCGCCGCCGCGGCCTGAACGGTCGCCGGCACCTGCGCCGGTGCGAGCGGGCCCGTCGACCCCGTGGCCGTGAGGACGACCTGCTGCCGGACCGTCTCACCGGCGGCCAGCGTGTACGGGAACGGCTCGTCCAGGGATCGGTTGTACGTCTTGAACGAGGCGTCGGACCAGTTGCGCTGGTCCTCCATCTCGAAGACGTCGCCGCGAAGGTCCACGCGGAACGTCGTGCCATGATCCGCCCAGCTCAGCGCTGCGATATCGCGGGCCGGCTGGTGGGGGCTGATCGCTGCCGGGAAGGTCATCGCGAGCTCGGTGCCGTCGGTGCGGCCGACGGTGAGATCGGTGCCGGCCAGGTGCGGTGGATGCAGGACCACGAGCCCTGTCCGGTTCGTGGGGGAGTCCGAGCGCGCCTCGCCCTCGAAGGTCACCGAGAGCTGGTCCCCGTCGGCCTCGACGCGCAGGGCGCCGGCCAGGTCGATCCCGCGATCGGCGATCTCCAGCTCCATGACGAGGCTCGAAGAGCTGCGCTCGACGTGCGTGACGCGCGAAGCGGCCGTCTGCCAATCGGCATCCCGGGCCACGGCCCGCACCCCGCGGAGCACGACCAGGCCGTCGCAGCGGATGTCCGCCAGCTCATCGCTGCGCAGATCCAGCGACCATCGGCCTGACCCCCAGCGCTCGCCGGAGGGCACGGGCCCCCAGACAGGGGAGGGGGCAGCAGAGTTCGTGCTCATGAGGCGGGCGATGGCGTCGGCTGCTGGGGGCGGCTCAGGGCGTGGTTCACAGGGCGGTCCGCAGCGCGACTGGCGGCGCGGCTCGCAGGGCAGTTCACAGCGCGGTCATGCCGCCGTCGACGGCGAACAGCGAGCCGGTCGCGAAGGCGCCGTCGTCGCTGGCGAGGAAGACCATGATCCCCTCGACATCCTCCGCCTGGCCAGCGCGGCCCAGCGGGATACGACCCACGATCGCGGAACGTTCGTCCGGATCGTCGGAGATCGTCGTGACCAGCGGGGTCTCGGTATAAGCGGGGACGACAGTGTTCACGCGGATGCCGTCGGCCGCATAGGCGGCGGCGACGGTCCGGGCGAGGCCGTGGATGCCCGCCTTGGTCGTCGAGTAGGCGGTGAAGTCGTTGCCCTCACCGGTGAGACCTGTGGGACTGCCGGTGAGGATGATCGATCCGCCGCCGCTGGCCGACAGCGACCGCACGGCGTGCTTCACGGTGAGGAAGGTGCCGGTCAGGTTCACGTCCACCGTGCGCTGCCAGACCTCGAGATCGAGGTCGGCGATCTTCGCGTCCTGCCCGAACAGCTGCACGCCGGCGTTCGCGACCACGACGTCCGGCGCCCAGCCCGCGGAGTTCAGCTCGGCGAAACCGGACTCGACCGCGGCCTCGTCCGAGATGTCCACGGTGAGCGCGCGGGCGGTGCCCTCGCCGTTCTCCTGGGCGATGGAGGCGGCGGCGCTCGCGGCGGACTCCCCGTCGCGGTCGGCGATCACGACGCGGGCGCCCTCGCGGGCGAAGCGGGAGGCCACGGCGAGGCCGATGCCGGAGGCGGCTCCGGTGACCAGCGCGGTGCGGGAGGCGAGACGGGGCATGGGGTTATCCGTTCATCGGGGGCGGAGCTTCTCTGCTGCGTGGCACGGGCGCGGTGTCGGGCAGGTGCCCGGACGACGACGGCGGCTCGTGATGTCACTCAGTCTGCCCAACCGGTTGACCAATTTCAAGGTCGGTGCGTTTGTCGGACGGGGCGTTCGTTGGACGGGGCGCTCGTCGGACGGTGCGTTCGTCGGACGGGGGCGGGGGCGGACGCCCGCCTGGGCGCCATGAGGGCCCCGCCGCCCGCACGAGCGGCGGGATGACCCGACCGGCACCACAGGCCGGCGAGTTTTGTGGCCCCACGACCGATGTCGGCGCTCGCATCGGTTGTGATGTCTCAGGACTTCGGTGACAGTTCTGTATCAGGACATCGGTGACAGTTGATGTCTCAGGACATCGGTGACGGTTCGGGGTTCTTCGGTGGCCGGCCTCGGCGTTTGCCGCTCCGTTGACCCGTGTGCTTGGAGGCGTATCGGATGCCGAGCGGGGGCCAAGCGTGCTCGGCCAGGATCTCGCCGTGAAGGTCGACGAACGTGACGCTGGCCTGTTCGACGAGGACGTGCACTTCCTGCTGGGCATGAGGGTAGGAGACCTGGAACGCGACGCCGTGGAGGGTGATCGTGCCGTTGTTGTTCACCACCCGTGTTCGTTCACCGGTCTGGATGACCCGCTCCCGGGGGAGCTTCCGGGAACGCTTCTTGCTGTCCCCGACGGACTCGATGATCAGGCTGGGCTCCACGACAGGCCGGGGAGACGGTGCCGGCTCAGTCGCGTCCCAGGCTTGGCGTGGTGTGATCCGTCCGGGAAGTCCCTGGTGAGGGCGTTGCTCGTTATAGATGACGTCGAACTCGTCGACCTGTGCTTGGAGCTCTTCGATGCTTCCCGCGATGGGCTGCTTGTCCAGCCAGCGGAACAAGGTCTGGTGGAATCGTTCGTTCTTGCCCTGCGTGGTCGGCTTGTAGGGCTTCCCGGTGATCGCCTCGACTCCCAGCGCGGTCACGTGGATGACGAGCTGGCCCTTCATCCCACGGCGCGTGGGGTTCAGCGCGGCTCCGTTGTCGGTGAGCAGACGCTGTGGAGTTCCGCAACGCGCGGTGCCCTTGTTGAACACCGCGATCGCTGCTTCAGCGGTCTCGCTGCCCGCCACGTGAGAGGCGACCGCGAGGCGCGAATGATCGTCCTGGAGCTGGAAGATCACGCAGGTCCGGCCGTTGGTGAGGACGTACTGGGTCGCATCCAGCTGCCAGCACGCGTTCGGTGCCGGATAGACGAACCGCCGCCAGGACGCGCGAGGCCGCTTCCTCGGCTCCAGTCGAGCCACGCCTCGTTCGCGGAAGATCCGTGCCAGGGCCGCGATCGATGGCGCTTCAAGTCCCATCGCTTTCATCCGGTCGTGGACGCTGATCGGACCGTGATCCAGCCCAGACGCTTCGAGTGCGGCGCGGACCTGAACAGCCTGGTCCTTGACCTCTTCATCGAGCTGGCCCGGGGAGGTATGTGGTCGTTTGGTGCGGGGCTCGAGCACGGCCGCGGGCCCATCGACGCGGGCGCGAGCACGGAGGACGTAGAACGTCTTGCGCGAGATGCCGTGCTCGACGCAGAACGTGCTCACCGACCCACGCGGCGCGTCATCAGGCCACCGCGAGATGGCCAGGCGGACAGTGGGATCGACGGGCTCGTTTCTGCTCACCGCCCATTTTTACCGGCGAAGTGTCACCACCAAGAGCCACGGAAGTGTCACCGATGTCCTGATACAGAACTGTCACCGATGTCCTGCGACATAACAAGGCGCTCGCATCGGTCGTGAGGCCACAAAACTCGGGGAAGCGTCGACGCGTCGACCTGCGCCTGCCGACCTGTGTCGGCCGGCATGGGCCGGGCCCGCCCGCCGAGCTCAGGCCTCGACCGCGGTCCAGGCCTCGGCTCAGTCCTCGATCTCGAGCAGGTCCGAGACGCTCTCGAGGGTCTCGTGCTCGTCGCCGCCCTCCTGCTGCATGCGCTCGAGATAGGGCTGCGAGCGCTGGACCTGCTGCTCCAGGGCGTTCACCGTGGTCAGGAAGTTGGCGTTCGCCTGGGTGCGGAAGGAATCGATGCCGTCCATCGTGGTGAACAGGTTGTCGAAGGCCTTCTGCAGGGTCTCGGGGGAGACCCCCGAGGTGGCGGCCTGCTCCTGGATCTTCAGGGTGTTGTCCGCGAGCATCTGGGAGGTGCGATCGATGAGCGAGTCGGTGGTGCGGTTGACCGCGTCGATCTGGTCCAGCACCAGCTTCTGGTTCTCGAGCGCCTGCGCCGTGATCACCGCAGTGCGCAGCGCCGTGACGGTGGTGGTGCGCGCACGGTCGACGCCCTGGGCGAGCTTGGTGTTGTTGTCCTCGATGAGGCCCATCGCGAGATAGGCCTGGACGGTGACGGCGATCTGGGTGGCGACGTCCTGGCGGCGCTGGCGCACGGCGAACAGCACATCCCGTTCGAGGGCGTCGGCCGCATCGGGCTTGCCCTCGCCGCGCAGCCCGTCGGCCCTGCGCACGGTGCGCTCATCGAGCAGACCCAGCAGCGAGGACGCCTTCTGCAGCGCGCCGAGATCCTCCCAGAGGGCGCGGCGCTCGACGGACAGCTCGGCGTTGTCGCGCTGCAGCATCTCCTGCCCGCGGCCCAGCGCCGCGAGCACTTCGTCCAGCTGCTTCTGGTTGGACTCGTAGCTGCGGAAGTACCGCTTCGCGGACTTCTTGCCCGGCAGGAACGACAGCGCCTTCGACCCGAAGGTGTCCTCCTTCGGCGCGAGGTCCTCCATGGTGGTGCGCAGCTGGGACAGGGACTTCGAGACCGACTCCTGGCCTCCACCGCTCTCCTTCGCATCGCGCAGCGACTGCTGCATGAAGCGCGAGGAGGTGCCGGAGGTGCGCTCGAAGGTGCGGCGGGCCACCGCGCCGAGCGCGTCGACCTGGGCGCTGAACTCCTGCGAGTGGGGGTTCAGGGCGGAGATCTGGTCGACCCACTGGTCGGCGCGGGCGGCGAGGTCCTGCTGCTGCTCGTCGGGCAGCTCGGGGAGCATCGAGACGGCCCGGTCCGCAGGGACCTCCTCGACAGGCTCGGAGGGGGTGATCTCGGGCTCGGGTGTGGGCGGCTGGAGCTTGTCCATGGGGGCCTCCTCGGGGCGATGGGGCTGGTGGATGGTGGGGGATCAGACGTCGATGATCGGGCTGAGGTGCTGGTCGGCGAAGCGGGCGCGGAGGAACTCGGCGTGCACGTCCAGGGAGTGGGAGACGCCGGCGACGATGTCGCTCTCGACCCGTTCGACCCCTTCGGCGAGCACGGCGAGCTGCTGGTCGATGTCCTCGAGGTTGGCGAGCGCCTCGCGTCGGGCGGATCCTGCGAAGGTCGCGAGGAATCCGACGATCTCCTCGACGCTGTCGAGCAGCTCGGGGACATAGCGCGTGGCGATGCCCTCGAGCAGCGTCACCTCGCTCTCGTAGGGGCGCTGCCCGCGCAGGGTGTCGGAGTCGGCGAGGGCGTCGATGCGCCGGGCCAGGGAGTCGACGTTCTCGAGCACGAGGCCGACCGTCGGCTCCGAGGCCCGACGACGCAGCTCCGCGGTCCGTTCCCGGCTGCGGGCCGTCGCCGCCCGGATCTCCGCGAGCATCTGCGCGGTGGTCCCCGATTCTCCGGCCGACGCTGTGACCTGCAGGGTCGTCGGCGCGCGGAGAGCGCGCACGGCTGCTCCGCTGCCTCCAGCGGCGATCACTCCGGCGCCGGCGGCGATCCCGAGCGCCGCGAGCGGGCCGACGATCGCCGTGCCGAGGCCCACCACCAGGCACGCCGCGGCGACCAGGCCGCCGGTGAGCAGGGGGACGCCGATCGAGAACAGGCCGGAGCGTGCGGAACGAGGGTGGCCGACGGCTGCGGAGCCTGGGGCGTGCACGGTGCCCTCGAGCGGCTTCTGGATCGGGCCCCAGAGGGAGCGGCGCTCGGCGGTCGCCTTCCAGGGCAGGTCGATGTCCCCCGGGGAGACGTGCACGCTGCTCGGGGAGACCTCGTCGGTGCCGGGGTCTTCGGGCGTGAGGGGGCCGCGGGGCGTGGTGTCCCCGGTGTCCGGCCTGCGGGCCGGTGGATCGATCCCTTCGTTCACGCGAATCCGCGATTCCCTCCGACAGCGGGGACGAGGTGCTGCGCAACGGGGCGATGCGGCGTGTCCGCTCCGTATCCCGCGCGTGCCTCGTCCGGGGCGTCATCGAAGACTAACGCGGGTGGCTGGACGGCTCCAGGACCCTGCTTCGACGGAGGCTCCACGGTCTCTCGACGCACCGCGCACCGGATGCCCGTCAGCGGGGCTACTGTGGCCCTCAACCCGGCAGCCGACGGGCCCGGATCATCCCCGCGTCGAGCCGCCGCCGTGCCGGACCACGGCGGCGCTCGGTGCGGGGATCTCCTCGTCGAAGGGGATCATCGGCCGTTCGATCCGCGAATGGCCGAGCCGCACCAGGTTCTGGTCGACACCGCCCGGGGTGAGTGCGAGCAGCCAGTCCGCCGCGGCCTCGTACTGGTCGGGCTCCAGGTAGCCCATCTTCACGGTGACCACGTCGAAGCCGGTCATCGACAGGCCCAGGCGTTCGAACATCTCATGACGCGCCCACTGCGAGCGCCGCGCGGTGACCACGGCGGTCAGGCCCGTCGGCCGGGCGGCCGCGAGATCCGTGGTCGTGCCCTCGCCGCGCACGCCCACGTCGAGCACGCGCAGAGCGGCGGCGCGGCCCGTCGAGCCGGACTCGTCGAGCGCGGCCACCTCGACGGCCAGCGGCACCGGCCCGGGCTCACGGGTGTCGATCCGTGCGCCGACCTGCACCTGGATCCTCCCGCCGACGCCCGCCTCCCAGGCGGCGTCGGCCGAGACCTGATCGACCAGGGAGACCATCAGAGCGCTCACCGCTCCGGAGCGGATCTCCTCGCGCTCGGCCAGACGGGCCAGGCAGTGCGTGGTGTCGTCGGCCCCTCCCGCCCCGGGGTTGTCCCCGGAATCGGAGATCCAGAACGGCCGGGCCGACGAGGCGATCGCCTGGTCCAGGCACTCCTCGAAGGTGCCGGTGGGAGCGACGAACTCGAAGTCGTGGCGAGCCTGCCAGACGCTGCCGGCGAGCTCCAGCGCCGCCTGCTCGACGGCGGAGGCCTCGTCCCCGAAAGCCACGATCGCGGCCTGGCAGCGGGGCTGATCGGCCCAGGCGAAGCCGATCCAGTACGAGATGTCCGTGATGCCCTCGCGCTGCGTGATCGCGGGGATCCCGGCATAGATCGACTTCGCCGGCTCGATGCGGGTGGAGGTCTTCTCCCCGGGCAGCAGGATCGGCACGTGCACGAGCGCCTTGTGGGGGAGCGCGCCGCCGTCCCGCACGGAAGCCGCCGTCTCGACGAGATCGCGCAGGCCGCGCTCGCGGGTCTCCCAGGCATCGATGTGCGGGGCGTGCCGATAGCAGGTGAGCAGGTCGCAGGCGTCGAAGAGGGTCTCGGAGACGTTCCCGTGCAGGTCCATCGCGGTGCCGACCACCACGTCCGGCCCGATCGCCGCGCGGATCGCAGTGATCAGATCGCCCTCGGCGTCCTCGAGGCCCTCCACGCTCATCGCTCCGTGGATGTCGAAGAAGAAGCCGTCCAGCGGCGCCTCGGCCTGCGCGGCGGCGAGACCCTCCGTGATCTCCTGCTTCCAGCCCTCGTAGACCTCGCGCACCAGCTGGCCGCCGGGCAGAGCGCGCGCATGCAGCACTCCGACGTACTCGGCGGCCTCTCGCAGCGCACGCCCGGCCGGCGACGGACCGCCGCCGAGACCGCTCGAGGCTGCGGGCCCTGGCGCGGATCCCGGATCGTCCGCGCCGCTGAAGAAGGGGTACCTCTCCAGGATCGCTGAGGTGCCGCGACGCACCTCGAAATCCTCGGCGGTGGAGCGGTAGGGGGTGAAGGTCGAGGATTCGATGGCGATGCCGGCGATCGCGATGCGGGGGCGGCGGTCGGACTGCGTCGTTGCAGGCATGGGGGTGCTCCCGTGGCTTAAGCGGTTGATAATGGTGGGGACATCCTTCCACCCGACCGCCGCCACCGCCAGGGGCGGCGCGGGGACGGACCCGACCAGGAGCGCGACGCCGCGCCCCGAAGGAGCCCTCCCATGATCAGCTTCGATGACCGCCACGGACCCGAGGACGCCGCACCTGCGACGGCGTACCCGCGGCTGTCCGTGCCCGACTGGTACCGCGACGCGAAGCTCGGGGTCTTCGTGCACTGGGGCCTGTACTCCGTGCCCGCCTGGGCCGACGTGCTGGACCGCCACGACGTCACGGCCGAGAACGCCTACGCCCGCCATCAGTACGCCGAGTGGTACGCGAACACGGTGCGCATCGAGGGGAGCCCCACGCGGGAGCGCCACGAGCGGCTCTACGGCGTCGGGCACTCGTACGAGGACTTCGCCGACGACTGGGACCCGGCGGCCGACGCGGTCCCCGGGATCGTGGATCTCGCGCGCCGCGCCGGTGCCCGGTACGTGGTGCCGACGACCAAGCACCACGACGGCTTCTGCCTGTGGGACAGCGCCACCACGCCCTTCACCGCCGCGCGTCGAGGGCCGGGACGCGACCTGATCGCCCAGTTCTCCGCCGCGGTGCGCGAGGCCGGGCTGCGGCTGGGCCTGTACTACTCGGGCGCCCACGACTGGCACGCGAGCGAGTTCCCGCCCCTGACCTCGAACGACGAGCTGTTCGCGCTGCGTCGCAATGACGAGGCCTTCGCCGGCTTCGCCGCGTCCCAGCTGCGCGAGCTGATCAGCCGCTTCGCCCCGGACGTGCTGTGGAACGACATCGACTGGCCCGACGCGGGCAAGTACGCCGGCCCGGACTCCCTGCAGGAGCTCTTCCGCGGCTACCTCGACGCCGTGCCGGACGGCGTGGTCAACGACCGCTGGGGCGTGCCCGCGCACGGCGTGCTCACCCGCGAGTACCAGGACATCGGGACCGTGCAGGACGAGGTCTTCGAATCCACTCGCGGCCTGGGCCTCTCCTTCGGCTGCAACGCCGATGAGTCGACCGACCACGCACTCGACGGCACCGCTCTGATCCGGCTGCTGGTCGACGTGGTCTCCAAGAACGGGAACCTGCTGATCAACGTCGGCCCCCGGGCCGACGGCAGCATCCCCGAGCTGCAGGCCCGCGCGCTCGAGGAGCTGGGGGAATGGCTGGGACGGCACGGCACGGCGGTCTACGGGACGCGGCCGTGGTTCCACGAGGCGGTGCGGACGCCGCCACCGGGCGTGCGCTTCACGCTCGGCGCGTCGGCCGACGGCGGGGAGGTGCTCCACGCGCTGCTGCTGGACCCGGCGGCAGGGCCGGTGGAGCTGGACCTCGAGGTCTCCGCAGCGATCCGCGAGCGGGTCGACGTCTCGGCGGCAGAGGGTGCTGGTCTCGTCGGGGAGCGCGTGGTGCTCACACCGGCGGGGACGTCCGGTCCGGTGGGTACGGTCGCGCTGCCTGTGCGCTGAACCGTTCGGCGTCAGCCCAGCAGCAGGCGCACCCCGGTGCCGAGCGCGAGCAGCGCTCCGACGAAGCCGAGGACCATCACGCCGCGCTGGATGGTCTTCTCGCGGAGCCGCTTCTGGACGGCCTCGCCGAGGCCGATGGATGCGACGACGACCACCACGATGGCGATCCACAACCAGACGGGGAGGTCCGGCAGCTGCCCGTCGTCCCACGCCCACTTGGTCGCGAACGACGTCGAGGAGATCAGGATCCACAGCGGCTGCAGGGTCGCCACCATCGGCAGCACGGGCCACCGGGAGAGCACCGCGTAGACGGTCACGGCCGGCCCGCCGACTCCGCCCAGCACCGTGCCCAGGCCTGAGCCGATACCGGTGACCACCTGCGCCCTGCGGCCACCCACTGTCAGGTCCACCCGCGCCAGCACCACGGAGATCACGAGACTGAGCAGCACCAGTGCGGCGACGACGAGATAGAGCGGGCCCGGTGGCGAGATCGAGGAGACCCACGCCGCCGCTGGCATCACTGCCACGGCCGGGAGCCCGATCCATGCCACCGTGCGCCACTCGATGTCGGACCAGATCCGCGGCAGCAGCAGGACGGGCATCAGGGTGCCCAGGAAGTTCGCCAGCATGATCCCCTCGTGCGCGCCGATCAGCACGACCGCGTAGGGCGCGAAGAGCATGCCCAGGCCGAGGCCGACCACGCGTTGGATGGTCGCGGCCATCAGTACGAGAAGGAGGAGGGAGAGCGAGAGGGCGAGGCTCATCGAGTGGGCTCGGACGGCTCGGAGCCCCTCGGTGCTCCCTCGTCGAGCAGCTCCGCGATCTGCGGGTGCCCGGCGATGTAGCCCTCGAGCAATTTCGCGCCCAGCTCCGGGGAGCTGACCAGGGGATGCATCGAGAAGCCCTGCCAGGCGGCGTCCCGGGAGCCCGTCCTGGCGGCGTCGAGGATCTTCCGCTCCGCCGCGCGCAGCGAGCTCATCATGCCGAGCCGCCCGAGCTCGACGGGCCTGACCGGCAGGGGGTGCACCCCGTCGCCGTCCACCTCGCAGAGCACCTCGAGTACGGCGTCCGCCGGGAGCTCCGGCACGATCCGCTCCGAGGCCGGCGCCTCCTGGCGATCGGCGCCGATGTTGCCGACGTCGAGGATCATCCGCTCGCGGCGCCCGGTGGCCAGCGCCGTCATCAGCCGCAGCGCCACCTCCTGGTAGCCGCCGCCGGCGACATCCTCCTCGCGACGCTCCTCGTCGCGGGACTCGGCCATGTACGTGGCCTCCCGCTCGTGCAGGGTCTCGCGCCACATGTCCAGGGGGGAGGTGCAGCAGGCATCGGCCGACGGGACTGCGCCGGCCGACGACGCTCCGTCGAACGGTGCGGCGCTCGTCGACGTGTGCGCGTTCCCTGCTGCGTCCGCGCTCCCCGCCGCGAGGTAGAAGTCGCCCTGCTGCTTGGCCAGGAACTCGCCGCGCGTGGTGGCCGAGCCCGTGATCCGGTCGATCGCCGAGGCGGTGTGGAGGTAGTAGTACAGGTATTCGTTGGGCAGCGCCCCGTCGGCCCGCACCCAGTCCTTGCCGATCAGGCGGGCCTCCTCGATCTCCTCGAGGGCGGCATCGTCCGCGAGCAGGTCGGGCAGGCGGTCCGTGCCGTCGACCGTGACCGAGCGGAGCCAGCCCAGGTGGTTCAGGCCCACGTAGTCGACCTCGGCGCCCCGCTCGCCGGCCACCAGATCCACGTCCAGCAGGCGGCCCACGCGGCGCACCAGCCCGATCGGGGTGTCGCAGATGCCCACCACGCGGTCCCCGAGCACGCCTCGCATGGCCTCGGTGACGATCCCGGCGGGGTTGGTGAAGTTGATGACCCACGCCGCCGGGGCGACCTCGGCGACCGTGCGGGCGATGTCGAGCGCGACGGGGAGGGTGCGCAGCGCATAGGCGAGGCCGCCGGGCCCGATGGTCTCCTGACCCAGCAGGCCCAGGCCGAGCGCGACCCGTTCGTCGACCGTGCGGGCCTCGGCGCCGCCCACCCGCACCGCGCTGAACACGAAGTCCGCTGCGGTGACGGCGTCGCGCAGGTCGGTGGTGGCGACCAGGCGTGGGGCATGGCTGATCCGGCCGTCGGCCTCGAGCTGCGCGCGGAGCCCCTCGATGACGTCGGCGATCGTGCGCAGGCGGTCCGGATCGACGTCCTGCAGAGCGATCTCGTCGACCTGCAGGCCGGTGGCGCCGGTGGCCACCGCCTCGTACACGAGCGGCACGCGGAAGCCGCCACCGCCCAGGATCGTGAGCTTCATGCGAGCAGGACCTCCAGGTCTTCCCCGTCGGGAAGGGTGAGCGAATCGGGGGAGCGGTCGGTGACCAGGGCGGTGAAACGGCCCAGGGTCGAGACCTCGAGGAAGCCCGAGCCCGGGAACTTCTCGTGGTCGGCGAGCAGGAACGCCGAGGTCGAGACGTCGAGCAGGCCGCGCTTGACGGGAACCTCGCTGGGCGTGGAGTCGAGCACGGTGCCGTCGGGCCGGACCCCCGACGTGCCCACGAACGCGGCGTCCACGCGCACCTGGCGCAGGGCGGATTCGGTGAGCGTGCCCACGAGCGACTGGTAGTTGGGGCGCAGCAGCCCGCCGAGCACCACGATGTCGATGCTCGGGGCGTCCGCGAGCGCCTTGACCACCGCGAGCGAGGCGGTGACGACGGTGAGCGAGCGATTCACCAGCAGGGGGCACATCGCCGCGACGGTGGTGCCGATGTCCAGTGCGATCACGTCGCCGTCGGCGATGCAGCCGGCCGCGCGCTCGGCGATCCGTCGTTTGGCGGCGGAGGCCGAGGTGGCCACTTCGGCGAAGCCGCGTGCGTCAGCCTCGGGGCGCACGGAGCCGCGCACATCGCAGGCGCCCCCGCGCACCCGGCGCACCACGCCGGAATCGGACAGCATCTCCAGGTCACGCCGGATGGTGGCCTCGGAGACGGCGAAATCGACGCTCAGCGTGCCGACCGATGCGGAGCCGTGACGGCGCACGAAGGCCGCGATGGCCTCGTGGCGTTCTTCGCTGAGCATGACGTCACCGTAGCACCGTCCGCGCAGTTTCGAGCAGGATCGCGCATGACCTGTCATCTCCGCTCACGATGTGCCATCATGGTGCTCTGCGCCACAGCATCGCGGCTGTCGCCCCACGCCCCTCAGGAGGACCCCATGCGTCGACTGCCCCGTCGTCTTTTCCTCGGCTCGAGCGCCGCCGCCGGGGGCCTCGGCCTCCTCGCCGCCTGCGCGCCCGGTTCCGATTCCGGCTCCGGCGGGAGCGACGGCGGCGGCTCCGGCCCTGCCGCGTCCGACGTCGAGACCGACCCGGCCGCACTCGGCGAGATCACTCTGAAGGTCTGGGACCAGGAGGTGCGCGGCGCGCAGAACGATGCGATCGAGGCCCTCATCGAGGCGTTCCAGAAGGACTATCCGAACATCACGGTGGACCGCGTCTCGCAGTCCTTCGACGACCTCCAGCAGCAGACGGGCCTCGCGCTGTCCGGCAACGACGTGCCGGACGTGCTGCAGGTCAACAACGCGCGCGGCGACATGGGCGAGTTCGTCAAGGCCGGCCAGCTGACCGACCTCTCCGGCTACGCCGAGGCCTACGGCTGGGAGGATCGCTTCGCCGACTCCGTGCTCGCCAAGGCCCGCTACTCGGCCGACGCCGTCACCTTCGGAGAGGGGCCCCTGTGGGGACTTCCGCAGACGGGCGAGGTGTGCGGCATCTACTACAGCGCGACGAAGCTCGAGGCCCTCGGGGCGGAGCCTCCCGCCAGCTGGGAGGACCTGTTCGCCCTGGTCGAGGCCGCGCAGAAGGCCGACGAGCAGCCGCTCGTGCTCGGCAATCTCGAGCAGTGGCCGGCCCTGCACGTGTTCGGCCCGCTCCAGGCGCACTTCGTGCCCAGCGACGAGATCGTCACCCTCGCCATGGGCAACGCCGGTGCGGACTGGACCGACGACGCCAACGTCCAGGCGCTCACCCAGCTCGCGGACTGGGCCGCCAGCGGCGCCTTCGGCGACTCGCCCAACGGCCTCGCCTACGACACCGCCTGGGCGGACTTCACCAAGGGCACCGGCGTGCTCCTGATCGGCGGCTCCTGGCTCGGCCCGGACATGGAGGCCGTGATGGGGGAGGACCTGCGGTTCATGGCGCCCCCGGCGGGCACGGACGGCACGGTCGCCACCACCGGCGGCACCGGGCTGCCCTTCGCGATCCCGGCCCAGGCCGCCCAGGCCGACGCCGCTGCGGCATACATCGACTACATCACCAGCGACACGGCGATGGAGCTGATCGCCGACAAGGGCGGGATGCCGGTGCTGAACACCGCCGATCTGGCCCCGTCGTCGGGGGTCAACAAGGACATCTACGAAGCCTTCGACGCCGTCTCCACCGACGGGGTGCTGCTGCCCTATCTCGACTACGCGACGCCGTCCTTCGCGGACACCGCGGGCGCCGCTCTGCAGGAGGTCATCGGCGGCCAGTCCGAGCCGTCGGCCGCCGCCGAGACGCTGCAGGCGGACTACTCCGAATTCACCGCGGGATCCTGAGCAGCGCATGGCATCCGAACAGGCAGGCGGGCCCTCGCCCGGCTCCCCCGGTGGGACCCCGCTCGGCTCCCCCGGTGGGGCCCGGCTCGGCTCCACCGGTGGGACCCCGCTCGGCTCCACCGGTGGGACCCCGCTCGGCTCCACCCGCGGGGCCCGGCCCGGTTCCACCGGTGGGACCCCGCCGGCCACTGGTGAGCTCCCGCCAGCCACCGGGCCTGTTCCCGACGGGCCGCTGGTGAGGCGAGGTGGCATATCTGCCAGATGGCGTCACCAGCGGCCCGCCCAGGACACGCGCCGGCGCGTGCGCACCGCTGGGTCGTCGGCCGTGACGCGGCGCCGCCCCTCGGCCGTGGCGCGGCACCGTCCCTCGGCCGTCGTGCGGTCCCGTGCCACCCCGTACCTGTTCATCCTGCCCGCGTTCGTCGTATACGCGGCGTTCTCGCTGTACCCGCTGGTGCGGGCCGCACAGTTCTCGCTCTTCGAGTGGCCCGGCTTCGGGCCGTCCACCTTCGTGGGGCTGCAGAACTACGTGGATCTGGCCTCGGACGCCGCCTTCCTCGCGGCGATCGGCAACGCCCTGGTGCTGATCGTGTTCTATGCGGTGCTGCCTCTCGTGATCGGACTGGTGCTCGCCGCGATCTTCCGACGCGGGCAGGTGCGGGGGATGGGCTTCTTCCGCTCTGTGATCTTCCTGCCGCAGGTGATCGCGCTGGTCGTGGTCGCCGTCGCCTGGCGGAACATCTACGCGCCCGGCGGGCCGCTGAACGAGGCGCTGCGCGCCGTGGGGCTGGACGGGCTGGCTCGGGGCTGGTTGGGGGACCCCGGCGCGGCCCTGCCCGCCGTGGGCTTCATCGGCACCTGGCTCGAGATGGGGCTGGTGATGCTGCTCCTGCTGGCCGGGATGAGCCGGATCCCCGATGATCTCTTCGAGGCCGCCCGCCTCGACGGCGCCGGCCCGGTGCGGGAGTTCTTCGCGATCACCTTGCCCTCGGTGCGCGGAGAGATCGTGGTGGCGCTCGTGCTGACCATCATCGCCGCGCTGAAGACCTTCGACCTGGTCTACCTGACCACCTCCGGCGGGCCCGGCAATGCCACCACGGTGCCCAGCTACGAGGTCTACTTCCGGGCCTTCCAGCTGCGCGAGGTGGGCTCCGCGAGCGCCGTCGCCATCGTGCTGACCCTGCTCGTGTTCGCGATCAACGTGGGCGTCACCCGGATCGGGGAGCGTGCCTCATGAGGGTCTCCTCCGCCGAGCGGACGATGAACTACGTGGTGCTGGGGGTGTTCGCCCTCTTCGCGCTCATCCCCGTGATCACCATCCTGGCCACCGCCGTCTCCCCGCAGATCGGCCAGGCGCCGGGCCTGCACCTGGCCAACTTCCTCGAGGCCTGGGAGGTGGGTGGCTTCGGCCGCTCGCTGGGCAACTCGCTGATCATCGCGGCGATCGTCGTGACCAGCGCGGTCACGCTGTCCGTACTGGCCGGCTATGCGTTCGGCACGATGCGCTTCCCCGGATCGACCGTGCTGTTCTACGTGTTCCTGCTTGGGCTGATGATCCCCACCGAGGCCACGGTCATCCCATTGTTCTTCGACCTGCGCACCGTGGGGCTGACCGACACCTATGCCGCGATCGCCCTGCCCCAGATCGCGCAGTCCGTCGCCTTCGGCACCTTCTGGCTGCGGGCCCAGTTCCGGTCGATGCCGGAGAGCATGCTCGAGGCCGCCGCGATCGACGGTGCCGGTCCGATGCGCACGCTGCTGCGGATCGTCGCCCCCGCCTCGGTGCCGGCGCTGACCACACTGGTGGTGCTGGTGTTCATGTGGACCTGGAACGAGTTTCTCATCGCCCTGGTGATGGCACCGGGCGGCAGTCTGCGCACCGCGCCGTTGGGCCTGGCGAACTTCCAGGGCCAGTACACCGCCGAGACCGCGCTGCTCTCGGCGGGTGCCGTGATCGTCGCCCTGCCGATGGTGATCATGTTCCTGTTCCTGCAGCGCCACTTCATCCGAGGAATGCTCGAAGGAGCCGTCAAATGATGACCCCCGACCCGACGACCCCCGGCCCGACGACCCCCGACGGGACGACCCCCGACCCGACGGCCCTCGGCCCGACGACGCCCGGCCCGACGCCCCGGCAGCTGTCGGCGGCCGAGTCCCCGACGATCGCGCCGACGAACGCGGGCATACCGCCGCCCGCCCCAGGTGCCGGCCCCTGCACGCCCGAGGAGATCGCCGCGCTCGACGCGGCCCACGAATGGGATCCCCTGGCCGCGCAGCGCCGTGCGGACGATCCGCCCCTGGACGTCCTGCTCTCCGGCACGGTCTTCTTCGACATCGTGTTCACCGGGCTGGAGCGACTACCGCAGCCCGGCGAGGAGCTGTGGAGCAAGGGCATGGGATCCAGTCCCGGCGGGATCGCCAACCTCGCCGTCGCGGCCGCCCGTCTGGGCCTGCGCACCGGGCTGGTCGCCGGGTTCGGGGACGACGCCTACGCCGACTGGATGTGGCACACCATGGCGCACGAGGAGGGCATCGACCTCAGCGCCTCCCGTCGCTTCCCCGATTTCCACTCCTCCCTGACGGTCTCCGTCGCCACCCAGGGGGACCGGGCGATGACCACCCACGGGCACGACCTCCCCGAGCCGCTCTCCGCACTCATCGCGCAGGCCCCTGCCGCGCGCGCCGCGGTCGTGGATCTCGCGGGGGAGACCGCCTGGTGGGCTGACCTGGCCCGGCGCGGCTCGAAGATCTTCGCCGACATCGGCTTCGACGAGACGGGGCGCTGGGACCTCGCCGACCTCGCTCCGCTCGCCCACTGCCACGCGTTCACGCCCAATGCCCTCGAAGCCATGAGCTACACCCGCACCGACAGCCCCGACCGGGCTGTGCGCAAGCTCGCGGAGATGGTCCCGCTCGCGGTGGTGACCGATGGCGCCGCCGGCTCCTACGCGATCGACGGCACCACCGGCGAGGAGGCGTACTGCCCGGCGGTGCCCGTCACCGCGACCGACACCACCGGCGCCGGCGACGTGTTCGCCGCCGCCATGGTGCTGGGCACCCTCGCCGACTGGCCGCTGTCCGAGCGCCTCAAGTTCGGCTCGCTCTGCTCGGCGCTCGCCGTGCAGCAGTTCGGCGGGTCGCTGGCCGCGCCCGGCTGGGGCGACATCACCGACTGGTGGCGACATCTGACCGACGCCTCCGACGGCGGCGACCTGCGGGCCGCCTACACCCGCGACGGGTACTGCTTCCTCGAGGACATCGTGCCCGACCACCAGGTGCAGGGCCGACGCCGGGCCCAGGGAACCTTCGCCCTGCGCTCCGACGCCGGGAAGCACTGACCTGATCCCAGCGCCGCACCGTCGCGGCGCCCGTGAGAGACGAGAATCCCATGTCGACCACACCCCTCCTCTTCGATCCCGCCGCTCCGCACCCCGACCGGACTCCTCGCAGGCGCCCCGAGCGGGGCCCGGAGCTCTCGCTGAGCAGGCGGCGCCTGCTGCAGGGCTCGGCCGTTCTCGGCCTCGCCGCCGGAGCGAGCGTCCTCGACCTTCCGTCCCTCCCGCCGATGGAGCGGGCGCTCGCCGACGGCGGTGTCGATCTCGACATCCTGTACATCGGTGCTCACCCGGATGACGAGGCGTGGACCCTCGCGGCCTTCGGGCAGTGGAACGAGTTCGCGGACCAGAAGGCCGGAGTGATCACCGTGACCCGCGGCGAGGGCGGCGGCAACGCGGTGGGCCTCGAGGAGGGCCCCCAGCTGGGCCTGATCCGCGAGACCGAGGAGCGCACCGCCGTGGGCTACGCGGGCATCGAGCACGTCTTCAACCTCGACGCGGTCGACTTCTTCTACACCCTCTCGGCGCCCCTGACCTACGACGTCTGGGACGGCGCCGAGATCCTCAGCCGCGTCATCCGGGTGGTGCGCGCGACCCGGCCCGACGTCATCGTCACCATGAACCCGTCCGCCGTCGAGGGCAATCATGGCAACCATCAGCAGGCCGCGATGTTCGCCGTCGAGGCGTACCACCTGGCCGGGCGCGAGGACGTGTTCCCGGAGCATTTCGAGGAAGGTCTCGCCCCGTTCTCCCCGAGCCGGATCCTGCGCTCCGGATCCAACGGCAGCTCCGGGACCGGACCCGACGCCGTCTCGCAGGGATACGAGCCCGAGGTGGCCAGCGACGTGGTCTTCGGTGCCTGGGACGGCACCGATTCCGCGCACCATGACAAGCGCTGGAGCGCGGTGCGCGACGACTCCGTGCACGCCTATCGCACCCAGGGCTGGCACGTGAACCCTCCCTCGCCCACCGACCCCGAGCAGATCCCCGCGACCTGGTTCACGCTCATCGATTCCCGCACCCCGCTCGCGGATCCCACCAGCTCCGACACCGCCGCCCTCGAGGGCGCGTCGCTGCCGATCGAGGGCGGCCTGCCGCTGGGCACACGGCTCGAGGTCACCGCTGACCGTTTCGCCGTCCTGCCCGACGGAGAGGTCGAGATCACGGTGCGCATCGCCGCGCCCGGCAGCGCCCTGCCCGGCGTGCAGGTCGCGCTCGAGGGCCCCGACGGATGGAGCGTCGGCCGGGCCCAGGGGATCGGGACGATCCCCGCGCACCGGGAGCGCACCGCGACGTTCACCGTGTCGGTCCCCTCGGGCGCCGCCACCGGGGAGCACGTGCTGCTGCGCGCCCGGGTCACCTCGCGACGAGGCGACGGCGAGAACGTGCTGCCGCTGCGCACCGCCGGGCCGGTCGAGGCAGGGCTCGTCGAGCGCCCCGAGATCGCCGCGTTCCTGGAGTGGACCGAGGAGCTCGGCATGCAGCGCCTGGACGCGCTGGTGCCCACGCGGCGCGCTCTGGGCTCCGGACGCGCCGAGACCTTCGAGATCATCGCTCGCAACCACTCCGAGCACGACCAGGACGCCGAACTGGTGCTCGAGCTGCCCGAGGGGATCACCGCGGATCCGCCCGAGCTGCTGCTGGAGGCAGTTCCCGCCGGCGGCACCGCCTCCGCCGAGGTGCGGATCGAGAACACCGATCCCGACCTGCCCACGGCGAACCGCGCACCGAACGGCGGCGTCTACCCGCTGACCGCGACCACCACGGCGGACGGCATCACCGCGACCCTCACCCAAGGACTCCACCTGGTTCCGCGACTGGTGGCCGCGCGCAGCGACGGCGTCGAGGTCGACGGGCAGCGGGGCGACACGGAATACCCCGGCGATCCGATCGACATCGGCACCCTCTGGGAAGGTGAGGAGGTCACGCCCGAGGACGCCTCCGGCAGCACCTGGGTCACTTACGACGACGAGAACCTGTTCGTGTTCGTGCAGGTCAACGACGACACTCTCGGCGCGTTGCTGCCCGCGGAGGACAACAAGCAGCGCTTCCGCACCGACTCGATCGAGATCATGATCGATCCGCGCGGCGCCTCGGACGACACCTCGAGCACCTTCATCCTCGGGGTCCTGCCCGGCACCGCTGCCGAGGACGGCATCGGCGGGCCGGTCGCGGGCCGCGATCATGACAACCGGCAGGGACCGATCGACGAGGTCGCGCCGGGCGTGCGGATCGCGGCGAGCATCTCCGAGCCGTACGAGGGGTACGTGATCGAGACCCGAATCCCGTTCGCGGAGCTGCCCGACGGCGTCGATCCCACGAACATCGGCTTCAACGTGGTCGTCTACGACTCGGACACCGACGACCAGACGGGCCAGTCCCGGATCGGATGGTCCACCTTCCCGGGCATCCAGGCGGATCCCTACCGCTGGGGCGTGCTCGAGCTGCCCGACCTGCCCGCCGGCGAGGAGGCCCCGGTCCAGCCCCGGATCCCCGACTCCGCAGCCCGTTCCGTGGAGTCCCCGGCCTCGATCCTCCAGGCCGCGGTCGACGGCACCGGCCTCGGCGGCGCTCCCGCGCTGCCCAGCGGCAGTCTGCGCCTGGATCAGGCCCGACAGGACGGAGAGATGATCTCCGTGCGTCTTCGCAGCCAGGAGGCCGGCACCTTGCGTGTGTACCTGTGGGACGGGACGACGATCCTCGGGGAGCTCGAGGCGGGTGAGATCACTGCGGGCACGCAGCAGCTGGAGGTGCCGCTCGACGAGGACGCGGCCGACGGCGCGAGGCTGCGCGTGGTGGCGTCCCTGGAGGGGGAGAGTGGAACGTCCGCGGCGGCCGCCGCCCTCTGAGCACGGCGGTGGAACGCCTCCTCCGATGCGCTGTCGCTCGGATGCTCCGGTGCCCGGTGCCCGGTGCCCGGTGCCCGGTGCCCGGTGCCCGGTGCCCGGGGGAGAGGACTGCTGCGCACCTTGCGCGCTGTGTCCAGCGTCCCTGTGACCTCGGTGACCAGTGTCCAGAAACCCGGAGAAAACGGGTAGTTGAACAGTAAGCTGCAACTGCGTCCCGTCGGGGCGCTGTGAGCAGACGGCCGGTGCCTACGCTCCGGCTCGGAGGCGCCCGGAAGGCGACCCTCGGGCATCGGTGACGACTTCCAAGGATGCGCATGACTCCGCAGCGCCCTGCCCCGCAGCCCCATGACAGCAGCCAGGACCCCCTGAGCGCCTCGTCCGCCAGCCAGGATTGGCCCAGCGCCCCGCCCGCCGGGCAGGATTGGCCGAGCGCTCCGGCCGGGCAGGACTGGCCCAGTGCCCCGCCCGCCGGGCAGGACTGGTCGAACGTGTCGGCCTCGGGGCCGCACCACCTCAAGACGCCGCTGGCGTCGTCGGCCTACCGCACGCCGCAGAACGGGCTGTCGGCGCCCGGCAAGAGCTACGCCGTCGCCTGGGCGCTGTCGCTGTTCCTCGGGGTGTGGGGCGTGGACCGCTTCTACCTCGGACGATGGAAGACGGGCCTGCTGAAGCTCGTCACGATGGGCGGCTTCTTCGTCTGGTACCTCATCGACCTCGTGCTCCTGCTCACGGGCACGGTGCGAGATGCGAAGGGGCGCCCGCTGCAGCAGTTCGAGACGGCGAAGTGGCCCTCCCGGGTGATCTCAGCGGTCGCGGTCGCCAGCGTCTTCGCGCTCTTCGCCGTGGCCGGCTCGATCGACACTCCCACGCCACCGGAGACTGAATCCCAGGTCGCAGCGCCGGCAGCGGAGACCAAGGACCTCCAGGCGCCGGTGGAGGAGACGGCGGAGCCGGTCGAGGATCCGACCACCGAGGCCGCACCGACCACCACCGCCGCACCGGACCCCACGCCCACCACCACGGAGCCCGCCCCGACCACGGACGCCGTGATCGCGGCCGACGGCACCGCGCTCGCAATGCTCGCCGGCCTCGAGGAGAAGGGCCGCGCGCCGAAGACCGACTACGACCGGGACTCCTTCGGCTGGCGGAACGACGTGGACCACAACGGCTGCGACACCCGCAACGACATCCTGCGCCGGGACCTGGAGGACATCACCCTCAAGGGCGGCTCCAAGGGCTGCGTCGTGCAGCTGGGCACGTTGAAGTCCCCGTACAGCGGTGACTCCGTGGCCTTCGACCGCGACGACAACTCGATCGACATCGACCACGTCGTCGCCCTCTCCGACGCCTGGCAGACCGGCGCCTTCGCCTGGGACGAGACCACCCGCGCCGCCTTCGCGAACGACCCGCTGAACCTGCTGGCCGTCGAGTCGAGCCTGAACCGGCAGAAGAGCGACAGCGACGCGGCCAGCTGGCTGCCGCCGAAGAAGGACTACCGCTGCGAGTACGTCGGGCGCCAGATCGCGGTGAAGGACAAGTACGACCTGTGGGTCAAGCCCGCCGAGGCCGACGCCATGGAGGGCGTGCTCGCCGACTGCGACGGCTTCGCCGCGATCGCCGACGACGACACTCTGCTGTGGCCCGCGGCCGGGGAGGGCGACGTGATCGCCACTCAGGAAGAGCCCGCCCCGGCGCCCTCTCCGGAACCGGAGCCCGCACCCGCCCCGGCGCCCAAGCCCGCCAAGGCGACGACTCCGAGCAGCGGCTCCGGCTCGAGCTCGGGCACCCGCAGCGGGTCGAGCTCGGAAGGGTCGGGCTCCTCCTCGGGCGGCTCGGTGTACTACAAGAACTGCGACGCCGCCCGCGCCGCAGGCGCGGCGCCCGTGCACTCCGGAGACCCCGGATACGCCAAGCACCTGGACCGCGACGGGGACGGCGTGGGCTGCGAGTAACGCATCCTTGCTGTCTCCGAGGGGTCATGGCGTGGTGGCAGGACAGTCGTGAGTGAGTGCCGCACGGGCTCGTGCGACGGCGATTGGCGCGGACCAGGCAGCTTGCCATGATCAGGGATCTGCGTTGTGACGCTGGGGTCTTTCGTAGAACAACGTCGCCAGAGCCATGAAAGCGGTCAGCGCCTGCGGCGCAGCACCACCACGGCGTCCAGATGCTCGCCGTGCTCGCCATCGGGACTGGTGGCTGGGCGGCGGTCCTCGGCGACCTCCACCTCCCACTCCTCGGCGGGAAGGGCAAGCTGCTCCACCTGTTCGCTCGCGCCGACCATGTCCGCCCGGTGATCGTCGGCCCAGGAAGGCGGCGCCGCGTGGGAGATGACCACCAGGTGCCCGCCTTCGCGGAGGGCGCCGGCGGCCCGTCGCAGGATCGCTCGCCGGTCCAGTTCGACGTCGGACTGGAAGAAGGATGCGGTGACCAGGTCCGTCGTGGCGGGTTCCGGCTGCCAGGCGCTGAGGTCCGTCGCGGTGAAGGTCGCGCCGTGCAGACCGCGTGCGGCGGCCTCGGTCCGGGCACGGCCAACGGCGGTCTCCGAGATGTCGAGGCCTGTCGCCTGCCAGCCGCGCTCGGCCAGCCACAGCACGTCCCCGCCCTCCCCGCAGCCGAGGTCGATCGAGGTGCCGGGAGCGAAGCCGCTGACCACCGCGGAGAGGGTGGCATTGACCCGCCCGGACCAGACGCGGTCATCGCCGGCGTAGCGCTGTTCCCAGTGCTCGGCGGGGGAAAGACCGGGCTCGGCAGGGGTGTGATCGTGCGTGGCGGCGTGCTGGTGCTGGTGGGTCATGGGCAGAGCCTGGCAGATGCGCGGGTGGCCGGGAGGGTGCGTGCGCGGAACGCCGCCGCAGGGTGACGAGACGTGCGCGTCGCGCATACGTGGTCAGGAAAGGTGCGGTGACGATCACTCGAGCGCGCGATGCGGGATGGGCGACGCCGCCGGGACGGTGACAGGCTGGCGGGCTTCGGATCTGGATGTGTGGAGCTGGATATGCGGCCAGCGGCCATCCGCACGACGGCTGACGGGCGCCCGACGAGAGATCAGATGATGTTCGAGTCGCGATGTGCTGCGGCCTCGGCGACGATCTCCTCGCTCCACTCGTCTTCGGTGACCACCCGAGCGAGCTCCCAGCGCTGATGGACCGGGCACTTCTGGAAACGTCGGGTGCCCAGTCGGATGGATTTGAAGGACACGAAGGGGAGCCACACGCCTGACTTGCACAGGTGAGAGCCGATTCTGGAGATTTGGGAGTGTTCGTGCTGGTGAGCGCATCGCGCGGTGAGAAAGTGACACACTAACTGGGTGGCGTTTCTGCGGAAGGTGACCACGGCCTCGGGTGCGACGGCCGTGCAGATCGCTGAGCGGAAGAACCGCCGGGACGTGGTCCTTGAGCACCTCGGCTCCGCGCGTACCGAAGCGGAACTCGCGGCCTTGATGAGTGTCGGCAGGGACAAGATCCACGCCGGGCAACTGGCTCTTGACCTCGACTTTTCCCAGGATCCTCAGTCCGCGGTGGTCGATTCGAAACACTCTCGCCTGCTGGTGGAGACCCTCCGCTCGGCCTGGTCCGCGCTTGGCTTCGACGTCGTCGAGGATGAGGCGTTTTTCCAGCTCGGCGCCGCGAGGCTGATCGAGCCAACGTCAATGAGCGATTCCCGCCGCGTCCTTTCCGACGTCGGGGTGGAGCCGGTCCACCGCAACACCTTCCACGCCGCTCTACGGCGCTGCGCCGAGCGTGAGTACCGCGACCGCATCGCCACGAGGTGCTTCACACACGCCTCGACCAGCGGAGACATCTCCCTGGTGCTCTACGACGTCACCACCCTCTACTTCGAAGCCCCGAAGGAAGACGAGCTCCGGAAGGTTGGCTTCAGCAAAGAGCGGAGGGTCGATCCTCAGATCGTGGTCGGCCTCCTGGTCGATCGTGAAGGGTTCCCGCTGGAGATCGGCTGCTTCGAGGGCAACAAGGCTGAGACCCTCACGATCGTGCCGATCATCAAGCAGTTCCAGGCCCGCCACAACCCGGCGGACATGGTCGTCGTCGCGGACGCCGGGATGCTATCGATGGCGAACCTGAACGCCCTGGCCGAGGCGGAGTTGAAGTTCATCGTCGGCTCACGGCCGAAGAAGGCGCCCGGTGACCTGGCCAATCACTTCCATTGGAACGGCGACGCGTTCAGCGATGGGCAGCTGATCGACACGATCACCCCGCGCCACGGCTCCACCAAGACCGAGTCGAAGCGGCGCCGCAGGGAGCCGGTCTGGGACGCGCAGGAGCATCCCGGGCACTGGCGCGCGGTCTGGTCCTACTCCCGCAAACGCGCAGTCCACGACAACTACACCCTCACGCAGCAGGAGAACAGGGCCCGAGCCGTGATCGCCGGAGACGCCTCGGTTAAGGGCACGCGGTTCATCAAATCCACCAAGGCCGGCAAGGAACTGGATGAGGACTCGCTGGAGAAGGCGAAGCAGCTGGTCGGTCTGAAGGGCTACGTCACCAACATTCCCTCGAGCACTATGGCCGCGCCGGAGGTGCTCTCCAGCTACCACAACCTCTGGCACGTGGAGCAGTCATTCCGCATGAGCAAGACAGACCTCCAGGCCAGGCCCATGTTTCATCATCAGCGCGAGGCGATCGAAGCCCACCTCACCATCGTCCTCACCGCGCTCGCAATCGCCCGTTTCCTGCAGGACAAGACCGGGTTCAGCATCCGCAAGATCATCCGCACTCTCTGTCCGCTGCAGGACGTCACGATCGCCCTGGCCGGGCAGCAGATCACCGCGAAGCCCGACCACACCGACGACGCCCGACACGTCCGCAACGCGCTGACACACTAAACCCGTGCAAGTCAGGGCGCGCCAGACTCACCGCTTGACAAACATAGGAGATTCAACGGCCGCCTCGAGCACCTCCGAGGCACCTCCTGGGGTTCCGCAACCTGACCCACTACTTCCTTCGCTCTCTGCTCGACACCGGAGGATTCGGAAGCCTACTACACCCTCAGATGCGATGAGTCCCTTATGCTGCGACCGGATCCTCTTGTGGGCAATGCATGTCCGGGGATAGGCCCAAAAGAGAACCTATGGCGTGGGACAAGTCGAATCCCAGGAACTCTCCTAAAGCGTTCGCTACGTGGTATCCAAGAACTGGCGGCACCGCATTACCGATTTGCCTATATCTTGCGCTCTGAGGACCCTGCCAATCAAGTTCCTTCGGAAACGTTTGAATAGCCGCCGCCTCTTCGACCGTGATTCGACGGAGGCGGTCCGGAACGCGGGCAATCGGATCGGACCCGGCAATAAGTGATGAATGGTAATCAGCTACCCAGCTGGCACTACCTTGGGCAAACTGGTGCTGATCAATAATTGGCGTCCTGTTGCCACCCATTGATGCTGGCAAGGTAGGCGCGGGGCGTTGAAGATCCATTGGTCTTCCTTGACCGTTAAATAGCATTCCTGCGAACGGAGACTTCCTAAGCACTGGCTTCTTGGCCGGGGTGACTCGTGCAGTGCAGATTGTATCGTTGCCTGGCGCCCCCCAGGTAGGTAACGACTCAAGGGCCCACCTCAATGCGGGAGGTCGGCTTGCCGTGACCGCTTCTGGGGCGGGTAGCGGCAATTCGCGGTCCCGAACCCCGACGAGAAACATGCGCTCACGCGACTGGGGGACCCCAAAGTGGCTCGCATTAAGAACGTGAAGAGACGTCTTGTAGCCCAAGCCTTCGGCGCGTTCGATAAGGTCAGTTTTCAAACCCGCCCAACGCGTGTTCACCGCGAGAGATTTAACATTTTCCATGACAAATGCAACCGGCTGGACGCGCTCAACAACCTTGAGAAAATTCCACACATGCTTGGAGCGAGGGTCATTTGGGTCCATTTTCCCGGCGACCGAGAAGCCCTGGCATGGCGGTCCACCAATAACAACGTCTGCCGTGCCCGGTCCAGGAATCCCGTCGACACGGGTAATATCTCCTACCGCGACACGATGGCCATCCAACTGGAGATGAGGATGCTTTTTTGAAGCAGCGCTAATCCAGCTCTCATAAGTTTTTGCCGCAAACAGATCTATCTCGTTCGCAAAAACAGGTATATATCCGGCCATCGCGAAGCCGATGTCGAGACCTCCGGCTCCACTGAAAAGTGAGACGACGCGGGGAGCGCTCATTCGGTCCTCCAAGCAGGTGTGGTCTCAAGGGGTGGGCTCTTGCTGGAACTGCAAGTTGCTGGCTTACACTACCATCCCTGGGTCCTGCTTTGCGTGATTGACTGACCGGTAGAGTGGCCGTCAGCACATGCTAGGCATGCAGACGCCTGGTGACCTTGGTGAGCGACGATCGACCGGGAGGCACAGTGGCGAACTTTTCGGCGGCTTTTGGCCAGCAGCTTCTATGGTTGCGGTTGCATGCGGGCCTAGCACAAAGCGAGCTGGCCGTGCAGATCGGGGTCGATGCCTCTGTCATATCGAGATTGGAGTCCGGCACAACACGCTGCAGTGTGGAGGTGTTCACCAAAATATCGTTCGCATTAAACGTCAAACCCGGTGAGGTGCTCGATGCATTTCTGTGTTCAGCGCCTGATGAGTATAAAGAATTGAATGGAGATACCTAAGTGCAGAATAAGGCGTTAAAGGACGCTCTCGACAGGCTCCTTCTGCCGGTAAAGCCCGATAATCAGGCGGAAGTCGTCGAGGCCGCGTCCACCTATTTTGCTAGCAATGCGACGGTTGCATGCGACTCGTACGGTGACTTGCTTGTTCAGCATATCGAAAGCTGGCGTCACGATCTTTCCGTGTCGTCGTTTCTGCGAGATCTAGTTCGTGAATGTCTTCGGGTAACTGAAACCTTCCACCCAGACTTCAGCAAGAGCTTCTTTACGACGCATAGGAAGCTTATGGAGCAGGGCGAATTGGAGTTTTCTAACGCTTCCGCTTTGTTGAGCCAGTCCGCGACGATTGCTGAACTCCTGGTGCGCCAGCATATGTCATGCGCGCAAGTAGCCGCGGTCCTCACCGCCATACTCGGAGGGTACGAGTACAATTGGAAGCAGGTCCAAATTGTGGCGCGCCAATTGAAGGCGCTCCCGGTGATCGATGACATTGAAGCTCGAAAAGTTTACGAAACGGACGAGGCGGAATCTGAGCGCAAATTCGCTGACGCTTCCCCTGTTGAGTGCATTGAGCAGATAGCCTCCGAAGCCGAGTCGTTGGGATACATAGGTCCCATTGCTGAAGATCTTCAGAGGTTTTACGGGGACGGTATTGACTTTGTCCCACAGTACGCGGTTATTCTTCACTATAATCTTCTCGTTTCCGAATTTTTTGACCATCCGGCCAATGCGGCGTATGAGTTTTCGCCGAGAAGCCAGCTATCTCTAGAATTTCAAAGAGAATTCCATCCGTCGTATGCATCCACCGAGAACGCATATTTGAACAACTCCAAAGGTGCATCGGCATTTGATAGTGACTGGGCATGGTCTCGAAAGGGGGGACTCCGCCGGCAGGCGCTTGCACTGGCGGACCTTCTGTTCTATTTGAGCCGGATGTCGTATCCAGCACGGCGTGAGCTGGCTAGGTCGATTCGTGCATGGCTCGCTAGAATCGAGAGCGTGCATAGGGTGCTGGCGGTGACCGTGTCTCCCCCCGGAATCGAGGGAATGGAGAGGTTCTTCGAGGGTGTGAGTCAGGAAAATTCGCGCACCCGAGGAATTCTCGAGCAGCGAGCCGTGGACTGCTTCGCAGTGGCGCTTGATCGGGCCAGGCCAGCGGAAAGCGTAAGCAGGGGAATAGGCGATTCTGTTTCGGCCAGCAATTCAGCCAGGAAGAAGCTGGGGGACGTTGAGTTCCTGTATAAGGCGGAACGGCGGGTTCAAGCTTTTGAGGCGCATGGAGGTGCGCTAGAGGAGCTTTACGTAGATTTGCACCGCCTTTCATTGCGACGTATATTGAAAGCTAGGCTGGTGGAGCTTGAGCAGCTTGGCGAGGCTGACCAATGGAATATGTGTATTCGTTTTATTGCTCACGATATCGGACCCGTCGCGGATGGTCTTGCCGAGAGCCATATCGAAGGTTTTGTGGTCAGTTGGAAGTTTGAGACGTTTTCCGAGGTTTGGAGGCAAGTGTCTCAACTCTTGGGTAAAGATGAGCTTTACGAGATCTTCCTGTACCGTGTTGTGGAGCCGCTTCAGAGTCAATGGGTCCCAAATGGCGTGAAGGAACGGTTCAACCAAATCTCGCTTGGTTAGTTTTTGGGCGATTTCGCAATGAGTCGTTTTGCGTTAAACAGATACCCCGTCTCGGGGTCTCCGCCGGCAATTAGGCGCCCGTGTCAAAAAGTTTTTGACCGTTCAATCGTCATGGTTAGCCACTCGGTGCGATATGGGCGCCCCGGGGTGGGGAGCCTTCGGCGGAACCGAGTCTCGTTTGATGCAGGGTTGGCAAGACCCAGTAAGCGGCTTGGTTTTTGGCCTGGGGTGCTGATGGATGTTTCGGAAGCAGTGCGTCCGGGATGCGCTAGTCGCTTTTATTATCGGTCTTCTCCTCACTGTCGGGGGGTGCTCACAAGGTAACGGCGCGGCGGATTGCGCGCTCTCACCCGTCGTATCGGTGACGTCTCCGTGTCGAGGTGCCGTACGAGTGGCCGGCTGGGGCTGCCGCACGATCTCTGACGACTTGCCGGAGCCGATGCGTCGCGATATGACCGATTTCTTCGTCCGTGAACTTCGCGCGACGTCGTGGCTTCGCGCGGTATCCCCGTTCGATCAGGATGCGGGGTACGCGATCAGGGCGGACCACCAGTGGAACGGCGCCTACCCGGCGTGGCCGCCGGAAGCCGCTCGGGCACGATCACCGTCGGTGACTCTCAGGCCGTTCTCGACTGGCTGCCCGGGTTGGCGCGATCGACGAACCAGGGTCCGCCCGGCAGGCCCAGTTCATTGGGTAGGGGATCGACGCAATAGATGGGGGAGCGCGCAAGACACCCGCTCAACTGCCCTACATCATCGATGGGTTGTGCTCGTCTGCCGGGTCCTTCTGCGACATGGTGCTGGCCGCCGTCTTCGGCATCTCCGCTGGCCTCGATGGGACGGTCTAAATCTCGGGGGCTGAATAGAGAATATCGATCCCGAGGCGCGTTTTGAAGGACTTCA
Source organism: Brachybacterium sp. JB7 (assembly GCF_003335205.1). Classification (NCBI taxonomy): domain Bacteria; kingdom Bacillati; phylum Actinomycetota; class Actinomycetes; order Micrococcales; family Dermabacteraceae; genus Brachybacterium; species Brachybacterium sp. JB7. Next base: position 3,027 of record NZ_QPGN01000012.1, on the reverse strand, counting down.
GGGCCAGTGGCGGCGGTACAACATCGCCGCGGGGGAGGTCATCGAACGCTGAGTCGGACTCGTGTCCGAATCAGGGAAACCGGAAGTGCATGAGCAAGAAAGCGGCCGACGGGCGGAGTCCGAGCTATTTCTGCAAGACTGGGTGAACGCTTGGCGCCGCAGCTCTGCGACGTCCTACAGAACGAGGTCAACGATGTTCATGCAGTACCGCAGCCCCGCCCGTCTGGGCCGTCCGCTGTCCGTGATCGGCCAGGGCTGCTGGCAGATCGGCGCCGACTGGGGCGAGGTCTCCGACGAGTCTGCGCAGGGAGTGCTCGGCGCCGCCCTCGACGCGGGCGTGACGTTCTTCGACACCGCCGACGTCTACGGCGACGGGCGCAGCGAGCGCCTGGTCGGGGCGATGCGGCAGAACGCCGGCGGATCTCAGGCGAACGGCGACGAGCCCTTCGGCGGATCGTCCCCGTCGGCCCCGCTGTTCGTCGCCACCAAGGCGTCCCGTCGGGCGGATCCCTTCGCTCCGGAGTCCTTCACCGAGGAGAACCTGCGCGCCTGGGTGGAGCGCTCGAGGCAGAACCTCGCGATGGACACCCTCGACCTGGTGCAGCTGCACTGCCCGCCGCCCGCGATCTACCGCGACGACCGGGTGTTCGACGTGCTGGATGCCCTGGTCGCGGAGCAGAAGCTCGCCGCCTGGGGCGTCAGTGTCGAGACCTGCGAGGAGGCGCTGATCAGTCTCGAGCGGGAGCACCTCGCCTCGATCCAGATCATCCTCAACCCGTTCCGTCTCAAGCCGCTGGACGAGGTGGTGCCGCTGGCCCGTGAGAAGGGCGTCGCGATCATCGCGCGAGTGCCCCTCGCCTCCGGTCTGCTCACCGGCAAATTCTCCCCGGGCACGACCTTCGCGGCGAACGACCACCGCAGCTTCAACCGCGCGGGAGAGGCCTTCGACCAGGGCGAGACCTTCTCCGGTGTGGAGTACGACGTGGGGCTGCAGGCCGTGGCCCGGCTCGAGCAGGCCCTCGACGGGGCGATGCCGCTGCCGGAGGCCACGCTGCGCTGGATCCTCGCCCAGGACGGCGTCACCGCGGCGATCCCGGGCGCGAGCAGCGGAGAGCAGGCTCGTCGCAACGCCGCCGCCGGCAGTGCCCCCGCCGACGAGCAGCAGGCCGTCCTCGCGCGGTTCGACGCAGCCGTGCAGCAGACCTACGACGATCTGCTGCGCAAGAACATCCACCCCCGCTGGTGATCGCCCGGCGGTCCTGACCACGCCGAGAGCACCCCGGACCATCAACGCCCCAGGAACCTTGAGGAGATCTGCTTTGTCCCGCCCCAACATCGTGTTCATCATGTCCGACGACCACGCGGCGCACTCGATCTCCGCCTACGGCAGCAGGGTCAACACCACCCCGCACCTCGACCGTCTCGCCGACGAGGGGGCGCGGATGGACGCGGTGTACTGCACCAACTCCATCTGCACGCCCTCGCGCGCCTCGATCCTCACGGGCACCTACAGCCACATCAACCGCGCCCCGTCGATCTACTCCGAGTTCGACTACCGGGTGCCCACGTTCCCGGAGGTCCTGCACGACTGCGGCTATCAGACCGCACTGTTCGGCAAGTGGCATCTGGGCCGCTCCGAGGGATCCCGGCCGCGCGGCTTCGACGACTGGCGGATCTTCCCCGACCAGGGCGACTACGTGGACCCGGTGATGATCGGGCCCGACGGGGAGGAGACCATCGAGGGCTACGCGACGGACATCGTCACGCAGCAGAGCCTCGACTTCCTCGAACAGCGCGACCCCGATCGGCCGTTCTGCCTGCTGGTGCACCACAAGGCGCCGCATCGTCCCTGGGTACCGCACCCCCGGTACGAGGGGATGTACGAGGCCGGGACGATCCCCGAGCCGGAGACGATGTGGGACGACCACGCGACCCGCGCTGAGGTGGTCCAGCAGGTCCGGATGAACCTGGATGATCTGCGGCCGACGGACTACAAGGACGAGCTGCCGCCCGAGCTCGAGGGCGAGGGGAAGGGCCGTGAGCGGGCCTCCTGGAAGTACCAGCGGTACATGCGGGACTACCTGCGCTGCGTGCAGGCCGTCGACGACTCCGTGGGTGAGATCCTCGGCTGGCTCGAGACGCAGGGGCTGGACGAGGACACCGTGGTCATCTACACCTCCGACCAGGGGTTCTTCCTCGGCGATCACGGCTGGTTCGACAAGCGCCTGATGCTGGACGAGTCGCTGACGATGCCGATGCTGGTGCGCTGGCCCGCGCAGGTCCCGGCCGGCTCCCACATCACCGACATGATCACCAACGTGGACTTCGCCGCGACGCTGCTCGAGGTCGCGGGGCGGTCCCCGTCGGACCTCCCGCAGCAGCAGGGTCGCAGCTTCCTGCCGCAGCTGCGCGGCGAGAGCGTCGAGGGCTGGAGGCAGTCGGTCTACTACCGCTACTGGGAGCACGACGACCCCGAGCATCACGCGCCCGCCCATTACGGCGTGCGCACGAAGACCCACAAGTTCATCCGCTACTACAACGACGGACTCGGCAGCCCGGGCTCGTCGGACCGCATCATGCCCGTCGAGGACGAGCTCTACGATCTCGTCGCCGACCCGAACGAGCTCACCAACGTGGTCGCAGATCCGGGCCACGCAGGAGCGCTCGCCGAGATGGAGCAGCTGCTCGCGGACCTGCAGGAGCATTACGGCGACGAGCCCTACCGCGGCCCGGACACGCCCCGCCTGGAGTGGCCTGCTTGAGAGGGACGCCGTGTCGGCTGTTGGGGTGGCCCGCCTGAGAGGGACGCCGTGCCGGCTGTTGGGGTGGCCCACTTGAGAGAGACGCCGTGTCGGCCGTCGTGAGCAGGTTCTGCCGCTGCCGCTGCCGCTGCCGCTGCCGCTGCCGCTGCCGCTGCTGCCGCCGCGAGCGAGTTTTGCGGGCCAGCGACCGATGCGCGGCACAGCATCGGTTGTGATGTCTCAGGACTTCGGTGACAGTTCTGTATCAGGACATCGGTGACAGTTG
>NZ_QPGN01000011.1:0-100451 GCF_003335205.1 Brachybacterium sp. JB7 | reverse complement strand
CGGGGTCCGTGGTGGCGGCGGCCTCGAGCAGGGTCTCGTCGAGCTCCTCGTCGGCCGTGACGTCGTGCCGGGTGTCTCCCAGCAGGTGGCGGCCGCCGAGCGGATCACCGATCCACTCCTCGAGAGTCCAGCCCTGGTCGGGGTGCCCGACCAGCGTGACCATGCCGGTGTTGAACAGCGGGCTGCCCTCGCGCGTGGACGGTGCGAGCCCGCCGACGATGGTCGCGAACACGCGGATCGCCGCGCCGTGGCTGACCACCGCGACCGTCGCATCCTCGGCGTGGTGGGCGGCGATGCGGCGCAGGGCACCGGTGTAGCGCTCCCAGAAGGTGTGGCCGTCCTCGCCGCCGGGCAGGGCGTGGTCGAAGTCGTGACTGCCCCAGATCGCTTGGGTCTGCTGATAGGCCTCGACGGATTCCGCGTCCCGGTGCATCTCGACGTCACCCGCGACGATCTCCTCGAGACCCTCGGTGACCTGCGCGTCCAAGCCCAGGGCAGTCGCCAGCGGCGCGGCCGTCTCCTGGGTGCGCACGAGCTTCGAGACGTACAGGCCCTCGATCGTCTCGTGCGCGAGCGCGTCGGGCAGGGCGCGCGCCTGCTCGCGCCCGAGGTCGGTGAGCCCGGCACCGGGGACGGCGGTGTCGAGGGCGCCGAGGACGTTGTTCGGGGTCTGGCCATGGCGGATCAGGAGAAGACGCATAGGCCGGACCTTAGGCCACGAACGTGAGGCCATGGTGGGACGCAGGGCCGAGACCGACGGCATCGAGGACGTCCGCGACCTGGGGGCGCCGACGGACCGGGACCTGGGGGCGCCGACGGCCCGGGAGGCCGGTGGCCGCGCCCCCGCCCGGGACCGGGCTCCGGTCGCGGGCAGCGCACGTCGGGCGCACGCGAGAACAGGGGGTGAGCCGGAGCAGTGCGGGGAATGGGTTCGTGCGGCCTCTCGGCGTAGCCTGGTCAGGACCACGTGCCCACCCGAGGAGCGCCCATGCGTCGCAGCATCATCAATGACCCCGACGAGCTGATCCCGCAGGCCCTTGAAGGACTCGCGCTCAGCCATCCCACCCTGCTCGAGCTGCATGCCGAGCACCGCTTCCTCACCCGCAAGGAGCCTGCCCGCAACAAGGTGGGCCTGGTCAGCGGGGGAGGCTCCGGTCATGAGCCCCTGCACGCCGGCTTCGTCGGCACCGGGATGCTCGACGTCGCCGTGGCGGGCGCGGTGTTCGCGAGCCCCACCGCCCTGCAGGTCCTCGAAGCGACCAGGGCCGCCGATTCCGGCCGCGGCGTGGTCCAGATCGTCAAGAACTACACCGGCGACGTGCTGAACTTCCGCATCGCCGGCGAGATCAGCGGCGACGACGCGATCGAGACCGAGATGGTGCTGGTCGACGACGACCTCGCCACCGAGACCGAGGACGGCGGCGGCCCCGGTCGGCGCGGCACCGCCGCTACCGTGATCGTCGAGAAGGTATGCGGCGCCGCCGCCGAGGAGGGCGCGACCCTCGCCGAGGTCGCGGAGATCGGGCGCCGCGCGGCGGCATCGGCCCGCACCATGAGCCTCGCGCTCTCCGCCGGCACCCATCCCGGCGACGAGGAACCGCAGTTCACCCTCGGAGACGACGAGGTGGAGCTCGGTGTGGGGATCCACGGCGAGCGGGCCGCGCAGCGCGTCCCCTTCACCGACGCCGATGGCCTCACCGACCTGCTGCTGGGCCCCCTGCTCGCCGAGCTCGAGCTGGGCCACGGCGACATGGTGCTCGCGATCGTCAACGGTCTGGGCTCCACCTACCCGCTCGAGCTCAACGTCGTCGCCCGCGCCCTGCACCAGCGGCTCGGCGAGGCGGGCATCGAGATCAGCCGCTCGCTCGTCGGCCCCTACGTGACCAGCCTGGACATGCACGGCGTCTCGATCACCCTGATGCCGCTGGACGACGAGATGCGCCGACTGTGGGACGCGCCCGTCCGCACGCCGGCCCTGACCTGGTAAGGAACACGCCATGAACGATCAGACCCCCAGCAGGACTCTTCCCGCCGGCTTCGGCCGCGCCTTCGTGCTCACCCTGCGCGAAGCCTTCGAGGGTACGGCGGACGACCTCGGCGACCTCGATCGTCGCGCCGGCGACGGCGACTTCGGCACCAACGTGCGCACCGCGATGAAGCACCTCGACGCGACCCTCGAGACCGATCTGCCCAGCAGCTACCGCGAGTATCTGACCGCGCTGTACAGGGCGTGGCTCGGCGTGGGCGGCACCAGCGGACCGCTGTTCGGCATGTTCTTCCGCGACCTGGCGAAGGCGGGAGAAGCGCGCGGCGACGGGCCGGGGGAGGAGCCCGGGTCGGAGGCGGGCGCCGACGTCCCCACCATCGCCCAGTTCGCGGACGCGCTCGCCGCCGGCCAGGCCACCATCCAGAAGTACGGCGAGGCGGAGGTGGGCGACAAGACGATGATCGACTCCCTCGACCCGGCCGTCGCCGCCCTGCGCGCGGCCCTCGAGGCTGATGCGGAGACCACCTCCGTCGAGGCCCTGTTCGCGGCGGAGGATGCTGCGGTCCAGGCGGCCACTGCGACGGCGCAGACCACCGCGCGCCGCGGCCGCGCGAGCTACGTCGGCGACGCCTCCCAGGGCGTCATCGACCCCGGCGCCGCCGCCATGGCCCTCGTGATCAGCTCCGCCCGGGCCGGCGCCGACGGATCCGGCGTCGCCCACTTCGGCTGGATCGCCTGACCGACCCGCACGTCCGCCCACCCCGTCACCGCTCCCAGGCCTCGTGATGTGCCCGTGCCGCTGCGTCGATCGAGCGCGACCATGGCGTGCACGTCGCGGCTCGTCTCTGACGCCTCGGCCGCAGGCGGTGGACGGACGGGCCGAACAGCGCGCTGCTGGACCGGGATGATCCGTCGTGAGCAGCGCTGGTAGTTTCGATTCTCGTGTCCGACCTCGCCGCCCTGATCCCCACCCTCGGCACAGCCAGCTGGGTGCTCGTGATGATCGGCGCCCTCGTCGTCGGCCTGTCCAAGACCGCCATGCCCGGCGGCGGCACTATCGCCGTGGGCGTCTTCGCGCTCGCCCTGCCCGCGAAGGAATCCACCGCCGCACTGCTCCTCCTGCTCATGGTCGGCGACGCGACCGCGCTGTGGGTCTACCGGCGCGAGCCGGACGTCCGCACGCTGGTGCGGCTCATCCCCAGCGTGCTCCTCGGCATCGTGCTCGGCACGGTCTTCTTCGCGACCGTGGGCGGGGACACCGTGCGCACCACCATCGGCGTGATCCTGCTGGTCCTGATCGCCGTGACCGTGTGGCGACGGCGCGCGGCCCGCGTGACGAAGGCGGGACCGGTGCCTTCGGCGACTCCGGCCGGTGACCCGTCGGGCCCCTCGCCTGACCTGTCGGCCCCTTCGCCCGCCACGGCGACCCCCGCCCCCGCTCCCGCGCCGTCGGGCCCCGGCGTGGCGATCAGCCGCGCCGGGTACGGGGTGCTGGGCGGCTTCACCACCATGGTCGCCAACGCCGGCGGACCCGTGATGTCGATGTATTTCTACGCGATGCGGATGCCGGTGCTGACCTTCCTCGGCACCTCCGCCTGGTTCTTCGCCATCGTCAACGTCATCAAGCTGCCGTTCTCCGCTGGCCTCGGTCTCATCACCCGCGACACCCTCGTGATGGACCTGATGCTGGTGCCGCTCGTGCTGATCGGCGCGTACTGCGGGGCGAAGATCGCCCGGCGCATCCCGCAAGGCGTTTTCGAGAAGCTGATCCTGGTGCTCACCGTCGTCTCGGCGCTGGCCCTGCTCGTCCTCTGAGCCGAGCCGAGCCGAGCCGAGTCGAGGAGAGCGGGGAACGGGACTCCAAGCCGAGCGGCGGACGCGACATCTCTCGGGCGGCATGCTGCGACTTATCGTGCCTCGGGTGCCTCGGGTGCCTCGGGTGCCTCGGGTGCCTCGGGTGCCTCGGGTGCCTCGGGTGCCTCGGGTGCCTCGGGTGCCTCGGGCGCACCGGGTGCGTCGGGCGGCTCGGCGGTGGCGGGTGCGCCGGGTGCTGAAGGCTTGCCTGCTGCATCGGGGGCGAGCGTGGCGCGGCCCGCCCACGTGCTGAGGTCCTGGAGCACGGTGAGCAGCTCGGGCGGCTCGATCACCTCGATCGGCGCGCCCAGACCGATCAGGTGCATGGCCACCCAGCGCAGATCCCCGTTGCCGGATCCGGCGCGCACGATGCAGGCGTCGTCGTCGGCCCCGTCGGCCGTGACGGTGGCAGCGCGCACCGGCACCAGCTTCTCGACCTCGTGCAGCGGGCGGCGGATCCTCACGGTGACCGCCCGCGTATAGGCGCCGACGGTGATCGACTCGCGCACCGTGCGCTCGATGTCGGGGGTGGGGCGCGGCGTGATCGCGAACGTGCTCGGATGCACCGCCTGCATACGGTCCAGGCGGAAGGTGCGCCAGTCCTCGCGGCCGAGGTCCCAGGCGAAGAGGTACCAGCGTCCGTCGACCGCGAGCACGCGGCGGGGCTCGAGCCGGCGCTCCCCGCGCTCTCCGTCCCCCTTCTCGTAGTCGATGCGCACGCGCAGACCATCCCGCACCGCTGTGGCCAGGGCGATCAGCACCTCGGCGCGGGCGGCGGGGACGGGCCGCGCCACCACGCCCAGCGCATCGGTGACGGCCGAGACCTCCGAGCGGACCGTCGGCGGGAGCAGGCGATCCAGTGCCGCGAGGGCACGCAGCGCTTCGGCGTCGAGCCCTTCCAGGCCCGACGCGGCGGTGAGCCGCAGGCCCACGGCCACGGCGACCGCCTCCTGCGCGGACAGCAGCAGCGGCGGCAGCTCCCTGCCCGCACCGAGCTGGTACCCGCCGCCGTGTCCGGCCGAGGTCAGCACCGGATAGCCCATCTCACGCAGCCGGTCCACGTCGCGGCGCACCGTCCGGGTGGTCACCGCCATCTCCGCGGCGAGCTCCGGCCCGCTCCAGACCGTGCGCGACTGCAGCAGCGCCAGGAGTCGCAGGGCCCTCTTCGTCACGTCGCTCATGAGAGGAGTCTGCCTCTCTTCGCGGACAGAAGCTGTCCTCCCAGGGGTCGACAGTAGTTCTCGACCGGACAGCCCGGACGTGCGGACCTCCGCATCGACGAAAGAGAGACCCCATGCCGTTCCTCACCGCAGAGACCACCGACGAGCGCGACAGCCTCGCGACGTTCGCGCAGCAGCAGCTCGACCAGATCGCCACCACCCTCGTCGGGCTCGACCGCGGGCAGCTCGCGTCGCAGCCGAGCGCGTCGGGGATGAGCCTCGGCGCCCTTGCCCGGCACAGCCTCTTCGTGGCCGAACGGGCCGCACAGGAGTTCGCGGCGGCCCCGGAGGCCGCCCCCGTCCCCGAGCGGACCGCCGAGCAGTACCAGTCCGAGGGGACGATCGCTCCGGACGCGCTGCGCGAGGACGACACCGCGGAATCGCTCGCGGAGCAGCTGCATCGGGTCGCCGAGGAGCTCGCCGCAGCCATCCGCGGCGTCGACCCCGAGACCCGCGGCCCGGTGCCCGGGCAGCCCTGGTTCGAAGGGCGGGAGACCTGGAGCATGCGCTGGTACGCGCTGCACCAGATCGAGGAGCAGGCTCGCCACGCCGGCCATGCGGACATCCTCCGCGAGAGCATCGACGGCAAGGGGGCCTACGAGCTCAACGCCCTCGCCGCGGGGGAGACGTGGCCGCCCGCCGGCTGGTGAGCCCGGCGGATGAGCGCAGCGCGGCCGACGACGGATGACCCCACGACCGATGAGGAGAACCCCATGAACGACGACGACGCACCGACCGCTCCGACCGAAGGCCGGGACGGGGACCTGCCCACCGTCCTCGTCGACCAGATCGAGCTCCATGTCCGGGAGCATCTGCGGCCACGGCTCGAGGGCCTGACCGACGAGGAGTACTTCTTCGACCCGTCGGCCGACGGGAATGCCTGGACGATCCACCCACGCACTCCCGCCGGGCAGACGCCGCCCACCTCGCTCCAGGGCGGTGACGGGGACATGGTCATCGACTTCGAGTTCCCCGAACCCGAGCCGAGCCCGCTCACCACCATCGCCTGGCGGCTCGGGCACGTCATCGTCGGTGTCCTGGCCATGCGCACCAGCTCGCATTTCGGTGGGCCGCCCGCGGACTACATGAGCTGGACCTATGCCGCCACCGCCCAGGAGGCGCTGGCCCAGTTCGATACGGAGTACGACCGCTGGATCACCGGGGTGCGGTCCTGGAGCGCGGAGGACCTGCAGGTCGCGGTCGGGGAGGCCGAAGGGCCATGGGCCGAGTACTCCCGGGCCACGCTCGTCGCTCACGTCAACCGCGAGCTCATCCACCATCTCGCCGAGATCGCCCTGCTGCGGGATCTCTGGGCGCACCGGGCCTGAGCGATCGGGCGACTCGCCGGACAGGGCCGTGCCACGAGGCCGAGCCCGGGAGGCGCGGAGAGGACGGCCCCCGGAGCTCGAACCCGGGGGCCTCGGAAGTGGCCGCGCGAGGAGTTCGAATCCGGGTCTCGGACGTGGCAGCGTCAGGAGCGCCTGGCAGGGAGTCCTGGAGTGAGCGCGGCGTGGGCAGGGGCCGGTTCAGACTGCTGCGGCAGAGGGGTCCGGCCCCGGCCCGCGCCGACTCCGTGACCAGCGGGCCACCAGCAGGTGCAACGGCAGGGTGAGCGCGAGGATCCCGGCGGCGAGCAGAGGAAGGTGCCCGGGAGCCAGGCCCGTGCTCAGGGCGAGCCCGCCCACTCCGCCGCCGAGAGCGCTGCCCAGCGAGATCGCGCTCGCGTTCAGCGCCATCACCACGGCGACCGACGCCGGGGCCATCGCGGCCAGGCGCGCCTGCTGCGGGACCGCATGCCCGCCGTTGCCGACGCCTGCGAGCACGAACCAGACCAGGCTGAGCACCGCGAACGCGGCGGGGGCGGCCAGCGAGAAGGCGAGCGCTCCGAACAGGGCGTCGACCAGCAGGCCGCAGAGGATCACGGTGAGCACCCGCACCGGCGAGAAGCGGTCCACGAGCCTCCCGGTGATGGCATTGCCGACCATGCTCGCCACCCCGTAGGCGCACATGATCACGATCATCATCCACCGGGCAGGGTGCGTCGGCTCCAGGATCAGCACCGCATAGGTGAAGCAGGTGTAGCTCGCGCACAGCACCCCGGTGGAGACCAGCAGACCGGCGACCAGGCGGGGCTGGGCGAGCGGTCGCAGCCGGTCCGCGAGGGAGGAGGATGGATAGCGCAGCGGCGGCAGGCGCAGCCCGATCCCGATCAGGGCGATCGTGCCCACGACGGAGACGAGCACCAGCGGCAGGCGCCAGCTGGTCTGCCCGAGGATCAGGCCGACGGGAACCCCGAGCGCAGTCGCCGTCATCCAGCCGCCGAGCACGAAGGACAGCGCCCGACCACGATGTCGCTCGGCCACCAGGTGCACCACGTACCCGGTCACGGCCGCCCCCAGCAGGCATCCGCCGAGCGCTGCGATCACGCGCCCGCCGAGCGCGACCCCATAGGTGGGCGCGACGGCGTTGAGCAGGTTGCCGGCGACGAAGGTGGTCAGCGCCCCCATGATCACGCGGCGCTGCTCCCATCCGCTGGTCGTCGCGCCGAGGATGGGTCCCGCCACTGCCGCGGTGAGCGCGAAGACGGAGACCAGCTGCCCGGCCAGGGCCGCGGTCACGTCGAGGTCGGCGGCGATGTCCGGCAGCAGGCCGGCCAGCACGTACCCGTCGATGCCCGTGGTGAAGGTCGCGACCGCCAGCCAGATCAGCGTGCTGTACGGGACACCGCTCGGGCCCGCCGGACCGGTGCCCGACGTGGACGTGCTCGCGCCGGCAGCATCTCGTCCCTCCACGGAAGGATCGCCGGGGCCGTCGGAGCGGGTCACGAGGCGGGGCCTCTCTGTCGATGGGTGTCAGTGGGTGTCAGGCAGCGGAGGAGATGGCGTGCCGAGCAGCGGAGAAGATGGGGCGCAGGTGCGCGCGACGGAGGCCAGTTATGCGGCCCCAGGACCGATGATGTGCGAAACATCGGTCCTGGGGCCGCATAACTGAGGCGTGGGTCGGCGACCGCGGGAGCCGACGCCGGCCCGCCCGGGCCTCTCAGAGGCTGATGACGTCGGCGACCTGGCCGGTCTTCGAGGACTCGTAGGCCGCGAGGATCACGCCGAGCACGCTGACGCCCTCGACCTGGTTGTTGATCGGGCGCTGGCCGGTGGTGAGCACGTCCACGAAGTGCGCGATCTCGGCGGCGAAGGTGTCGACCTGCTCGTGCTCGAAGACCTGCTCCTCCTCGCCGCGCAGCTGCACGCGCAGGGTGGAGCCGTCGGAGCTGAGCGAGCCCTTCTCGCCGACGGCGGAGAAGCGATCGGTGCCGGGGGCCGCCTGGTAGGCCCAGGAGGTGACCATCTGGCCCACCGCGCCGTTGTCGAAGCGCACCAGGACCTGTGCGGAGTCCTCGCCCTCCATGAACTTCAGACGGTGGGTCGAGAGCATGGCGAAGGCGCTGACGGGGGTGGCGCCGGCCAGGTGCAGCATCAGGTAGGTGGGGTGGTAGCCGGTGTCGATCAGCTCGCCGCCGCCCGAGGTCGCGGCCTGCCCGCGCCAGCCCATCGAGTCCGGGTCGAAGTCGTTGAAGAAGGAGTCGGTGGTGCGCACCTCGTAGACCTGGCCGAGTGCACCGGAGTCGATGACCTCCTTGGCCTTCGCCACGGCGGGCATGAACAGCTGGTTGTGCGCGCACATCAGCGTGACGCCGGTCTTCTCGATGACCTGGCTGACCGTGGTGGCCTCTTCGGGGGTCAGGCACAGCGGCTTCTCGCACAGGATGTGCTTGCCGGCCTCGGCTGCCGCGATGATCGCGGGGGTGTGCAGGTGGTGGGGGAGGCAGATGTCGACCGCGTCGACATTGGGGTCCTTCACCATCTCGGTGAAGTCGCTGTACCCGGTCGCGCCGGTCTCCTCGACGCGGCGGGCGAGGGTCTCCTCGCTGGCGTCGGCGATCGCGGTGATGGTGACGCGGTCGGGGATCTGTGCGTAGCCCTTGAGGTGGGCGTTGGCGATGCCGCCGCCGCCGATGATGCCGATGCGGACGGGGGACTGGACGTTGGTGGTCATGGGGTTCTCCTCCGGAGGGTGATGGGTCATGCGGTGTGCTGTGTGCTGAGTGCTGTGGACTCCGTCCCGACGGTGACTGGCACGTGGGAACGGCGGGGTGACGGCCGGTGCGACGGGACCCGAGAGATCTGATCAATCGGCGTGACCGGCCTGACCGACGGGATCGGCCGGACCAGCGCGATCCGCGCGATCGGTCTGACCACGCTCGCCAGCCGCCCTCGCGTGTCGGCCGTCGTCGGGCGTGGGCCGTCTCAGGCGGACGCGGCGGCGTTCGCGGCGACGACCAGCTCGGTCAGTGCCCGAGCGCGATCGAGGTTCTCGGTGGTCTCCTCGCCGGTGCGGATCGAGTCGACCCACTGGGCGAAGGGGTTCGGGATGTCGGCGGGGACATCGACGGGGGTGGGGCCCTCGCCGGTGTCCACCACCATGCCGCCGTCGGCCCCGAGCCCGTAGGTGAGGGTGCCGGTGGTGCCCTGCACCTCGATGGAGAACGGGCTGAACGGGGTCACGAACCCGGTCTCGACCACGCCGATCGCGCCGTCGGGGCTGGCCACGGTGACCACCGCGTTGTCCTCCACGCCGCGACCGGTCATGTCGGTGTAGGTGGCGGAGGCGACGGTGACGTCGGTGCCCAGGATCAGCTGGGTGAGGTAGGCGGGGTGCGCGGCGAGGTCGCTGAAGGCGCCGCCGATCGCCTCGGCCGGGTCGTAGAACCGCGCGGGCAGCCAGTCCGCGGTCGAGCCGTTGTGGGCCAGGCGCACCCGGGAGTAGCTCAGGCGACCGAGCGTGCCGGCCTCGAGCACCTTCCGCAGGGCGACGGTGTAGCCGTGGGACAGGCGCGGCAGGGACACGGTGACCTGCACTCCGGCGGCCCGAGCGGCCTCCAGCAGCTCATCGCACTCGGCCAGGGTGGGCGCGAGCAGCTTCTCGGTGAACACGTGCTTGCCAGCGGCGACGACCTTGCCGATCACCTCGCGGTGCACGGTGGTGGCGGTGGTGATGGTGACGCCGTCGAGGTCCTCGCGGGCCAGGAGCTCGTCGAGATCGGCGACGAAGTCGACGCCGACGGTCTCGGCCAGCGCCCGGCCGCGCTCGGCGTCGTCGTCCCAGACGGCGACGAGCTCGGTATCAGGGTGGTTCTGGGCTTCTCTCGCGTACTCCTCGGCATGGACATGCCAGGCGGAAAGGGCAGCGATGCGCAGCGGTGCGGACACGAATCCTCACGATCCAGGGTTGGGGGAGCGACGTGCCCGCAGGACTTACAGCCGCGTTGATGGTGTGACCAAGCCTACAGATGATTCGACGATGTGCACCCCCTCGGGGCGCCCTTTTTTGCCAAGACTTAACCGCTTCGTCCTGCGGGGAGTCGGAATCCCGGCATCTCGGGCCCTGTCGGGCGCCCTGACGGCGGGGCGCCCTGGGGGCGAAATGCCTGAGAGGCACGCGGATGCTCCCGAGGTCCCCGAGAGCGACGGCCCCGAGAGTGCCGACCCCCGAGAGCGACGGCCCCGAGATCGAGGACCCCGAGAGCTCCGCGACGAGTCCGCGAGGATGTCGCGCAACGACGGGTTCGTGAACATCGCTCCCGTTCGTGCCTGGGAAGGGGGACGATATGGGTATGTCCCTGGATCTGGACCCCCTCGAGCTCCTCACGGTCGCCCTGACCGCCGTGATGCTCGCCCTGCCGATCTCGTTCCCCCTCGCTGCCGCCGCGATCGCCGCGCCCCGCCGACTCTGGAATGGAGCGGGCCTCGCTCTGGGGCTCGGGATCCTGCTCGGCGTGATCGCCTCCATCGCCGGCCACTTCCTCGACATGGGCGGCACCACGCTGGTCGCGTCCTCGGTCACCCATCTGCTGGGCATGGCGCTGGTGATCGCGGCGGCCCTCTTCGTGGTGATCCGGTCCGACGGGTCGCGGCTGACCGCCGTGGTCGGCATCCTCGCCTGTGCCCTGATCGGGCTCGGCGAGCCCAGTCAGGTCCTGCCCGCGCTGCTCGGGCTCTCGCAATCGGACCTCGTGGTGGGGGCCGGCACCGTGATCGAGGCGCTCGTGGTGGTCGTGGTGGTCGGCGCTCTGGTCGCCGCTGCCGGACGGGTGCGCGCCCTCCAGATCGGCATCGCCGCTGCGGGCGCGGTGGCGGCGGCGATGATCGCGTTCTCGGTGGTCATGCATCTGATGCACGGGACGAGTGCTCTGGAGGCGAGCGATCTTCAGGGCGTGGTCGATCTCCAGGGAGTGGGTGACGTCCGCAGTGGCGGGATCCCGCTCGTGCCGCAGCTGGTCGTGATCGTCGCGGTGCTGGTGATCGGCACCATCCTGGGTGCCGTCGTCGAGGCGGTCCTCTCAGGCCGGCGGAGCGACCTGGAAGCCGGTCGGAGCAAGGCGTGAGAGCTCCTCGCGCAGCAGGTCCGCGACCTCCGTGCGACGCCGGGTGCCCATCCGTTCGATGGGCCCGGTGACGCTGACCGCCACGGAGCGGCCGCCCGGGCGCACGAGAGCCACTCCCACGCAGGCGATGCCTGATTCGTTCTCCTCCACCTCCGTGGACCACCCGCGCTGCCGGGTCTCCTCGACGACGTCCGTGAGGCGCGCGAGGTCGACGCTCTGGCCGGGCTCACCCATGTCCGCAGCGGTGGCCTGTGCGTATGCGTCCAGCGCGGATCCGTGCACTCCGTCGGCCGCGAGCACGGCGCGCCCCATGGCGGTGCGCGCGGCGGGGGCTCGCTTGCCGATGCTGGACCACACGCGCACGGTGCGCTCGGGCTCGACCTTGTCGAGGTAGAGCACGCTGGTGCCGTCGAGCCGCCCGAGGTGCACGAGCTCCTGGGTGTGGTGCGAGACGGCTGCGAGAGCCGGCGCGAACAGGGTCGCGAGGTTCTCCCCGCGCTCGAAATGGCCGGCCAGCAGCGGGATCGCACCGCCCATCCGGTAGCGCTGATCCGGCGCGATCTGCTCGGCGAAGTCGCGGTGGATGAGGGCCCGCAGCAGACGGTGCACGGAGGCCTTGTTCAGCTCGCTGCGCTCGGCGACATCGCGCAGCGTGATCCCCTCGGGGCCGGCCTCGGCGAGGATCTCGAGCAGGATCAGCGCCTTGTCGACACTCCCGACGGGGGAGGCAGTGGGTCCAGGTGCTGGTGTGCCGGTCATCGATCTCCTCAGTGTTCCGTCTCTTCGTTCCGTCTCTTCGTTCCGTCTCTTCGTTCCGTCTCTTCGTTCCGTCTCGTCGTCCCGCCTCGGTGCCGCGCCGGGACGGCGTTGCTGACCTCCGTCGGCAGGTTTATGCTTGTCGCGCATCTCGAAACAGACGTTTTGCACTACGAAACGATACAGGGATCAGACGGGGAAAGCCACCCGCAGATCCCGGCTCGCCCGCGTCCAGTGGGCCGCGCGAAGGAGCACGATGAGCACCAACCCGACCGCTTCCGCCGATCGATATGACACGCCCGATGGGCTGCACTCCGGGGCCATGCCTCCCGGCAAGGAAGTCCCTGTGCGCTCGGTGGGCGACCTCGTGCGGGCGGCGATCTCCGGCTGGCTCGGCACCGCCCTGGAGTTCATGGATTTCCAGCTGTACTCGCTCGCGGCGGCGCTGGTGTTCAGTCAGCTCTTCTTCGCCTCCTCGGATCCGGGAATGGCGGTGATCGGCGCGATGGCCACGTACGGCGTCGGCTACGTAGCGCGCCCCGTCGGGGCCTGGTACTTCGGCCGGATGGGCGACAGGATCGGCCGCAGGAAGGTGCTCTTCTACACGATCGTGCTGATGGGCTCGGCCACCACGCTGATCGGCGTGCTGCCCACCTACGGCCAGATCGGCCTGGCGGCGCCTGCATTGCTCGTGCTGCTGCGACTCCTGCAGGGCTTCGGAGCGGGCGCCGAGATCTCCGGCGCGGGCGTGATGCTCGCGGAGTACGCCCCGGTCAGGCGGCGCGGTCTGGTCGCCTCCCTGGTCGCGCTCGGCACCAACTGCGGCACCCTGTTCGCCTCCGCGATCTGGGGGCTGCTGCTGGTGGTCGTCACCGAGCAGCAGCTGCTGGATTGGGCCTGGCGCGTCCCCTTCATCGCCAGCGCCGTGGTGATGGTCTTCGCCGTGTGGGTGCGTCTGAACCTCAAGGAGAGCCCCGTCTTCGAGGCCCGCGGCGACGTGGCCGACGGTGAGGTGGTCGATGACGAGCAGATCGCCGCCGGCGAGGCGCCTGCCGAGGCGGAGGAGTTCGCCGAGGCCCGGTCGCTCACGGTGAAGTCGGTCGCGGTCGCCTTCCTGCTGCGCTTCGGCCAGGCCGGCAACTCCGGCATGATCCAGACCTACCTGATCACCTTCATGACGGTCTTCCTGCTGCTGGACAAGCAGCTCTCCACCGAGGTCGTCATCATCTCCTCGCTCTTCGCCTTCGCGACCGTGCCCGTGATCGGCCTGCTCGGCGACAGGTTCGGCCGCAAGACGATGTACACGATCATGAGCGCCGCCGGCCTGATCGCGGCCCTGCCCTGTGTGCTGCTGATTGTCAGCGGGGTGACCTGGCAGGTCATCGTCGGCTACGTGATCATCCACAACCTCGGCGTGATGGCCCTGGCATCGATGGAGAACCTGACCCTGCCCGAGATCTTCGGAGCGAAGAACCGCTACCAGGCCACCGGTGTGGTGCGCGAGGTCGCGGCGATCATCGCCACCGGCGCCACCCCGGTGATCGCGGCCGTGCTCGTGGACGTCACCGGCTCCTGGATCCCCGTCGCCGTGATCATCATGTTCTTCAGCGCCTGTGCCCTGTTCGCCGCCATCTGGATGAAGGAGGTCGCCGGGCGCGACCTCACCGATCCCCGCCCCGCCATGTGAGGGCGGCCGCCCGTGCCACCCGCGGGAAGGTACGGGCCGCTGGCAGCCGCAGCACTGCTGCGCGCACCCCACGCTTCATCTCCCTACCCCACGACCACACCAGAACTCCCCGGAGGAGCACCCGATGAGCATCGAACGCATCGACGTCAACGTCACCAGCCCCGGCAGGAACTTCGTGACCGTGAAGGTCACCACGAGCGACGGCGTCGTCGGCCTCGGCGACGGCACGCTGAACGGCCGCGAGCTGGCGGTCGTCTCCTATCTGCGTGACCACGTCGCCCCGACGCTCATCGGTCGGGACGAGTCCGCGATCGAGCAGACCTGGCAGTACCTCTACCGCAGCCCGTACTGGCGCCGCGGCCCGGTCACCATGGCGGCCATCTCCGCGATCGACATGGCGCTGTGGGACATCGCGGCGAAGAAGGCCGGCGTGCCCCTGTACAAGCTGCTCGGCGGCGCCTCGCGCACCGGTCTGCTCACCTATGCGCATGCCTCCGGCACCACGATCGAGAAGCTCAACGAGGCGATCCACGGATACGTCGAGCAGGGCTTCCAGGCCGTGCGGATCCAGGCGGGCGTGCCCGGACTGGACCAGATCTACGGGGTCCACGACTCGGCCCCGGGCGGGAAGTACGAGTACGAGCCTGCCGACCGCGCCGAGACGCTCGGCGACGGCTCCGCGATGCGGCCGACGGAGGAGACCTGGGATACCCGGGCCTACCTGCGTCATCTGCCCACCGTCTTCGCCGGCGTGCGCGAGGAGTTCGGCCCCGAGCTGCGTCTCCTGCACGACGGCCACCACCGGATGAGCCCCATCGAGGCCGCCCGGCTCGCGAAGTCGCTCGAGCCCTACGACCCGTTCTGGCTCGAGGACTGCACCCCCGGCGAGGACCAGGATGTGCTGCGCCTGGTGCGCCAGCATTCGGTGACGCCGCTGGCCATCGGCGAGGTCTTCAACTCGGTGTACGACTACCAGACCCTGATCACCGAGCGCCTGATCGATTACGTCCGCTCCTCGGCCACTCACGCCGGCGGCATCACCGGGCTGCGCCAGATCATGAGCTTCGCCGCCGTCTACGGGATCCGCTCCGGGTTCCACGGCCCCACCGACGTCTCCCCGGTGGGCATGGCCGCGAACCTCCACCTGGGCCTGGCGATCCACAACTTCGGGATCCAGGAGTTCATGCCGCACTCGGAGACCACCCTGTCGGTGTTCCGCACCAGCTACGTCTTCGAGGACGGTCTGCTGCACCCGGGCGAGACCCCGGGCCTCGGCGTCGATCTCGACGAAGAGGCGGCGGCCGCTCACGAGTACGTGCCTGCCTACCTGCCGGTGAACCGTCTCCGGGACGGCTCCGTGCACGACTGGTGAACCCGCGCGGTGACCACGAGCGGTGACCATGCGCGGTGAGTCCGCACGGGCTGCGAGCGCGCGGTGCTCGAAGCCCGCGTGCTCGCAGCGCTTCTCGCGCCCTTCGCGGCACCGTTGGGGGAGTTCCCTCCTAGGGTGGGCCCATGCTCACCGATCGATTCCGCGGCACCCCACGGCCCGCCTCGCCCTCGGCCGGTTCCCCGGTGCGCCGTCGGACCCTGCTGACGGGCACCGCCGGTGCCTCACTGGCGCTGATGGCGCTGGCCGCCTGCGACGAGGAGGACGCCGAGCTCGGCCCGCAGGAGCCGGACACCGAGGCGGTCGCCGACCTCGAGGTCGTCTACCGCGAGGACCCCGCCTCCCGCGGGGACTGGACGGTGTGGATCGTCGGCTACGACCTCCCGGACGGGGAGGAGGCGCCGCCCCTGTACGAGGCGACCACTCAGCAGGCGCGCCATGAGGCGCTGCAGGCCAAGAAGGCGGAGAAGCAGTGGACCCGTGAGGATCCCCTGCTGGTGCTGGATCCCTACGGCAGCACCCGCACCGGGCTGTACGTGTTCTTCGAGGACGGATCGGCCGGCGAGCTCGACGCCCTGGTGCGGGCCGCGTCGACCGCCGACTTCGGGCGCACCATCGCCAACCACGCCACCGGAACCGGCTTCGAGGGTCTGGTCGTCGGCCTGGTCCCCGGCGCCCACAACACGCTGACCCTCACGTGGCGCCCCGAGGACAGCGCCGAGGGCGCCGGCGACGGCGGCGAGGACGCCAGTGCGAGCGGTGAGAACGGTGCGAGCGGCGAGGGCGTCGGCGAGCTGCGCATCAAGGCCCCCACCACCGAGTCCGGCTACGGCACCTCCCTCGCCGCCGAGATCACCGACGCCGACGCCCTCACACCGGGTCTGTTCGCACTCAACGGCGTCACCGTCCTCAGCAACAACACCTACCTGTTCGACAACACCGGCACGATGCGCGGCGAAGTCCTCTCCGGGGATACCGCCGCCCATCGTTTCGCGCCCGAGGGCGGCCGCATCGTCACCACGACGGGCTCGCGGCAGATCGGCGTGCTGGACCCCTTCGGCCATGCCACGGACCTGATCGACCTGGGGGATCACAGCGTCCACCACGACCTGACCCTCGTGGGGGACGTCGCCTACGTGCTGACGTCGGATTCCACGTCGGACCGGGTCGAGGACCGGGTGGTGCGGGTGGATCTCGGCACCGGCGAGGTCGCCCAGGTGGTGGACCTCCAGGAGGTGCTGCCCGAGTACGAGAGCCGCGCCCACGCCCAGGAGGGCGAGGCAGGCGGCTCGGCCGTCCCCGGCAAGGACTGGATCCACGTCAACTCGATCGACATCGTCGACGGGGTCATGATCCTCTCGGCCCGCGAGACCTCGACGATCATCGCCCTCGACGACGCGCTCGACCCCGGCTCCGAGCCCTCCGTGCGGTGGATGATCGGCGTCCAGGAGCTGTGGGAGGGCACCGGCTACGAGGATCGCTTCCTCGCCCCGGAGGGCACCGTGATCGGCAACGCGGGCCAGCACACGGTGCGCCGGCTCGACGACGACGCCCTGCCCGAGGGGCAGTTCTATCTGGAGATGTTCAACAACAACTACTGGGACCTCGGCACCCGCGACGAGGCGGACTGGCAGGACGCGGGGCCCGAGAACGCCACCACGGACGAGCACGACGGCGTCAGCCACGCCCTGCGCTACCTGGTCGACGAGGCCTCCGGCAGCTTCCGCGAGGACTCCGTCGTCGAGCTGCCGTATTCCTCGGTGGTCTCCAGCGTGTTCCGCCTCGGCGACGGCGGGATCGACCAGCCGATGATCACCAACTCCGGGCGCGCGAACGAGTTCTCCGAGCGCACGGCCGACGGGACGATCCTGGCCTCCTATCGCTACGACTCCGCCAGCCACGGCTACCGGGTCTACAAGGACCCCTTCGACGGATTCTGGTTCAGCGGACAGTGACCCGGGCGCCGCTCCCGCTGCGCTCCTCAGCCCCGAGCACATGGTCGGGCGGCTCGGCGCCGATCAGGTGACCGGCCTGCCCTCGGCGCTGCCCACAATCGCTCCGGAGTCGGACACAATGGCTTCGTGACCAGAACCCAGGCGACCGTCGACTCCGTCCTCACCCTGCTGCGTGAGGAGCCCCAGCACGAGGGGCAGCTCGAGCATCTCGCGCGAGAAGCGCGCGAGTTGCCCGTGGGCGAGCTCGTCTATCTGGTCGAGACTCGCCCCGCCACCGAGGCGGCGCTGCTGTTCCGGGTGCTCCCCAAGTCGATCGCGCTGACGGTCTTCGAAGCACTCCCGGCCCACCATCAGGCCGAGCTGATCTCCGGGCTGCGCACGCAGCAGGTCGCCGACATCATCGGGGACCTCGACCCGGATGACCGTGCCTCGCTGTTCGACGAGCTGCCGGCATCGGTCGCCGAACGCCTCATGCACGGACTGGACGCCGACGAGCGGGCCATGACCACCTCGGTCCTGGGGTATCCGCGCGACTCCATCGGGCGCTACATGTCGCCGGAGGTGCTCTCGCTCCGGCCGGAGTGGACCGTGGCGGAGGCGCTCGCGCACGTGCGCACCCATGCTGCGGAGCCCGAGACCATCTACCTGCTCCCGGTCATCGACGCCACCCGCAGCCTCGAGGGCGTGGTGGGGCTGCGGCGCCTGCTGCTGGTGGATCCCGAGGCCCGCGTGGGAGACATCGCGCACGAGGCGGTCCACGCCCTGGCCACCGATGACCGAGAGGACGCGGCGCGACGCTTCTTCAGCGCGAAGCTGCTGGCGATGCCGATCGTGGATGCCGAGAACCGCCTGGTGGGCATCCTCACCGTCGACGACGCCGTCGCCATCATCGAGGAGGAGAACACCGAGGACTCCGCCCGCACCAGCGGTTCGGAGCCCCTGCCGCGCGCCTATCTGTCCACCTCGATCTTCGGGATCGTGCGCAGCCGCATCGTCTGGCTGCTCGTGCTCGCGATCTCCGCGATCCTCACCGTCCAGGTGCTCGAGATCTTCGAGGACCGCCTCGACCAGGTCGTGGTCCTGGCACTGTTCATCCCGCTGCTGACCGGCACCGGTGGCAACACCGGCAACCAGGCGGCGACCACCGTGACCCGCGCGCTCGCCGTGGACGAGGTGCGAGTGCGTGATCTGCCGCGGGTGGTCTGGCGAGAACTGCGGGTGGGCGCGACCCTGGGCCTCGTGCTGGGCGTGCTCGGCTTCGTCGTGGCCAGCCTGGTCTACGGGCTGTCGATCGGGACCGTGATGGGGCTGACGCTGATGTCGATCTGCACCATGGCGGCGATCGTCGGCGGCCTGATGCCGCTGGTGGCGAAGAGGATCGGCGCGGACCCGGCGGTTTTCTCCAACCCCTTCATCTCCACCTTCTGCGATGCCACCGGCCTGATCATCTACTTCTCGATCGCCACCGCCGTGCTGGGGCTCTGAGGCCGCGACACCTGCCTGCTCTGAGGCTGCGACACCTGGGTGGTCGGAGGCTGCGAGGCCCGCGTGGTCGCGCGCCGCGACACCTGCCTGCTCGGATGCTCCGACGTCGGCGTGCTCGGACGCGGCGACCCGGCGTGCTCGCCACCCGGGAGGGCGGCGAGCACGCCGGGTCGAGCGGCGGAGCCGGGGCGAGGATCCGGCTCAGACCTCGTCGCCGGTGGTGATCGCCTCGGCCTCCTCGGCGGGGCTGAGGTGGTGCTGCCCGACGCTCGCGAGGTGGCGGCGGCCGATGACGAGCATGAGCATGGAGAGCACCAGCGTGCCCGTGGCCAGCAGGTACGGGGCACCCGGCGCCGTCGCCGCGGCGAGCGGTCCGGCGATGGCCGGGGCGATCGCGCCGCCCAGGAAGCGCACACCGGAGTAAGCGGAGCTGGCCACGCCGCGGGGCAGATCGGTGGCCTCCATGACCGTCTCCGTGAGGGCCGTGTTCATGACGCCCAGCAGCAGACCGCCGATCACGATGAGCGTGATGAGCGCCGGCATGGAGGCCTGGGCGAAGCTCATCGCGAGCATGAGCACGGCGAGCAGGCCGAGCACCGTCAGCAGAGTCGGGATCAGCCCGAGCTTCCGGGTGAGGATCGGGGCGACGAACACCGAGGTGATCGCGAGGGCCACGCCCCAGCCGAAGAACACGCCGCCGATGCCCATGGCCCCGAACTCGCCGCCCTTCGCGGCGGCAGCCGCCTCGAGCGGGAAGGGCGAGTAGGCCAGCAGGGTGAAGAACGCGAAGTTGTAGAAGATGGCGGTCAGCGCGAGGGTGCGCAGCGCCGGGTGGGAGAGGGCCTTCAGCGCCGCGAGCGGGGAGACGTGCGCGGGCCTGTCCTCCTTCTTCAGCAGCACCAGGATCGCGAGGAAGCCGATGGCCATGAGCACCGCGGTGCCGGCGAAGGGCGCGCGCCAGGAGACCGAGCCGAGCAGACCGCCGAGCAGCGGGCCCAGCGCCATCCCGATGCCGAGCGCGGTCTCGTACAGGATGATCGCGCCGCTGCTGGGGCCGGCGGTGGCGCCCACGATCGCCGCGAGCGCGGTCGAGATGAACAGGGCGTTGCCCAGGCCCCAGCCGGCGCGCAGGCCGATGATCTCCTCGACCCCGCTGGCGCCCGCTGCGAGAGCGGCGAAGGCCACGATCAGGACCAGCCCGATGAGCAGCGTGCGCTTCACCCCGATCTTCGAGGCGAACCAGCTGGTGAAGAACATCGCGATCGCGGTGATGAACAGGTAGCTGGTGAACAGCAGCATCGCCTGCGAGGGGCTGGCGTCCAGCTGGGTGCTGATCGCGGGGAGGATCGGGTCCACGAGGCCGATGCCCATGAAGGACACGGTCGCGGCGAACGCGATCGCCCACACGGACTTGGGCTGGTGGAAGGCGTCGCGCAGGGTGGGCGCGGCGTGCTGGGTCGCGGCCGACGGTGCGGCGGTCGGGGCCTCGGTGGCGTGTGCGGTCATGCGGGGGACCTTTCGGTGGGGACGGACGCGTCCGGGAGCGGGCCGAGGTGGGTCAGCTGTCCGTGACGAGGGACAGGACCGGGCGCTGGCGGTCAGGGAGGGGTGCGGGTGAGACGAGGCGAGGACGGCCCTGGGGCCGCCCCGCGAGGTCACCCGTCGTGGGTGTCGATGAGACCGGCGAGGATCTCGGCGGCGCGATCGAGGGTGGCGAGGTCCTCGGCGGGGAGCGGTGCGAGCAGACCGCCGACGCCCACGGCCAGCTGGCGGCGCCACGCGGCGAGCTGCGCCGAGCCCTGCTCGGTGGTGGTGACCAGGGAGGACCGGGAGTCGGTGGGGTCGCCCTCGCGCTGGACCAGGCCCTCCTCCTCCAGGCGCTGGATGACGGTGGTCGCCGTGGGGCGGGAGACCCGCTCGCGATCGGCGATCTCGCTCAGGCGCAGGGGCCCGTGCCGTTCGATCGTGGAGACCACCCGCCAGGAGACGGCTCCGACGCCGACCTCGGAGCGTCGCGCCGCCAGCCGCGAGAACTGGCTGCAGACCAGTGCGAGGTGCTGGGGGAGATCGCCGGAGGCGGGAGGAGAGGTGGTCACGATGCCCCAGAGTAGTTAGCAATGCGAACGATCGCAAGGGGGCGGTGTCGGTCCAGTGCGTGCTCCGTCGGCTCAGCAGGCATCGCGTGAGCTGTGACGCGACGAGGAATAGGGCGGCGACCGGCACGGTTGCCCGCAGGGAGTGCGCCCGTCGGCCCTGCGCCGGAGGCCCGTCGGCTCCTGCCGGGAGACGAGGCGCCGATCACGACCAGCGGCCGCGTGCCGCGGAGGAGAACCCCTATGTCCGTTCTGACCACGCCGCTCGACCTCGGCGAGCTCTCGCTCCCCAACCGGATCATCATGTCGCCCCTGACCCGTGCCCGCACGGGCGATGAGCGCGTCCCCACCGAGCTGACCGCCGAGTACTACACGCAGCGCGCGGGCGCCGGTCTGATCATCAGCGAGGCCACCAGCGTCAGCCCGCAGGGCGTGGGCTACCACGGCACCCCGGGCATCTGGAGCGACGAGCAGGTCGCGGGCTGGCGCCTGGTCACCGACGCCGTCCACGCCGCGGGCGGCCGCATCCTCCTGCAGCTCTGGCACGTGGGCCGGATCTCCGACCCCGAGCTCCTGGGCGGCGACGCCCCGGTCGCGCCGAGCGCCGTCACGCCGGCCGGCCGCGTGGCGCGCCTGCGCCCCAAGCGCCCCTACGTGCAGCCCCGCGCGCTCGAGGCCGACGAGATCCCCGGGATCGTCGAGGACTTCCGGCGCGGTGCGGAGAACGCGAAGCGGGCCGGCTTCGACGGCGTGGAGATCCACGGCGCGAACGGCTACCTGATCGACCAGTTCCTGCAGGACAGCACCAACCACCGCCAGGACCGGTACGGCGGCACCGTCGAGAACCGTGCGCGCTTCCTGCTCGAGATCACCGACGCGGTGACGGACGTCTGGGGCCCCGGCCGCGTGGGCGTGCACCTGCGGCCGCGCGGCGAGGAGCATGACATGGGCGACAGCGATCCGCGCTCGATCTTCGGCCACGTCGCCGAGGAGCTCGGGCGCCGCGAGGTGGCCTTCCTGTTCATCCGCGAGGTCGAGGCGGAGGACAGCCTCATCGGCGTGATCCGTTCGCTGTTCGGCGGTCCGGTCGTCGCGAACGACCTGATGACGGCGGCCGCCGGCGAGCGCCTCATCGAGGCGGGCATGGCCGACGCCGTCTCCTTCGGCCGCGACTACATCGCCACCCCGGACCTCGCCGAGCGCATCGCGGCCGGCGCGGCGCTGAACGCGCAGGACCCCGCGACGTTCTACCCGGTCGACGGCGCGGACCTGCGCGTGGGCTACACCGATTACCCGGCGATGGCGCAGGTGCCGGCGGACGCCTGAGCTGCCGCGTCAGCGGGCGACGGGGTCCGTGGCCTCGCCGGAGAGCAGGGCCTCGAGGTCCGCCCGGCGGGGCGCGCCCTCCCAGTCGCCGGGAGTCGTGCAGGCCAGGGCTCCGCAGGCGTTCGCCCGGGCCAGGCGTGCGGGCACGTCCAGGCCGTCGAGCTGGGCGCTGAGGTAGCCGGCGACGAAGGCATCGCCGGCGCCGACGGTGTCGACCACGTCGACCCGGTTCCCGGCCGCCTCGTGGACCTCGCCGTCGGCGAGGGCGGCGGCGCCGTCGGCCCCGAGCTTGACGATCACCTGACGGCCCGGAGCGGCGAGCGCGTGCAGCAAGGCGCGGGGGTCGGAATCGTCCACGCCGGGGGCGAGGATCGACAGCTCCTCGGGCCCGCCGAAGAGGATGTCCACGTGCTCCAGGAGCTCGCCCAGCCGCTGCGCGAGCAGCTCGCGGGAGCCCAGGCGGGAGCGGTAGTTCACGTCGAGGCTGACGGTGGTCCCGGCGGCGACGGCGCGCTGCACGGCGGCGACGTTGGTGGCGTGCGCCGACTCCGACAGCAGCGGAGTGATCCCGCTGACCTGCACGATCTCTGCCTGCTCGAGCAGCCCGGCCGGCAGGTCCTCGGGGGTGAGCGCGGAAGCGGCGGAGCCCGCCCGGTAGTAGTCCACCCGGGTGGTCGTGCCCGAGGGGCGGGACTTGATCATCAGGCCCGTCGGCCGCTCCGGGTCCACCGTGCAGCGCACGTCGACGCCCTCGGCGCGGATCTCCCGCGTCACGCGCGTGCCCAGCGGGTCATCGCCCACCCGGCTCACCCAGGCGGTCGGGATGTCGAGCCGACGCAGACCGATCGCGAGGTTCGACTCGGCACCGCCGAGCGAGATGTCGACGGAGGGCAGGTGGGCGAGGGAGCCGATGACTCCGCTGCGCATCATCGCCATGGTCTCGCCGACGGCGACGACCCGGGGGCCCGCGGTGGGGTCGGGCGCCTCGTTCATGCTCCCGACTCCCGGGTGGTGACGCCGACGAACCGGGCGGCGCGGTCGGCGAGGTCGTCCAGGCTGCCGCCCTTGAGCGCGTCGCCCAGCAGCGGGCCGCCCACGGAGACGGCGTCGGCCCCGGCGCGGAGCCAGGTCGCCGCGGCCTCGAGGTCCACGCCGCCCGAGGGGATCACGCGGATGCCCGGGAAGGGCCCGCGCAGATCCTTGAGGTAGCCCGGGCCCACGACGCTCGAGGGGAACACCTTCACGGCGGCCGCGCCCGCGGCCCAACCGGCGTGCAGCTCGCTCGGGGTGAGCCCACCGGGCACGATCGCGATCCCGGCGTCCGATGCGGCGTCGAGCAGGTCTGCCCGGGTGATCGGCGTGACGATGTAATGGGCGCCGCGCTCGGCTGCGAGGCGGAGGTCATCGGGGTCGGTGACCGTGCCGATGCCGATGTCCAGCCGGTCGCCGAAGCGCTCCAGCAGGGTGGGCAGCTCATCGAGGGTGCCCGGGGTCGACAGGGTCAGCTCCACGGAGCGGATCCCGGCGCCGGCGAGGGTCTCCAGCACGGGCGCGTACTGATCGGCACGCTCGCCGCGGATCACGACGATCAGTCGAGCGGCGGCGGTGCGCTCGGGGAGGGAGGGTCGATCGGTGGTGGTCATGGGGGATCCTCTCGGAGGGTCGGCGGTCAGGGCAGGACGGCTGACGGGGCGGGGAGGGCCTGAAGCGGCGGGGAGGGCCGACGCGCAGTGCGTCGGCCCTCGTGGTCCTCACAGCTCGAGCAGCACCTTCGCGGAGCGGGAGGCGTCCTTCGCGGTCGCGAAGGCCTCGACCGCGTCTGCCGCGGGGAGGACCTGGGTGACGACGGCGTCGAAGCGGGCGTCGGCGGCGAGCACCTCGATGGCCTCGTCGATCTCCCCGTCGAAGCGCTGGGTGCCGCGCAGCTGGACCTCCTTGGCCACGAGCGCGGCGAGGTTCACGGGGATGTCCGTGTTCGGCAGGATCGCGACCTGCACGATGATCCCGGCGGGCCGCACCGCGCACACACCGGAGGACAGCGACACCGGCGCGGAGGAGCACTCGAGCACGACGTCGTAGGCGTTGTCCTCGGGGCCCGTCTCGGTGACCAGGATCGTCTCCGAGGCACCCAGGGACTTCGCGCGCTGAAGCGGCTCGGGGCGCACATCGGTCACGTCGACGGACGCGGCGCCGCGGTGCAGCAGCGCCGCCACGGCCAGCAGTCCGATCGGACCCGCGCCCAGCACCAGGCACTTCTTGCCGGTGACGTCGCCGGCGATCGTCACCGCATGCAGTGCGACGGCGAGCGGCTCGGCCAGTGCGCCACGGCGCAGCGGCAGCGACTCGGGCAGACGGCGCAGGTTCTCGCGGTCGATGACGAGGTACTCGGACGCGGCGCCCTGGCGGTGCGGGGTGACGCTCGCGCTGCCCAGGTAGTCGCCGCCGGGCCACAGGTGGGGGCGGTCCTCGATGTCCGGGGCGCTCGTGCCGTAGCGGGCGGGGTGCACGGTCACGGGTGTGCCGGGCGCGAATTCGCCGCTGGGGTCCAGGTCGACCACGGCGGAGAGCTCGTGGCCCGGGATCAGCGGCTCGGTGATGACGAACGCCCCGTTGGCCCCGTGGAAGTAGTAGTGCAGGTCGGAGCCGCAGATGCCGACGTACGCGACGCGCAGGCGCACCTCGTGCTCGCCGGGCTCGACCTCGGGGGCGTCCGCCCAGCGGATGTCCTCGGCGGCGTGGATGGTCAGTGCCTTCATCAGCGGTTCTCCTTCAGGGATGCGGCGAGGGCGTCGGCGGCCGCGGCGCGCGGACCCGACGTGACGATCGTGGTGAGCAGTTCTCCGACGGCGACGACGAAGTCCTCGTGCTGAGCGAGCTGCTCGGACAGGCAGCCGCTCTCGAGCAGGGCGCGAGCGTGCTGGGCAGGGGTGTCGGCACGGGAGGCGATCTCCTGCAGCCGGGCCTGATCGGGGTCGCTCATCGCCCGGGCCTGCTCGCCGGGCTCGAAGCCGCGGGGCGGGACCACGCAGGCGAACCAGGCGGCGACGGTGAGCGCGAGCAGGGCCGGCATCCGCCCCTGCTCGAGATGGAACAGGGCCGGGGTCGGGATCCGCTGGGGCAGGCGCATCGACCCGTCGGACCCCACCTGGCGGGTGCGATGCCCCAGGTCGTGGTTGTGCCAGCGGTGCGTGAGGTCCTCGATGTAGCCGTCGGCGTCGAGGCCCGAGGGCAGGTCGATCGTGGGCAGGTTCTCGTCCCGGATCAGCGCGAGCGTGGACTCCGCGATCCAGTCCTGCTCGAAGGAGGCGGGGATCGTGGCACGGCCGTCGAGCGCCCCGAGATAGGCGATCAGGGAGTGAGGCCCGTTGAGGATCCGCAGCTTGACCTGCTCGTACTTACTCACTTCGTCGGACATGATCACGCCGCCGCGATCCCATGCGGGGCGGCCCGCGGGGAAGTGATCCTCCATCACCCACATGGAGAACTTCTCGGCGCGCACCGGAGCGTCGTCACGCACGCCCAGCAGCTCGGCGACCTGGTCGGAGGTTCCGGGAGTGGAGGCGGGGACGATGCGGTCCACCATCGCGTCGGGGAAGGCGACCTGATCGCGCACATAGGCCAGGACGTCGTCGGGCGCGGAGGTGTGGTCGAGGAACTCGGTGACCATCTGCCGCGCCGTCTGCCCGGCGGAGGAGACGTTGTCGCAGGGCAGCACCGTGAACGGTTCGCCGCTGGCGGCGCGTTCCGCGAGGCCGCGGGCGAGCAGTCCGATGACGCTGCGGGGGTTCGCGGGGTCCTCGAGATCGCGGCGTATCGCGGCGGAGTCGACGTCGAGGTGTCCGGTGCGCGGGGAGACGGAGTAGCCGCCCTCGGAGACGGTCAGGGTGAGGATGCGGCGCTGCGCGGTGGCGATCTCGCGCACCACGGCCTGAGGATCCTCGGCCATGATGCCGAATCCGCGGTGCACGTCGACCACATCCGCCCGCGTGCCGGTGTCCGCGAGCTCGAGCACGCTGTACAGGCCGTCCTGCGCGCGCATCGGATCCACCACGGAACGGGAGCGGTTCGCGAAGCCGATGATCCCCCAGTCGCCCTCCTCGGCCGCGAGCGCGCGGGCCGTGTGCACGGCGCCGTGGGCGCGATGGAAGGCGCCGAGACCCAGGTGGATGATGCCGGCGCGCGAGGGGTCCTGAGGGGCCGAGGCTCCGAGCAGGGGCAGGCGGCGGGCGCTCGCCCGGCCGAGGGTGGGCAGGCTGTCCGGGGACGGCACGGGTACCTCCTGGTCGTTGTCAGGCACGGCTCCCGACATCGCGTTTCGACATGCGGAACGACAGTTTCGGGACTCGTAACATACTATCAAGGTCGGCCCGGGGACACCTCTGTTCTCGTTCCGTTCCCGCTCTGCCGTCGTCCCTGCTGTCGCCTCTGCTGTCGCACTCGCTGCCGCCTTGGCTGTCGCTCTGCTGGCGCTCGGCTCTCCTCGGTCGTCGCCCCTGTTCCCGGTCCAGCGCCCCGGCTACCGTGGGCGGCATCCGCGGAGATGCCCGCGCTGACGACCAGGAGAGCAGACAGATGGCGATCACCGGATTTCTCGACCACGACGGCCACGATCTCGTCCTCACCCGTTCCGTGCTCGCCCCGCGCTCGCTGATCTGGGACCATCTCACCCGCTCCGACCTGCTGGCCACCTGGTTCGGCACGTTCACCGGTGATCCGACGACGGGCCGGGTCCAGATCACGATGACTGCCGAGCCCGGTGAGGCCTCTGCGAGCGAGTGCACGATCCATGCCTGTGAGCCGGCCGAGCTGCTCACGGTCAGCACCTCGCCGCAGGCGGGCGGCTGGCGACTCTCCGTCGAGCTCGTCGACGCGCTCGGGTCCGAGACGGCCGACGCAGCCCGGGTGGCCGGCGCGGCCACCGCCAACGGGTCGGCCGACGCCGCGGGGGCGACCCATGTCGCGGGGGCGGCCGATGCCGCCGGAGTGGCCGACGCGCCGGGGCCGAGCGACCCGTCCGAGCCCGTCACCCGCGTGCGACTGCGCCACCACGACGTGCCGACCGAGATGATCCGGCACGTCGGCCCCGGCTGGGAGTGGTACCTGGACCGGCTCGTCGGCGTGGTCACCGGGGGAGAGGTCCCCGGGATGGACGTCTGGGACTCCCGCTACATGGCGCTCGGAGACGACTACGCCGCTCTCACCGACTGAGCACCCCGCCGATTGAGCACCCCGCCGATTGAGCACCCGACCGACTGAGCACCCGACCGACTGGGCATCCAGCGGGGGGACGAAGCCGTGGCGCGCGTGATTCCACCGGGCAAGCTGGGGATATGGCACCCTGGCCGCTCGTGGCCACCCCGCGGACGACTTCGTCCCACGGGCGGCTCGGCATGTCCTGCCGCCTGAACTGCCCGTCCGAGGAGCATCACCGATGAAGATCCGCACCGTCACCACCTATCAGGTCCCACCCCGCTGGGCGTTCGTGCGCATCGAGACCGACGAAGGCGTGGTCGGCTGGGGAGAACCGGTCGTCGAGGGTCGCGCCGCCACGGTGTGCGCGGCGGTCGAGGAGCTCAGCGACTACCTCGTGGGCCAGGATCCCGAGAACATCGAGGACCTCTGGACGGTCATGTACCGCGGCGGCTTCTACCGCGGCGGGCCGATCCTCATGAGCGCGATCGCCGGCATCGACCAGGCGCTGTGGGACATCAAGGGCCGCGTGCACGACATGCCCGTCCACCAGCTGCTGGGAGGGCGGGTCCGCGACCGCATCGGCGTCTACTCCTGGATCGGCGGCGACCGCCCGGCCGATACCGCACGGCAGGCCAAGAACGCGGTGGAGCGCGGCTTCAGCGCGGTGAAGATGAACGGCACCGAGGAGATGCAGTTCATCGACAGCTGGGACACGGTGACCCGCGCCGTCGAGAACGTCGCGACGATCCGCGAGGCCGTCGGGGACGACATCGGCGTGGCCGTCGACTTCCACGGCCGTGTGCATGCCCCGATGGCCAAGGTGCTGCTTCGCGAGCTCGAGCCGTTCCATCCGCTGTTCATCGAGGAGCCCGTGCTCAGCGAGAACCTCGACTCCGTGCTCGATGCTCTGCGCGCCACCCCGACGCCCATCGCGTTGGGCGAGCGGCTGTTCACCCGCTGGGACTTCAAGCGGGTGCTGGCCAGCGGCGCGGTCGACATCATCCAGCCCGACCCCTCCCACAGCGGAGGGATCACCGAGACCCGCAAGATCGCGGCGATGGCCGAGGCCTACGATGTCGCCCTCGCGCTGCACTGCCCGCTCGGCCCCATCGCTCTGGCCACCTGCCTGCAGATCGATGCCGGGGCCTACAACGCCTTCATCCAGGAGCAGAGCCTCGGCATCCACTACAACGAGGCCAACGACCTGCTCGACTATGTGAAGGACCGCTCCGTCTTCGCCTACGAGGACGGCATGGTGCGCATCCCGACGGGCCCCGGGCTCGGCATCGAGATCGATGAGGACTACGTGCGCGAGCGCGCCGAGATCGGCCACCGCTGGCGCAACCCCATCTGGCGCCACCGCGACGGCTCGCTCGCCGAATGGTGACCGAGTGCAGGCACGCCGGTCTCCCGGGCGCGCCCCGCGATCGTCCTGGTCCTCGCGGCCGCGCCGATCACCACCCCCGCCACCTTGATCACTCTGATCGCCAGCACCACTTCGATCGCACTGAACGCCCCCACCACCTTGATCGCCGTGACGACTCCGATCGCTCCGATCACCCCGAGAGGACCTGACCATGGAACTGGACTGGATAGAAGAGACCGGATGGGAGAGCTGGCTGGGTGCCGGCGGACTGATCACCGTCGCCGTCGTCACCGTGGCGCTCCTGCTGGTCATGGTGATGAAGCTGAAGATCCACGCGTTCCTCGCGCTGATCATCGTCAGCCTGCTCACCGCGGTGGTGGCCGGCATCCCGGCCGGCCAGGTCGTCCCGACCATGCTCTTCGGCTTCGGGGACACGCTCTCCAACGTCGCCCTGCTGGTCGCCATCGGCGCCATGCTCGGTGCGATGGTCGAGACCTCGGGCGGCGCGAGGGCGCTCGCCGAATGGATGATCTCGCTGTTCGGCGAGAAACGGGCCCCCTTCGCCCTGGGCGTGGCGGCGCTGTTCATCGGCTTCCCGATCTTCATGGACGCGGCGTTCGTGCTGATGGTGCCCATCGTCTACGCCGTGGCACGCCGCCTCGGCGGGAATCTGCTGGCCTTCGGCATCCCGGTGGCCGCGGCGCTGTCCGTGATGCACGTGTATCTGCCGCCCCACCCCGGCCCGGTCGCCGCCACCGCGTTCCTCGAGGCGAACCTCGGGTACGTGCTGCTCCTCGGCCTCGTGCTGGCCTTCCCCACCTGGTACGTCTCCGGTCACCTGTGGGGGAAGGTCGTCTCGAACCGCTTCCGCATCAACGTGCCGGAGACCGCCTTCGCCGGGCTCACCGGTGACGAGGAGGAGGTCGAGAACCCTCCCGCCCCGTGGACGATCATGCTGATCCTCATCCTGCCGCTGATCCTCATCCTGCTGAACACCGGCTTCGATGCTCTCGGCAGCGTCGGCGCCGTCGATCCGGACTCGACGATCGTGCAGGCGATGCGGATGCTCGGCGAGACGCCGATCGCGCTGCTGATCACGGCGCTCTTCACCGTGATCGTGCTCGGCTTCCGCCGCGGCAAGAGCGGCACCACCATCGAGAAGACGATGGACAACGCCCTCGGCCCGGTCTGCGCGGTCATCCTCATCACCGGTGCCGGCGGCATGTTCGGCGGCGTCCTGCAGGCCACCGGCATCGGCGATGCGCTCGCCGATTCGCTCTCGGACCTCGGCATCCCACTGATCCTGGCTGCCTACCTCATCGCCGTGGCGCTGCGCCTGGCGCAGGGCTCGGCCACCGTCGCGCTGACCACCGCCGCGGCGCTCGTCGCCCCCGGGATCATCACCGGCGGGTTCAGCCCCTTCGAGACGGCCTGCATGGTGCTAGCGCTCGCGGCGGGCTCGGTGTTCGCCGGCCACGTCAACGACTCGGGCTTCTGGCTCGTGGGCCGACTGCTGGACATGGACGTGAAGACCACGCTGCGGGTCTGGACCGTGCAGCAGGCGATCGAATCCGTGGTGGCCTTCGCCATGGTGCTGGCCATCTACGGGGTCGCGACCCTGTTCTGACGGCTGACGGCTGACGGCTGACGGCTGACGGCTGACGGCTGATGCCTGATGGTCGACGGCCGATGACTCCTATATGGCGATGCCTGATGACCGTCGGACGTCGGCCGCATGAGCAGGCGGTTCCCGGCCCGAGTCCTCGGGCCGGGAACCGCCTGCTCTGCTACTTGCTGAACCCAGCGGTGAGACCGCTGATCAGCTGGCGCCGACCGGCGATGTAGAGCACCAGGATCGGCAGCGCCGAGAGCATCACGGCCGCGAGCACCGCCGGGATGTTCGTGGTGAACTCCCCCTGATACGCCCACAGCGACAGCGGCAGCACGCGCATCTCGGAGCTCTGCGTGAGCACGAGCGGGAACAGGAAGCCGTTCCACACCTGCAGGGCGTCGTAGATGCCCACGGTGACCACCGCGGGCTTCGCCAGCGGCAGCACCAGGCGCCGGAACATCTGCAGGTCGGTGGCGCCGTCCACCGTCATCGACTCGTACAGCTCCTTGGGCACGTCGCGCAGGAAGTTCGTCAGGATCAGCACGGTGATCGGGATGGCGAACGCGACGCTGGGCAGGATCAGCGCCCAGAGGGTGTCGTACAGCCCGAGCTGCACGATGAGGTAGTAGATCGGGATGATCGTGGCCTGCAGCGGGATCGCGATGCCCATGAGGAACAGCTTCTGGCTGAAGCGGGCCAGCCGGGTGCGGCTGCGAACGATCACGTAGCTGGCCATCAGCGACGACACCACCACCGCGACGACGGTCACGACGGTCACGAAGACGCTGTTGGCGAAGTACCGCAGGAAGTCGTTCTCCAGGACGTAGCGGAACGGTTCGAGGGTGAACTCGGAGGGGATCGACAGCGGGTTGGAGCTGAAGTAGTCCTCGCGCGGACGGATGCTGGTGATGACGATGTAGTAGATCGGCACCAGGATGACCAGCAGCCAGGCGAAGCCCAGGATCCCGCCGACGACGTTCGGATTGCGGGTTCTCATCTCAGGCGCCCTCCATCTGGCTTTCCATCTTGTCCGCGCCCGAGACCTTGTTCAGGCCGAGGGACAGCAGCAGTCCCACGGCGATCAGGATCACGGCGATGACGCTCGCGGGCCCCATCTGATACGAGCGGAAGCCGGTCAGGTACATGTCCAGCGGAAGCACTCGCGTCGCGTTGCCGGGCCCGCCCCCGGTGAGGATGAAGATCAGGTCGAAGTAGGTCAGAGAGCCCACCAGCATCAGCGTGGAGCTGGTGACGATCGTGTACTTCAGCTGGGGCAGGGTGACGTTGAAGAACTGCCGGGTGCGTCCCGCGCCGTCGAGGGTGGCCGCCTCGTACATCGACTTCGGGATCTGCCGCACCCCTGCCTGGTAGAGCAGGGAGTGGAAGGGCACGAAGGACCACGAGATGACCATGATCAGCGTGTAGAACGCCAGGTTCGGCGAACCGAGCCAATCCTGTCGCAGGAAGTCCGCGTCGAACGCCCGGGAGAGCCCGAAGTTCGGGTCCAGCAGCGCCTTGAAGGCGATACCGGTCGCCGCCGCCGAGAACAGCAGCGGCAGGAAGTAGAGCACGGAGAAGGCCTCGCGGTACCGCTGGTGCCCCGCCATGAAGGTTCCCAGCAGCAGGCTCAGCGGGAACTGGACGACGAAGCTCAGTGCCGTCATCAGGAAGGTCAGCTTCATCGCGTTCAGCGTGACCGGGTTCTGGAAGACCGAGACCCACGCATCGAACCCGGCGAACGACGGGGTGCCCAGTCCGTCCCAGGCGAAGAAGGACAGCACGACGACGCCCGCCAGCGGCAGCAGCGCGAAGATGCCGAAGAAGGCGAGCGCCGGGGCCAGCATCCAGTTGCTCGGCGCGGTGCGCAGGCTCGTGCGGGCCCTGGACCGCGCCGAGCCCCGGGAGGGCGCCCGACCCTCCCGGGGAACGGGCGGAGCAGGGGACTGCGCTGCGGTCATGAGTCCAGGGTCGCGTTCATCGCGCTGACGAGATCGGCCGGCTCCTTCTCGCCGAGGAAGATCTGCGAGAGGTTGGTGAGCAGCTCCTGGGCTGGAGCCGCGGGCAGCGCCTGATCCCACGACAGCTGGAAGTGCGGTGCGTTGGTCACCATGTCGTAGGCGAAGGACAGGAAGTCGCCGTCGTCGAGGTCGGGCAGCTTGTCCTCCAGGTCCTTGACCGCGGGGATCGCGCCCATGGCCAGGAAGCTCTCCACCATCTCCTCGTTGAGGTTGAAATCGTTGAGGTACTGGATGGCGAGTTCCTGCACCTCCTCGTCCGCGTCGGAGGAGACGGACCAGAAGTTGGCAGGGTTGCCGACGACGTTGGACGGGTCGCCGTCGCCGCCCTCGACCGCCGGGAAGTTCAGGAAGCCGAGCTTCCCGTCGGCCACGAAGTCGGGCGCGTCCTGCTTGAAGGTCCCGTAGACCCAGCTGCCCTGCAGGAGCATCGCGGCCTGGCCGGTGTGCACCAGGGCCGCATCGGCGCCCGCATCCGCGGCGACCGATCCGAAGCTCGAGCCGAAGGCGCCGGCGTCCACCAGCTCCACGATCGACTCCAGCGCGGAGGTGATGGCCGGGTCGGACCAGGCATCGGCCTCGCCGCTCAGAACCTTCTCGAAGACCCCTTCGCCGCCGATGCGGTCGGTGAGGTACTGGATGTACATGAGCTCGGGCCACACGCTCTGCCCGGCCAGGGCGATCGGGATGATGTCCGCCTCGACGAAGGTCTCCACCGCGGTCATGAGCTCTGCCCAGGTGGTGGGCGGGGTGACGCCGTGCTCCTCGAAGAGCTCGGTGCTGTAGTAGAGGACCACCGGCTGGGTGTCGTTGTTCGGGACGCCGTACTGCTTCCCGTCGACCTCGCCGACCTTGGCGATCGACTCGATCGTGCGCGAGAGGACGTCGTCCACCTTGCCGGAGAGGCCCACGACCGACTCGTTGGAGACGTAGTCCTCCAGCGTGCCGCCGGCCCAGTTGAACACCAGGGTCGGAGCGTTGCCGGAGCCGATTGAGGTGCGGATCTTCTCCTTGTAGGAGTCATTGGCGAAGAACTCGACGGCGAAGGGGGAGTCCGGGTTCGCGTCGTCCCAGGCATCGAAGGACTGCTGGTAGGTGTCCTCCTTGGCCCCGGTCAGCGCCCAGACGGACAGGCTCGACGACGAGCCGGCGCCGCCGGCGGGCTGCTTGCCTCCGCCGCAGGCGCTGAGGGTGACGAGGGCGGGCACGGAGATCCCGAGGCCGGCGAGAGTCGCACGGCGAGTGACAGGCTTCATTGCTGCTCCAGTTCGCAAGTTCGGCGTCCATGCCGAAAAGATTTCGGAAACTTCTGTCGATATCGACACGGTATGCCCAGGCCTACCCTCAGGTCAAGCGGTGGCCAGAGGTGGATTAACGTCCGAAATACAGCAGAAAACACGTCGGGATGTCGGTCATGGGACTGGGGTGCGATGGCGTCCCAGGTCACGCCCCTCCACGTGGGCGCGCGATGGGCGCGCGGTGGCGGTGGAGGAGGCGCTGGGGCGAGGGGCAGAGCGGGTCGGGACGGTGGGGAGGGCCTCACGACGCCGACGGCCGCCGTCCCCGAGGGGACAGCGGCCGTTGCAGGAGAGGCGTGCGTCCCGCGGGGCGCGGAGGGTCAGGCGCCCGGAGCCTGCAGCACCCGCGCCTGCTCCTGGGCCTTCAGCGCCAGCTCCACGGCCTTGAAGGCGTGGGCCTGCGTCATGGCGTTCTCGGTGCGGTGCAGGACGTCGAGGATGAGGTCCCCGAAGAACGGGTAGCCCACCTTGCCGGTGGCGTCGATGCGATGCTCGCCCTCGCCGTCGACCAGGATCACCTGGCCGCCGCCGTTGTCGGTGGTGACGTCGACGTACTTGCGCAGCTCCATGTAGCCCTCGGTGCCGACGATGAACGTGCGCCCGTCGCCCCAGGTGCGCAGACCGTCGGGCGTGAACCAGTCCACGCGCACCGAGCCGGAGGCGCCGGAGGAGAGGGCGATGTGCGCCTCGCCGAAGTCGTCGAGCTCAGGGTGGTCGGGGTGGGCGAAGTTGCCGATCGCGCTCGAGAGGATCTCGGCGTCGTCGGAGCCGGTGAAGGTGAGCATCTGCTCGAAGTTGTGGCTGCCGATGTCTGTGAGGATGCCGCCGTAGCGGGCGCGCTCGTAGAACCAGTCAGGGCGGGTGGCCGGATCGCCCAGGCGGTGCGGGCCCATGCCCTGGACCTGGATGACCTGACCGATCGCGCCGCGCTCGATGTACTGGCCGGCGAGCACCGCGGCCTCGACGTGCAGGCGCTCGGAGTAGTAGACCATGTACTTCCGGCCGGTGCGCTCCACGGCGGCCTTCGCCTCGGCGAGCTGGTCGAGGGTGGTCAGCGGGGTCTTGTCGGTGAAGTAGTCCTTGCCGGCCTCCATCACCCGGATGCCCAGCGCGGCGCGGTCGGAGGGGATGGCCGCGGCGGCGACCAGCAGCACGTCGTCGTCCGCGAGGATCTCCTCCTCGCTGCTGGCGATCTTCACCTCCGGGAACTTCTCCTGGAAGGCGGCGGCGCGCTCGGCGTCGGTGTCGTAGACCCACTTCGGGGTGCCGCCGGCACCGATCAGGCCCTGGGTCATGCCGAAGATGTGGCCATGATCGAGGTGCATGACGGCGAAGACGAACTCGCCGGGCTCGACGACCGGCTTCGGCATCGCGGCGGGGGCGTAGTTGGCTCCTTCGGAGACTGCCATGGGGATCCTTTCAACGGGGTGGTCAGGGCGGGAGGGAGAAGGCCGGGGAGGGGAGGTGAGGCGGGGGCGTCATGGACCGCGGGACGGGGCCCTTCGACCGCTAGGAGTCTCCGCCGACGGTGATGTCGCCGTCCAGCGCGCCCACCGAGGCCGTCTTCTCGAAGAAATGCGGCGCCCGCTCCACCAGCGTGCCGGAGCGGTAGTAGGGGTTCTCCGGCGCGAGCGGCAGGTCGACCGTGCGGCGCTCGATGGCCGAGGCGTAGATCGCGGTGACCAGCTCGACCGCTCGTCGGCCGTCCTCGCCGTCGATGAACGGCGCACGGCCCTCGCCGATCGCGCCGATCACGTCGCGCAGCTGGGCGGCGTGCCCGGTGTGCGGCAGCGGGGGCAGATCGGCCACCAGGCTCTCGAGCTCGTCGGTCAGCGAGGGGTTGCCGTCCGGGGTGGGGAAGCCGTTGGGCATCGCCGTCTCGGCGATCGCCTCCCACGGCTGGGAGATGCGCGCCTGCTCGCCCTGGATCACGATCTCCTGCCGCTCCCCGTGGTGCGCGACGGAACTGGTCAGCTCGGCCAGGCCCCGCTCGTACTGCAGGATCGCGACGGAGAGGTCCTCCACCTCGGCGTTGTCGTGCGCGGCGTTGGTCATCATCGCGACCACGGCCTGCGGGGACCCCAGCAGCCACAGCGCGAGGTCGATGTGGTGGATGGCGTGGTTCAGGGTGCAGCCGCCGCCCTCGGACGCCCACGTGCCGCGCCACCACAGGTCGTAGTACGAGGTGCCGCGCCACCACTCCGAGGAGATCCGGGCATGCGCGACGGGTCCGATCTTCCCGCTGTCCAGCACGGCCTTCAGGCGCATCATCTCCGGGCGGAACCGGTTCTGCGCGATCACCGAGAGCAGCTTCCCGCTGCGGCGCTGCGCCTGGAGCATCGCGTCGCAGTCCTCGAGCGAGGGCGCCATCGGCTTCTCGACGATCACATGCGCCCCGGCGTCGAGCGCCTGCACGCTCACACTGCGATGGGCCGACGGGGGCGTGGTCACGGAGACCAGGTCGAGATCCTCGGCCGCCAGCAGCTCGCCGGCATCGCCATAGGTGCGGGCGTCCTCCAGCCCGAATGCCTGGCGCTTCTCCTCGGCCTTCTCGACGGTCAGATCGCCCAGGGCGACGATGCGCACCAGGTCAGGGGCGGCCAGGTAGGCGCGCAGGTGTGCATCGGAGATGGAACCGGTGCCGATGATCGCGACGTTGAGCATGGGGCGCCTTTCCGGCGAGGCTGACGGAGTGCGGGACTGCCCGGGCGGACCGATGCTGCACGGCGACGTCGACGGACCGCGTCGTCGCGGACAGGCGCACCTGGTCCGGTGGGCACTGCCCTGAAGTGTCCTGCACCACGCCGCAGGCGGCAGGCAGGTGCCGGATGTTGCCATGGGCTGGGCTGGCGCGCTCTGGCCTGA
The DNA here is from genome assembly GCF_003335205.1 of Brachybacterium sp. JB7. Taxonomy (NCBI): domain Bacteria; kingdom Bacillati; phylum Actinomycetota; class Actinomycetes; order Micrococcales; family Dermabacteraceae; genus Brachybacterium; species Brachybacterium sp. JB7. The sequence goes on along the minus strand of NZ_QPGN01000011.1, from coordinate 63,907 downwards.
GCTGAGCTGGGGGCGCCCTGGGGCGAGCTGAGCTGGCGCGCCCTGGGGTGGGTGGGCCCGCTCTGGACTGCGCTGGGCCGGCTCGGACCGCACTGGACCGGCGTGGATCGCGCCGGGTCGCTGTGGGGCTGCTTGCTAGCGTGCCCCCGTGGACCTCTTCTCGCTGACCTGGTCGGCCCTGCGCTCGGCGGTGGCCGCCCTTCCGGACGACGCCTTCGCGGAACCGTCCGGCTGCCGGGGCTGGCTCGTGCGGGATCTGGTCACCCATCTGGTGATCGACGCCCAGGACGTGCTGATCACGCTCGCCACTCCCGCAGAGACCGCCCCCACCCACGACCTGCTCAGCTACTGGACCCCGTCGCCGGATATGCCGGACGGCCAGGACCCCCACGACGCGCTCGTCGTGCGCCTGGCCCACGCCTACGAGGATCCTGGCCTGCTGCGGCATCATCTCGAGGACCTCGGTGCAGCGGCCGGTCGCGCCGCGCTGATCGCCCACCCCGACCTCCCGGTGAGCACCCAGGGCAAGACCCTCACGGTGCGGGACTACCTCGGCGCCCACGTGCTCGAGTGGACGCTGCATCATCTGGACCTGGTCGCGCATCTTCCGACGGCCGACGGACCGGCCGCCGAGAGACCGGCCGCCGAGAGTCGTCTGGCCTCCCACGCACCCGCCGCCGGACCGCCCGCAGACGGGCTGGCTGCCGCCCGGGACATGGTCGAACGCCGCCTGCGGCTGCGGCTCCCCGAGACCTGGACCGACCCCGATGCCCTGCGCGTCGCCACCGGCCGGCGCCCCGCGACCGAGGCGGAACAGGTCGAACTCGACGCTCTGGGCGAGCGCGGTCAGATGCTGCCGCTCGCCTTCGGCTGAGCAGCCCCGGCCGTCGGCCGAGCAGCCGCAGATCGCTGCAGCAGAGCATCCACGGGACCCTGCGCCCAGGCGTCCGCGTCACCTGCCGTCACGGACGTCGTGACCTCGGACAACTCCCCTCCCGGTGCGCGTCGGCCGCGACTATCGTGGAAGGCCACTCCACACCGCGGTGCCCGCGCTCGATGCGCACCTGCCGGTGCGCGGTCGCGGGCTCTGGAAAGGTTCCACGTGATCGACGTCCTCGAGGGGAGCCCGCTCCTCACGCTGTTCCTGGTCGTCGCGACGGGGGCCGTGCTGGGAGCCATCCCGTTCGGCCGCGTGCGCTTCGGTGCGGCGGGGGCCTTGTTCACCGGCCTCGCCCTCTCCGCGGCAGCTCCCCATCTCGGCGCAGGCATGGACTTCGTGCAGTCCCTGGGCCTCGCCCTGTTCGTCTACACGGTGGGCATCTCCGCCGGTGCCGCCTTCTTCAGCACGCTGAACCGTCAGCTGCCGCTGCTGCTCGCCGCCACCGCCAGCACCGTGATCGCGGCGATCGCCACGATCGTGCTCGGCCACACGCTGGGCCTGGCCCGCGACCTCTCGCTGGGACTGTTCACCGGTGCGCTCACCGCTGCCCCTGCCTTGGACGCCGCCGACCGTCTGACCTCGACGTCCGCGCCGTCGGTGGGCTATGCCTTCGGCTATCCGATCGGCGTGATCGTCGGGATCGTGCTGGTCTCGACCGTCGTCACCCGCAACTGGCCCGGCCGCAAGGACACCCCCGCGCTCGCCGGCACCAGCCTCGACTCGGCCACCGTGCACGTGCTGCGCCCGGCGAACCTGCGGGACATCCCCCAGTGGCAGGAGCAGCAGGTGCGCTTCTCCTACCTGCGCCGCGCAGGCACGGTGCGGGTGATCGTGCCCGGGGAGGACCTGCTGGTCGGGGACGAAGTCGTCGCCGTCGGGATGCCGGACGCGGTCGAGGCGGTGACCGAGGAGCTCGGGGAGCGCAGCGCCCGGCACATCGCCCATGACCGCTCGCTGGTCGAGTTCACCCGCCTCACCGTCTCCAACCCGGACCTCGCCTCGCGGTCCATCGCCGAGCTGAACCTCCCGGTGCGCTTCGGGGCGGTGCCCACCCGGGTGCGCCGCGGCGACCTCGAGCTCCTGGCTCGCGATGACCTCGTGCTCGAACCGGGCGACCGCATGGCCGTGGCCGTGGACCGCTCGAAGCTGGAAGCCGTCCACGCCCTGCTCGGCGACTCGGACCGCAAGGCCAGCGAGCTCGACGTGCTCTCGCTCGGGCTGGGCCTCGTGCTCGGCTTCGCGCTGGGCCTGGTCACCGTGCCGATGCCCGGCGGTGGCAGCTTCTCGCTCGGCCCGGCGGCCGGCCCTCTGCTGGTGGGCATGGTACTGGGCGCCCTGCGCCGCACCGGACCGGTGGTCTGGGCCCTCCCGGGCAGCGCCAACATCACGCTGCGCCAGCTGGGCCTGCTGCTCTTCCTCGCGGGGCTCGGCCTCACCGCGGGGCCCGACGTCGCCTCCGTGCTCTCCTCGCCCACGGCCTGGCGGGCGGCGGTGCTCTCCGTGGTCGTCGCGGCGCTCAGCTGCGTGGCGCTGCTGCTCGCGGGTCGCTGGGTTCTCGACCTCTCCGCCCCGCGCGTCGCCGGAGCCATGGCCGGTTTCCTCGGCCAGCCCGCCGTGCTCGACGCCGCGAACTCCAAGCGGGCCGACGAGCGCATCGAGACCGCCTACGCCACGCTCTTCGCCTTCTCCATCGTGGTGAAGATCGTGCTGGTCCCGGTCATCTGGAACCTCTGAGTCCGGCGGTCGGCACCAGGAAACTCGGCGGTCGGCGGCAGGCGGTCGGCACCAGCAACTGCTGACGACGGCGGTTGGCGGTCGGCACTGGGCACCTCTGAGTCCGGCAGTCGACAGCTGGCGCGGTCGGCGCAGTCGGCGCAGTCGGCGCAGTCGGCGGACGAGCGGGACCCGTCGAGGTCTAGTTCGTAAGTATGGAGTAGCGTACTATCGCGCCATGGATGAGAGCGATGACGAGATGAGGCGGGCTCTGGAGGCGCTGACCGAGCGGGTCAGCCGCTTGGAGAGCGCCACGGAATGCCGCGTCCGGGAGGAGCAGCCCGGGCACCAGGGCGGCCAGCACCGATCAGCGCACCCGGAGCGGTCCGAGGCGTCGGCGGTGGACGAGGAGCAGTACTGGGCGCTGACGGGCCTGCGCTCGCGCCTGGGCGATCATCCTGCGACGGCCGAGGGTGCGGTGATGCTGATCGGGTCGATGACCCTGCCCGGCGGTGCCCCGGTCGCGTGGCAGCAGAGCGCCGGCACCACGGGGATGCTGGAGACGGACTGGTCCGACCGGGCTGCGGAGTTCGCTGCGCTCGGCCATCCCGTTCGGCTGGAGCTGTTGCGTCATCTGCTCTCGGGCGTGCACGCGACCGCCGAGCTGGCAGAGGTCGCGGCGCTCGGCACCACCGGGCAGCTGCACCACCATCTGCGCCAGCTCGTCGCGGCGGGATGGGTCCGTCAGAGCGGACGGGGGAGCTACGAGGTGCCCGCGGCGCGCGTCGTGCCCCTGTTGGCCAGCCTGGCCGGAGCGCAACGATGACGGGCATGGTGCTGTCGCTCTACCGGGTGCGCGGCCCGTTCTTCTACGCCGCCATGCTGGTCATCTTCGCGGCGATCCTCAGCGATCTGCTCGGCGATGTCGTCACGATGGGCCGGGCCCTGCAGGACGGGATCCGGGAGGTCCAGGCGACCCTCGTGCCCCTCGCCTTCGCCGTCGCACTGGCGTGCGTGGTGCTGACCTTCGTGGCACCGCGGTGGCTGCCGGTCCCCGAAGCGCGAGTGGTCGGGTCGCCGGTGCGAGGTCGCTGGATGGGTATCAACAGTCCGGCCTCGGTCGTGCCGAGCCACGGCGTGCGCGCCTATGGCCAGGCCTACGCGATCGACCTCGTGCACGATCCGCTGGATGTGCCGCGGCCGGAGTTCGGCGGCCCCGCGATGCGGGCTGCGGAGGAGTACCCCGCCTTCGGCCGGCCCGTGCACGCGATGCTCGACGGAACGGTGGTGCGCGTCTCGGACCGGCATCGGGACCACCGCGCCCGCTCGAACCGGTGGGGCGTGGCCTGGATGATGCTCGAGAGCGTGATCCGCGAGATCGGAGGGCCGGGTTTCGTCGTCGGGAATCACGTCACGATCCGTGGCGACGACGGCGTCTGCGCGATGGTCGCTCACCTCCAACGCGGTTCGGTCCTCGTGCAGGTCGGCGAGCGCGTGAGAGCAGGCGAGCAGATCGGCAGCTGCGGGAACACCGGGAACTCCAGCGAACCCCACGTGCACGCGCAGCTGATGGATCGCGCCTCCTGCTGGACCGGGCAGGGGCTGCCCATGGCGTTCGCCGACGTCGAGCTCGGTGCCCCGCCCGAGCTCGACATGGCCCCCGGGTCCGACGACGCCTCCGAGGTCGGCGATGCCTCTGGGTCCGACGTCGCGTCCGGGTCCGGCGTCGTCCCCAGGGAGGGCGTTGGGGCCGAGTGCGTCGACGGGCTGCCCGAGAACGGCCAGCACATGACGGTCCCGATCGAGAACGCGGCGGAGCCGAGGTGAGATCGGCAGCGGGCGGGAGGGGTGCCCCTTCCGTCCACTGCCGCGCTCCCGACCGAGCCGCTGCTCGGGGTGACGCCCGACGGCAGCCGCGAGCCCCCGTGTCCGGCCGTCAGGCGGTGACGCGGGCGTCCTGCTGCTCGACGGCCTCGGGCCGGGCCACCGTGCTGGCCACCCCCACGCGCGCACCGCTGGTGGCCGACTCGAGCACCGCGTTCATCACCTCGAGCACGTGCTGGCCGAGGTCGCCGCTGGCCCGGAGGTCCGCACCGCGCACGGCCATGTCCTGCAGGCCGATGCCGCGCGAGGCGTCGGCGTAGCCGCCGGCCACGGGCACGGTCTCCCAGCCCTCGCCGCCCAGACGCTTGATCTCCACGTCCCCGTCGAAGCGATTGGGGTCCGGCACGGCGAGCGTGCCGCCGGTGCCGTGGACCTCGATCGGATGAGCCGACGTGCCCACCGCGTCGAAGCTCATCACGAGAGTGGAGAGCACCCCGGATTCATGGATCAGCACGCCGGTGACATGGGTGTCCGTGGAGACCGGGATGACCTCTCCCTCGCGGGGGCCGGAGCCGATCGTGCGCTCGGTGCGCAGGCGGCTGCCGGCGCCGATCACCTCGGCCACCGGTCCCAGCAGCGTGACCAGCGAGTGGATGTAATACGGGCCCATGTCCAGCAGAGGACCGCCGCCGGGCACGTAGTAGAAGTCCGGCTGCGGATGCCAGCGCTCATGGCCGGGGGTGACCATGGTGGCCACCGCGGCGATCGGGGTGCCGATCTCGCCGTCGTCGATCGCGACCCGCGCCGTCTGGGTGCCGGTGCCCAGCACGGTGTCCGGGGCGCTGCCCACGAGCACGCCCGCCTCCCGCGCCGCCTCGAGCACCTGCGCGCCCTCCTGCGTGGTGACCGCGAAGGGCTTCTCGGAGTACACGTTCTTGCCCGCGGCGATCGCGCGCAGATCCACGTCGGCGTGCGCCGCGGGGATGGTCAGGTTCAGCACCGTGTCCACCTCGGGGTCCGCGATGAGCTCGTCCACGCTCAGCACCCGCACCCCGTCACGGCCCTCGACGGCGGCCTCGGCGCGGGCGCGGTCGAGGTCCGCCACGGCCACGAGCTGCACGTCCGGCAGCTGGTCGAAGCTGGCCAAGTACTGCTTGGAGATGACGCCGCAGCCGATCATGCCGATGCGCATCGGGGAGCGTTCCGTCGTGGCGGGGATGCCCTGCGCGTTCATCGGGTGGCCTCCTTCGCGCTGCGCCCGCCGTGCTCGCCGTAGGGCTGCTCGCTGCCGCGCGCCGCCCACAGCATGCCCCGCTCGATCACGGTGCGGACGTTCGGGTCCTCGAGCACCTCGACGCGGTGGCCGGGGGTGGAGACGAAGATCCGGCCCTCGCCCCACTGGCGGGTCCAGATCGCCGGCGAGGTGATGGGACGGTGCCACGGATCCCATGCGCGCACCTTCTGCGTGGTCGTCGCGAGCACGTCGATGTAGTCGTCCGAGAGCACCCAGTACTGCTCGGTGACCAGGTCGAAGTCGCCGATGCCGCGGGTGATCGGGTGCTCCGCGGCCGCCGGCAGCATGTCCACGGTGTAGGGCACGTAGTTGTCGGACTGCTCGCCCGTGCGCTCGTCGGGGTGCTTGCCGGGATGGCAGCCGAACTGACCGCCGATCAGCGTGAGGTAGTCGGAGTTGTTGCGGTAGCTGTCGGCGATGCCGCCGTGCCAGCCGGCCAGACCGGTGCCCGCCTCGACGGCGTCGCGCAGCCCCTCGAACTCCTCCTTCTCGATCGTGGACATGGTGTTGCACTGGACGATGAGATCCACCGTGGCCATGTACTCGGCATCGGCGTAGACCGCGGGGGACTCCTCGATCCGCACCGAGAAGCCGTTCTCCTCGAGGAACGGGATGAAGAGGTCGGTCGCCTCGATCGGCTGGTGCCCGTCCCAGCCGCCCCGCACGACGAGCGCCGTGCGGGTGGTCGGGGAGCCCTGGTCGGAGGCACCTGCCTGCGGGGCGGCCTGCGGGGTGGTCTGGGGGTCGGTCATCGGGTGCGCTCCTGCGAGGTGGAGGTGGAGGTGGAGGTGGAGATGGAGTTCTTGGCGGCGGCCGACGGCGCGACGCCCTGCCAGCTGGAGCCGTCGGCCGAGCTGGCCTCGACGGCGGCGAGGACGCGCTGCACCTGCAGGGCCTCCTCGAAGGAGGGGGAGGGGTCGGTGCCCTCCCCGATGGCACGCACCAGGTCGGCGATCTGATGCGTGAAGGTGTGCTCGTAGCCCAGGCCGTGGCCGGTGGGCCACCAGGCGGCGGCGTAGGGGTGCTCGGGCTCGGTGGTCAGCACCCTGGTGAATCCCTGTCGGCCGGCGGGCGCCGTGGCGTCGTAGACCTCCAGCTCGTTCATCCGCTCGAAGTCGAAGGCGATCGAGCCCTTCGAGCCGTTGATCTCCACGCGCATCGCGTTCTTGCGGCCCTGCGCCATGCGCGTGGCCTCGAAGGAGCCCAGCACGCCATCGGCGAAGCGCGCGGTGAACAGGGCGAGGTCATCGACCGTGACCTGCTGGCGCTCGCCGGAGAGATCGCCGGTCCCGCCGAGTCCCTGCATGTCCCCGGCCGCGGGGCGCGTGGGCACGACGGTCTCGAGGGTGCCCGAGACGGCGGAGATGTCCTGCCCGGTGATCCACTGGGCGAGGTCGATGATGTGCGCACCGATGTCCCCGAGCGCGCCGGATCCGGCCTTGTCCTTGTCCAGGCGCCAGGTCATCGGGGCGTCGGTGTCGGAGAGCCAGTCCTGCAGGTACTGCGCACGCACCTGACGGATCTCGCCCACGGCGCCCTCGGCCACCAGCTGGCGCGCATAGGCGAGCGCGGGCGTGCGGCGGTAGGAGAAGCCGCAGAGGCTGCGCACGCCCTGGGCGCGCGCGTCCGCCGCGGCCGCGGTCATCCGCTCGGACTCCTCCACGGAGTTCGCGAGCGGCTTCTCGCACAGCACGTGCTTGCCCGACGCGAGAGCGGCCAGCGCGATCTCGACGTGGGTGTCACCGGGCGTGCAGATGTCGATGACGTCGATCTCGGGATCCTCGAGGAGGTCCTGCCACCGGGTGGTGGTGCGCGCGAAGCCGTACCGCTCGGCGGCCGCGACCAGCGAGCTCTCGGTGCGCCCGGCGAGTGTGTGCAGCACGGGCGTCGCCGGCAGGTCGAAGAAGCGGTGGGCGGTGCGCCAGGCATGGGAATGGGCGGCTCCCATGAAGCCGTAGCCGACCATGCCGATGTTCAGCGGGCGGGCGGTGGGGGATGGGGTGGTCACTGCGGGTGTCACGACTCCTCGGTGAGTGGATGGTGCGGTGATGCGGTGATGCGGTGATGCGGTGATGCGGTGATGCGGTGATGCGGTCGGGCGGTGATGCGGTGATGGGGTCGGGCGGTGTTGCGGTCGTGCGGTCGTTCGGCCCTGCGGTCGGGGGATTGGGGATCGGGGGTCGTGGATCGGCCGACGGGCGTGGGCCGGGAGGGTGCACCGTCGCTCGCCGATCACGTACCGGGGTGCTCGTCCTCGCATGCTGTGCCCGGCGACGGTCCTGACAGTTCTGACGGTGCAGACGATGCTGCGGAGCGGTCGGTCGGACCCGGAGAAGCGGACGGTCGGGCCCGGACGCCCAGGAGAGAGGGGCCGCAGACGTGCCGGGCGGAACCAGGGGCGGAACCTGCCTTTAGTGTCTTCAACTTACGAAGTGGGAGCGGGCGGGTCAAGCACGGACCGACCGCGCGATCCAGTCGCCGGGGTGGTCCAGGAGCGGTGAGATCGCCGCGCGCGCCGCGCCCCACAGGGCCGGAGCCGCGAGGTCGTCCGAGCGCTCGATGACGATCTCGTCGACCTCGGCGGCCAGGGCGTGGCGGTCCACCGTCTCGCGGATGAAGGGCGCGATCTCTTCGGCGATCGGCCCCAGGTATCCCGAGAGCACCACGGTGGACAGGTCCAGGATGTTCAGCGCGTTGGCGATCGCCAGGCCCAGCGAGCGGCCGATCGTGCCGATCACCTCCGCCCGATCGCTGCTGCGGGAGAGCTCCTCGACCAGCTCGTCGATGAGCACGTCCCGCCGCAGGCCGGCCCGCTCCCGCAGCGCGTGGTACGACACGTAGGCCTCGAGGCAGCCGCGTCGGCCGCAGCGACAGAGCGCGCCGTCCGGCTCGACCACGGTGTGCCCGAACTCGCCGGCCCAGCCGTGAACCCCCTCGAGCACCTTGCCCTCGAGCACGATCGCCCCACCGACGCCGGTGCTGCCCCGCACGTACATGAACGATTCGTCCGGCCGACGGGCGATCTCCGTGAGCACCGACAGCCGGATGTCGTTCTGCACCAGGACCGGGACGGCGGCCAGAGCGGGGATCCTCTGGAGCTCACGCATGAGGGGGACGTCGGCCCAGTCGAGGTTGGGGGCCGACAGCACGCTCTCGCCGTCGGGCGAGATGCGCCCGGGGACGGCGACGCAGACCCCCACCAGCGTCGCGGGCCCCGCCTCGGCGCGGACCTGATCCAGCAGTCGGGCGCACGCCTGGACCGCCTCGGGGACGTTGTCCGCCGTGACCTCGAGGTACTCGGTGCGGGTGCTGAGCATGCCACCGGCCAAGTCGATGCCGAGGCACGAGATGTGCTCGGCGGCGATCTCGAGGCCGATGCCGAGCACTGTGTGCTGAGCAGGATGCAGGGGCACCATCGGTCGGCCGCTGCCCTGGGAGACCGGGGCGTGCTCCTCCACCAGCCCGGCGGTGATCAGCTCCTCGACGAGCTTGGAGACGGTGGGCTTGGTGAGCTGGGTGGAGCGGGCGAGCGTGGCCCGTGAGACCGGGACGGTCGCGTTCACGACGGCGCGCATGACGAGCGAGAGGTTGTGCTCGCGCAGGTGCGTCGATTGCATGGGACTGACCCTTCCGTCGTGCGATTTCGTGGTGCCGTCTTGTGGTCGGGCGACCATTCGTCGTATGTTAGTAACTCAAACATACTAAGCGGCCCGGCGATGCCCGTCCTGGGAACTGGTCCTGGGAACTGCTGGATCGGTTCCAGGAGCGTCGTCTGGATCGGTTCAGAGCATCGTAGTGCGACGCTTCGGGCCGCGAGGGACCAGAGACTGCTGTTCGTACAGAGGAGTTCGACCATGACTGCACCCACCCCCACCCGTGACGACAAGTTCTCCTTCGGCCTGTGGACCACCGGCTGGGAGGCGCGCGACCAGTTCGGTCTCGCCACCCGCCCGCCGCTCGAGCTGAGCGCCCACATCCGCAAGCTCTCCGAGCTCGGCGCCTGGGGCTTCACGTTCCACGACAACGACGTGGTGCCCTTCGATGCGACCCCGGCCGAGCGTCAGAAGATCATCGACCAGCTCAAGTCCGTCACCGACGAGACCGGCCTCGTGATCGAGATGGTCACCACCGACACCTTCGCCCACCCGGTCTTCAAGGACGGCGCGTTCACCTCCAACGACCGCGACGTGCGCCGCTTCGGCCTGCGCAAGGTGCTCGCGAACGTGGATCTCGCCGCCGAGCTCGGCGCGACCACCTTCGTCATGTGGGGCGGCCGCGAGGGCTCGGAGTACGACGGCTCCAAGGACCTCTTCGCCGCGCTCGAGCGCTACCGCGAGGGTCTGGACACGGTGGCCGGCTACATCAAGGACAAGGGCTACGACATGCGCATCGGCCTCGAGCCGAAGCCCAACGAGCCGCGCGGCAACATCTTCCTGCCCACGGTCGGCCATGCCCTGGCCTTCATCGAGCAGCTCGAGCACGGCGACATCGTGGGCATCAACCCCGAGACCGGCCACGAGCAGATGGCGACCCTGAACTACACGCACGGCCTCGCCCAGGCGCTGTGGTCCGAGAAGCTGTTCCACATCGACCTCAACGGCCAGCACGGCCCGATGTACGACCAGGACCTCGTGTTCGGTCACGGCGACCTCATCAGCGCGTTCTTCACCGTGGACCTGCTCGAGAACGGCTTCCCGTCCAAGCCCGGCGCTTACGAGGGTGCCCGTCACTTCGACTTCAAGCCCTCGCGCACCGAGCACGAGCAGGGCCAGTACGAGTCCGCCGCGGCCAACATGGAGATGTACCTGATGCTCAAGGAGCGCGCCCTCGCGTTCCGCCAGGACTCCGAGGTCCAGGAGGCGCTGTCCTACTCCGGCATCGACGAGCTCGCCCAGCCGACCCTCGCCGAGGGCGAGTCCCTCGCTGACCTGCTCGCGGATCGCTCCACCTTCGAGGAGTTCGACGCGGACAAGGCCGGCGAGCGCAACTTCGGCTTCGTGCGCCTGCAGCAGCTGGCCATGCAGCACCTGCTCGGCTTCCGCGCCTGATCCGACGCTGACCAGCCCGGCGCTGACCCGCCCGGCGCCGGGTCGGGCGGTGTCGGGCCGGGCGGTGTCGGACCGGGCCAGGGTCGTCGGGCTCGCCAGGATTGTCGAGCTCGCCAGCGTCGTCGGCCTCGTCGAGCTCGCCAGGCCTCGTCGGCCTCGTCGGGTTTGCCAACAAATGTGAGCTGGGGACCCATGTGAAGCATCCACATAGGTCCCCAGCTCACAATTGCGTGGCCTGGCCTGGCCTGGCCTGGCCTGGCCCGGCCATGCCGTGCTCGACCACTTCCAGCTCGGTGCCGACGCCGATACTGCCCCGTACTCTGGGGACTTGCGGCAACCTCCGCGCCCCGTTCCTCGGAAAGGACCTCCTGATGGCCCCCACGGTTCTCGGAATCGACTCGTCCACCCAGGCCACGAAGGCTCTCCTCGTCGACGCCGAGACCGGTGCCGTGCTCGAGGAGCGTCGAGCGGCGAATCCCGAGGGCACCGAGGTGGACCCTCGTGCCTGGCTCGACGCGGTCGACGAGGCCGCCGGCCCCCTGCTCGAGCGGGCCGAGGCGATCTCCGTGGGCGGTCAGCAGCACGGCATGGTGCTGCTGGACGAGCAGGGCGAGGTGGTGCGCGATGCGCTGCTGTGGAACGACACCCGCTCAGCCCCGCAGGCCGAGGCGCTCATCGAGGAGATGGGCGGCGCCGAGGCGTCCGTCGAGGAGATCGGCAGTCTGATGGTCGCCTCCTTCACCGCGTCCAAGCTGCGCTGGGTGCGCGACGAGGAGCCGGACAGCGCGCGCCGCGCGGCGAGCGTGCTGCTGCCCCACGACTACGTCTCCCGCCACCTGGCCGGCGGGGGAGAGGCGTTCACGGATCGCGGGGACGCCTCGGGCACCGCCTACTACTCCACCCGCACCGAGGAGTGGAAGCCCGAGCTGGTCGAGCTGGCGCTGGGCAAGGGCCTCGAGCTGCCCCGTCTGCCCGGATCGCCGCAGGAGATCATGGCCCGCACCTCCTCCGGCGCCGCGATCGCCGCCGGCACCGGGGACAACATGGGTGCGGCCCTCGGCCTGTCCCAGGGCGAAGGCGACGTGTCCGTCTCGATCGGCACGTCCGGGGTGTGTGCGATGGTCAGCCCCACCCGACCGAACGACGCCTCCGGCGCGGTCACCGGCTTCGCCGACGCCACCGGCCGCTTCCTGCCCATGGCCACCACGATCAACGCCGCCCGGATCCTCGAGGCCGGTCGCGCCCTGCTGGGCGTCTCCCATGAGGAGATGGCCCAGCTGGCCCTGGCCAGCGTGCCCGGCGCGCACGGCGTCACCCTGTTGCCCTACTTCGACGGGGAGCGCACCCCGAACCGCCCTGATGCCCGCGCCACCCTCACGGGGATGAGCACCGCGACCACCCGGGAGGACATCGCTCGGGCCTATGTCGAGGGCCTGCTGTGCTCCCTGGCCGACGGCATCACGGCGCTCGAGGACCGCACGGGCACGTCGGCCGCCACCATCACGCTGATCGGCGGCGCCGCGCGCAGCGAGGCCGTGCAGCAGCTGGCACCCGCCATCTTCGGGCGCGCGGTGACCATCGCCCCGGCCGCCGAGTACGTCGCGCTCGGAGCTGCTCGCCAGGCGGCCTGGGCCCTCTCGGGCGATCAGGAGCCGCCGGCCTGGACGCTCACCGACAGCCGGACCGTCGAGGCCGAGGCCACCCCCGAGGTGCTCGGTGCCTATCGCGAGCTCAAGGACCGCACTGCGGAGTGGGCCTCGAAGGGCTGACCCTGACTCCGCAGCACCGCAGCACCGCAGCACCGCAGCACCGCAGCACCGCAGCACGGCAGCACGGCAGCACGGCAGAAGGGCAGCACGGCAGCAGGGCAGCACGGCAGCGCCGCAGCAGGGCGCTGCCCCGTGATGCCCTGCGATGCCGCGCGTCATCTCCCGATGCCCCGTGACGTCCGTGGTGCCGCACGTTCGCCGCACGACGTCCGTGGTGCCGCACGATCGCCGCACGACGCCCGTGGTGCCCCATGATCGCCCCACGACTCCCCGATGCAGCCCCCTCAGACGGAGCGCCTCCCCAGAAAGTTTCAGGGGAGGCGCTCCGTCTTGCGTCCAGGCGTCGCTGGTGACCCGGCATTGACCACGGCCCGTCGACTGCTCTAGCCTGACCACGACCGAAAGTCGACAGAAAGCTTTCAAAAAGTGCCTGAAACAGTCGGGGTGTGCGGCGCCGCCGCCACCTCGAGGGCCGTGCGAAGGAGCACCTCATGACCGTTGCCCCGTGGAGAGACCCCTCTGTGAGCGTCGAGCAGCGCGTGGAGTCGCTGTTGGCGGATCTCAGCCCTGAGGAGAAGATCGCCCAGCTCGGCAGCTACTGGAAGCGGCCCGAGATCGGGGACGCCGAGGGCTTCGCGCCCATGCAGTCCACCTTCGACGAGGGGCGCGATCCCTTCGAGGAGGCGGTCCGCAACGGCCTGGGGCACATCACCCGCGCCTACGGCAGCGCGCCGCTGACCTCCGAGGAGGGGGTGGAGAATCTGCGTCGCCTGCAGAGTGCCGTCGTCGCCGGCTCCCCGCACGGCATCCCGGCCATTGCGCACGAGGAGTGCCTGACGGGGATCATGGCTCACGAGGCCACCACCTACCCGGCCGCGATCGCCTGGGGGGCGTCTTTCGCTCCCGAGCTGATCGGCGAGATGGCCGGCCGGATCGGGGCGGACATGCGCGCGCTGGGCACCCACGTCGGCCTCTCGCCCGTGCTCGACATCGTGCGCGACTACCGGTGGGGGCGCATCGAGGAGACCATGGGCGAGGATCCGTACCTCACGGGCATCCTGGCCACCGAGTACGTGAAGGGCCTGCAGGGGGCCGGGGTCATCGCGACCCTCAAGCACTTCGCCGGCCACGCCGCCTCGCGGGCGGGCCGCAACCACGCCCCCGTCTCCATCGGCCTCCGCGAGCTGCACGAGATCGACCTGGTCCCCTTCGAGATGGCCGTGCGGCACGGGAAGGTCGACGCGGTGATGAACTCCTACGCCGACATCGACGGCATCGCCCCGGCGGCCAGCCGCTGGCTGATGACCGAGCTCCTGCGCGACACCTGGGGCTTCGAGGGGACCGTGGTCTCCGACTACTGGGCCGTGAACTTCCTGCAGTCCATGCATCGCGTCGTGGAGACCACTCGCGACGCCGCCGTGACGACGCTGCGCGCGGGCATGGACGTCGAGCTGCCCGAGACCAACACCTTCCCCGAGCTGCTGGACGCCATCGACGCCGGTGAGCTCGAGGTCGAGGTGCTCGACACCGCGGTGCGGCGCGTGCTGCGCCAGAAGGTCGAGCTGGGCCTGCTGGATCCCGAGTTCGATGCCGCCACCACCGGCGACGCGATCGATCTGGACCCGGTGGAGAACCGTGAGCTCGCCCGGCGCCTGGCCGAGGAGTCGATCGTGCTGCTGCGCAACGAGGCCGAGGTCCTCCCGTTGGCCGCTCCCGGCCGCATCGCCCTCGTCGGCCCCAGCGCCGTCGAGCCGCGCAGCTTCCTGGGCTGCTACAGCTTCACCAACCACGTGCTCTCCCGCCTGGAGGACAACGGCACGTCGGTCGCCGTGCCCTCGCTCCGCGAGAGCCTGACCGCCGAGTTCACGGACTCGATGGTCACGACCGTCGCGGGGACCGATTTCACCGGCACCTCGACCGACGGCATCGCTGAGGCCGTCACCGCCGCAGAGGCGGCGGACGTCGCCGTGCTCGCCGTCGGCGACATCGCCGGCCTGTTCGGGGCGGGCACCTCCGGGGAGGGCTGCGATGTGGCCGACCTGCAGCTGCCCGGCGCTCAGCACGAGCTCGTCGAGGCGGTGCTCGCCACCGGCACCCCGGTGGTGCTGGTGCTGGTCACCGGACGCCCCTACGCGCTCGGCGCGTACGTCGACCGCTGCGCCGCCATCGTGCAGGCGTTCATGCCCGGCGAGGAGGGCGGCAGCGCGATCGCCGGAGTGCTCTCGGGCCGCGTGAACCCCTCCGGGCGCCTGCCGATCGGCATCCCCGGCGGCATGGGCGGCCAGCCCGGCACCTACCTCGCTCCCGTGCTCGCCTGGGTCAGCGACGGGATCTCGAACATCGACCCCAAGCCGCTGTTCCCCTTCGGATTCGGGATCGGCTACACCCGCTTCGAGTACTCCGACCTGCAGTTCTCGGCCGACGAGATCCCTGCCGACGGCACCGTCGAGATCGCGGCGACCGTCACCAACGTCGGCGATCGCGACGGCAAGGAGGTCGCCCAGCTCTATCTCAGCGACCCCGTCGCCTCCGTGGTGCGCCCGCTCAAGCGGCTGGTCGGCTTCACGAAGATCGTGCTGGAGGCGGGGGAGAGCAAGCGAGTGACCTTCCGCCTGCACGCCGACCGCACCTCCTTCCTGGGCGAGGACCATCAGCGGATCGTCGAGCCGGGCGAGTTCCGCGTGCGTGTGGGCTCCTCGAGCGAGGACATGCGGCTCGAGGGCTCGTTCCGGGTCTCCGGTGCGGTGCGCGTGGTCGGCGATGGCGACAGGGTGCTCGACACCCCCATCGAGGTGGCGCCGGTGCTGGATGGTCCGGTGCCGGAAGCGGTCGGCGCCGCAGCGGGCGACGTCACGGCGAGCGTCCCCGAGGGGAACTGATGGCGGCGGCATCCTCGGCGGCACGGAGGGCTTCGGCCCCTGCAGGCCGGCTCGAACCCCTCGAGCTGCACGTCGTGGACGCCGCCGGGGCCCCGCGCCCGGGTGCACTCGTCACGGTGGAGCAGACGCGGCACGCCTTCGGCTTCGGCTGCACGGCCTTCACGCTGGCGCAGTCCGGCGACCCCGAGGCCGCCGAACTCGAGAGGCTGTGGCTGGGCCTCTTCGACACGGCCACCCTGCCCTTCTATTGGCGCTGGTACGAGCAGACCCCCGGGACGACCGACGCGGACCGGCTGCGAGCCCTCGCGCTGCACCTCCGCGACCGAGGCGTGAGGATCAAGGGGCACCCGCTCCTGTGGCACACCCTGGCCCCGACCTGGTTGCTGGAGAAGGACGACCAGGGCGTTGAGGAGGCGATCCGGGCGCGCATCACCCGTGAGGCGAGAGAGTTCGCCGGACTCGTCGATCAGTGGGACGCGCTCAACGAGACGGTCATCCTGCCGGTCTTCGCAGCCGAGGAGAACGCGGTGACGCGCCTGGCGCAGGCCCGCGGCCGGATGCACGTCATCCGCCTCGCCGTCGAGACAGCGCGCGCGGCGGACCCGACGGCGCAACTCGTGCTCAACGACTTCGACCTCACCCCGGCGTACGAGCACGTCCTGGAGGAATGCCTCGAGGCGGGTGTGCGGATCGATGCGATCGGTCTGCAGACCCACATGCACCAGGGGTACCGGGGTGAGGAGCAGATCGCCGAGGTGCTCGAGCGCTTCTCCCGCTTCGGGCTCCCGCTGCAGATGACCGAGACGACGCTCGTCTCCGGCGATCTCATGCCCTCGCACATCGACGACCTCAACGACTACGTCGTCGCCTCCTGGCCCTCGACGCCGGACGGCGAGGAGCGCCAGGCGGACGAACTGGTGCGCCACTACCGCACCGTGCTCGCCCACCCCGCCGTGGAATCGCTGACCTACTGGGGGCTGGACGACGCCTCCGCCTGGCTCGGCGCCCCGGCGGGTCTGGTGCGACGTGACGGCACCCCGAAGCCGAGCTATCACGCCCTGCAGGAGCTCGTGCGCGAGCAGTGGTGGGTCCCTCGCGATGAGCACCGGGCCGACGAGCACGGCGTGGTGCGCCTGGAGGGCTTCGCCGGTGACTACAGGGTGCAGCTCGACGGGCAGAGCCAGGAGATCACCGTGCCGCGCGGCGGGCTCGTCAGCCGGCTGGTGCCGTCGTCGGCTCCTCGTCGGGACTGACGAAGCGCTCTCGGAGGAGCCGGGCGACCGGCTTCTCCGAGTGCCACAGCGCCGCCGTGAGCAGAGAGCCGGTCAGCAGCAGGGCGAAGCCGCCGACGACCTGCACGAGTCCGAGCGTGAGCACCCCGAGCGAGACCAGGGCGAGCGTCGAGAGCGGCTTGGCGAACAGGGTGAACACCGAGAGTCGCAGCGTGTCTACGAGGCGGAAGCTGAAGTTCGACACGATCGTCAGCGCGCGCACCAGGAGCAGCAGCACCAGCGCGCCGAGGATCAGGAACGCGACGTTGAAGCCCGCGGTGCCGAGCTGGGCGCCGAAGGTGACGTTCGCCGTGAGGATCCCGAGCACGATCACCGCCGGCATCCCGACCTTGAGGCTGTCCAGGAGGTTCACCCGGTAGCCGTGCAGGAAGCGGGACGCGGGGACCAGGTCGGGGTCCTCGGACCATCGACGCCAGGCATAGAGCGCGGCCGAGACCGCCGGGACCAGCGGCGCACCGGCCAGCACCAGGACCAGCACATTGCTCGGTCCCGCGGGCAGCAGGGTCCAGGCGAGGATGGTGGGGGAACACGCGAGCACCAGGAGCGCGTCGATCGTGACGATCCAGTAGATGCCCTCCGTGACACTGGTGAGGACGCTGCGATTCTGCGATGGGGACGTCATCGCCCTCCTTCGGGTGCTTGCCGGGAGCCGGAGAGCTCCGGTGGGCTGGGTGCTCACCAAATATCGCACCAAACCTAAAAGTTTCGCTTAATAATGGGCAGGTGATGCGGAAATGTGACCTGCCATCCTGCTGATCGAGGAGCGCACTTCGGCCGCTGTGTGCGCAATCGGGCTGGTGAGGAGCATTTCCGCGCGGCCGTGGACACGATTCTCAGGTGATGCTCAACCTCTTGACCCGCGCGATCGCGCCCGCTAGGTTGTGGATCACGTCGAAACTTAAGCGAAAGTATTGACTAGCTTTGCCGTCCCGCGATGACGCGTGGCGGTCAGGCCTGGGGAGCAGGGCGCGGTCGATCATCGCCGCCCGGCTTCCTGACGGTCCGATCCGGACTCCGCCCAGGACGGGCGCAGCATCGCTCCATCGGATTCAGCAGTGTCTGCAGTTCATGCACCACCCGCAGTTCATGCATCACCCGTTCAGCCGGCCGCTCTCCGCGGCACGGCCATGATCTCGACGAGGAGACGGCCATGACGACGTCACACCCCTTCCATCTCTCGCAGACCCGGCGCAGCTTCGTGGGTCTCTCCGCGGCGGCCTTCGGGGCCCTGGCCCTGTCCTCCTGCGGATCCGGTGCCGGAGAAGAGATCGACGCCGAGGCCCAGAGCGTCGGCGCGATGGAGGACTACGCCGCGGACACGCAGTTCACAGCCGCGGAGCCGTTCGAGGTCAGCATGCTGTGGACCGATTGGCCGGAGGTCCCCGTCGAGGACTCGTGGCGGATCTTCGACCTCATCAAGGAGCTCACGAACGTCGACATCACGCTCACGCACATCCCGTTCAGCGACGCCACCGAGAAGCGCAGCCTGCTCATCAGCGCCGGCGACGCCCCGACGCTGATCCCGCTGGTCTACACCGGTGAGGATTCCCCGTTCGTCTCCTCCGGGGCGGTGGTGCCGCTGAGCGACTATGCCGACAAGATGCCCAACTTCCAGAAGTACGTGGAGGAGTGGGAGCTCGGCGAGATGATCAACAATCTCAAGCAGGCCGACGGCAAGTACTACATGATGCCGGGCCTGCAGGAGGTCTCCGTCCCGGTGTTCAGCCTGGTCATCCGCAAGGACGTCTTCGAGGAGGTCACCGGCGCGGTGCCGAACACCTGGGAGGAGGTGCACGAGGGGCTCACGCTCATCAAGGAGAAGTACCCCGATTCCGTCCCGCTGGCGGACGGCTTCGAGGCCCAGTCGATGCTCAACTACGCCGCCCACGGCTTCGGCACCAAGGCCGGCTGGGGCTTCGGCGACGGTGCGGTCGAGGGCGCCGACGGCACGCTCGTCTACGCCGCCACCACCGACGAGTACAAGCAGCTGGTGGAGTTCTTCCGCGGTCTGGTCGAGGACGGTCTGCTGGACAAGGAGTCGCTCACGGACTCGAACGACGGCAGCGGCGCCGCGGGCGTCGACGAGAAGTTCGCCAAGGAGACGTGCTTCGCGGCGTCCGGCTCCTCCGGCACGGCGATCGAGTTCGCCACGGCGCTGGAGGAGACGGTGGGTGAGGGGAACTTCTCGGTGGCCCTCATCCCGCCGCCCGCCGGGCCGGCCGGCGACATGGTCGAGCCGCGCAATTTCTGGCACGGCTTCATGCTCAGCTCCGAGATCACGAAGTCCGAGAACTTCCTGGCCACACTGCAGTTCGTCGACTGGCTCTACTTCAACCCGGACGCGCGCGACATGCTGCGCTGGGGCGAGAAGGACGTGACCTACACGAAGTCGGACGACGGCACGATCGAGCTCGACGACGAATACTCGCTGGACGATTACGCGCTGAACGCCGACGGCGAGACCGACATCAAGACTGACCTCGGCTTCTCGACCTTCCCGGCCGAGTCCACCGAGTCCCGTGCGCTGAAGGAGTCCTACAGCACGCCCGAGTTCGTGCAGTACATCGACGACGTCCTGGCCACGCGCACTCCGCGCGATCCGTTCCCGCCCACGCCGATGGACGAGACCGAGCTCGAGCAGGCTTCGCTCCTGGCGACGCCGATCAAGGATGCCGTGGATACCGCCACCCTCCAGTTCATCATGGGCGAGCGGGACATGAGCGAGTGGGACGCCTTCGTCGCCGAGCTCGAGGCCGCCGGCGTGGACCGGTACCTCGAGCTGCTCAACACGGCGCGCGAGCGCTTCGTCGAGGCCAACGGCTGAGCCGGCCCGGTCAGCAGACGGAGCAGGTGGTCATATGACTCTGGCAGAGGCACGGGAGGTCGCGGCGCAGGAGCCTGCGCCGCGACCCTCGGTCCCGACCCGCAGGCCGGGAGGATGGAAGCGGGCGCTGCGGCGCGACTGGCCGCTCTACACCTTCGCGATCGCGCCCCTGATCTTCCTCGCGATCTTCCGGTACCTGCCGATGCTCGGCAACGTGATCGCCTTCCGGCGGTTCCGGCCGGGCGGGAACATCTTCGGCGACGAGTGGGTGGGGACGCTCTACGTGGACATGTTCATCCACGATCCCGCCTTCTGGAACGTCTTCACGAACACCGTGATCATCGGTGGCATGACCCTCGTGGTCTGCTTCCCGCTGCCGATCATCCTGGCGCTCATGCTCAACGAGGTGCGACGCACGCATTTCAAGAAGATCGTGCAGTCCATCAGCTATCTTCCGCACTTCCTCTCGGTCGTGATCGTGGTGGGCATGGTCTACCAGCTGCTGTCCCTGCAGGGCACGGTCAATCAGATCACCGAGGCCCTCGGCGGCGACGCGGTCTCCTTCCTCCAGAAGCCCGAGTGGTTCCGCTTCATCTACGTGGCCTCCGAGGCCTGGCAGACCGTCGGCTGGGGCACGATCCTGTACCTCGCCGCGCTCACCGCCGTGGATGACGGCCTCTACGAGGCGTCGCGCATCGACGGTGCCAACCGCTGGCAGCAGACCTGGCACGTCACCCTCCCGGGCATCCGGCCGACGATGGTCACCCTGCTGATCCTCAACATCGGCAACTTCCTCAACGTCGGGTTCGAGAAGGTCCTGCTGCTCTACAACCCCATGACCTATTCCACCGGCGATGTCATCTCGACATACCTGTACCGCGTCGGTCTGGTGTCGAACAATCTCAGCTATGCGGCGGCCATCGGCCTGTTCCAGGCGATCATCGGATTCGCCATGGTCATGTCCGCGAACTTCATCTCCAGACGATTGGTGGGGACGAGCCTGTGGTGATCGAAGCAATGGCCCCTGACGCGCCCCGCAAGGCGCCCGTCCAGGCCCGGACGTCCCGTATCAAGGACTCCACCTCGTACAAGGTCTTCACCGTCGTCAACACGACGGCCCTCCTGCTCATGTGCGCGATGATGCTGTATCCGTTCGTGATGCTGCTGGCGCAGTCGTTCAGCTCGGCGGGGGCGATCAATGCGGGCAAGGTGAGCATCGTCCCGGTCGACTTCAACCTGGACACCTACAAAGCGGTCGCGGACAACGGCGCCTTCTGGCGCAGCTACGGCAACACCGTGGTCTACACCGTGATCGGGACGACCATCGCGATGGTGCTGACCACGACGTACGCCTTCGTGCTCTCGAAGAAGCATCTCAGGGGCCGCGGGCTGCTCATCGGGATCGCCGTGTTCACGATGTTCTTCAACGGCGGCATCGTCCCGAACTACGTCCTCATCTCCTCGCTGGGGATGAAGAACACGATGTGGGCGGTGATCCTTCCGCCCGCGCTGTCCGTCTTCAACCTCCTGGTCATGAAGGCGTTCTTCGAGAATCTGCCCAGCGAGCTCGAGGAGGCCGCGCACATCGACGGCCTCACCTGGTTCGGGATCTTCTTCCGCATCGTGCTGCCGCTGTCCAAGGCGGTCATCGCCACGATGGTGCTGTTCTACTCGGTGCAGTACTGGAACGACTGGTTCGCCGCGTTCCTGTACCTGGACAGGACTGATCTGTTCCCGGTGACCCTGTTCCTGCGGAACCTGATCGCGGGGGCCTCCACGGCTGCCTCCGAGGGGGCGGCGGCCTCCGGGGCGAGCGTCAGCGACCTCAACGCCAACATCCAGTCGGTGACGATGATCCTGATCCTCATCCCGATCCTGTGCGTGTACCCGTTCGTGCAGCGGTACTTCGTCTCCGGCATCATGCTCGGCTCCGTGAAGGGCTGACGGCGGGCCGCGGCGCGCAGGGCGGGCCGGCGGTCGCGGAGCGGGCGATCGGCCGTGGGTCGACCGTCTGCTCCGGTGTGCGGGGCGGCGCGGATCAGCCGTCGTCGAGGCGCGGAAACCCTCCGAAAAGGAAGCCGAAACTTCTGTCAGTGTTTAGACTGGGGTGGTGTGCCCTGCGGTCGAGGGGCTGGGCGCGACTATCCTCCTGGGAGTCGGCGCTGACGCAGGTGCCGTGTCGAGAGGTGAGGGTGTGGACATGCCAGAGGACGTTGCGCGGCAGGGCCGGGTCACCCTGAAGGACGTCGCCGAGAAGGCGGGGGTCTCGCTGGCCACCGCATCGAAGGTGATGAACGGTCGCGCAGATGTGCGGGACTCGACGCGCCAGGAGGTCGCCGAGGTGGCCCGCGGGCTCGGGTACCAGCCCAAGCGGCGCGATACCGAGCGCCGCCGTTCGGTCATGATCCACTTTGACACCCTCACCAGCCCGTACGCGCTGCAGGTGCTCGAAGGCGCGGAACGCGCCGCTCGCCGGGCCGATGTGGACCTCCTGGTCATCAGCGTCGACGAGCGCGGCGAGGGCTACGCCGGGCCCACGCGGGCCCAGATGGCCGACATCGCCGGGCGCGGTATCGAGGGGCTGATCGCGGTCACCTCGCCGATCGGGAGCCAGCATGCGCGATGGAGCAAGGATCTCAAGCTGCCGCTCATCGCCGTGGACCCCGTGACCATCGGCCAGGACACCAAGGGCGTCGTCACGATCTCGGCGACCAACTGGGAGGGCGGCTCCCTGGCCGTCCAGCACCTCCTGGACCTCGGGCATCGGAGGATCGGCATCATCGGCGGCCCCGAGGACTCCGTCCCGGCCAGGCAGCGCGTCCAGGGCTATCACAGCGCCCTCGCCCAGGCGGGCCTCCCCGTGGACCCCGACCTCATCGAGCACGGCACCTTCGGGTACGAGGACGGTCAGCGCAGCGCGGAGAAGCTGCTGCGCCTGCCCGAGCCGCCCACGGCGATCTTCGCCGTCGCGGACACCCTCGGCGTCGGGGCGCTGCGAGCGGCCCGACAGCTCGGGGTGAGCGTCCCCGAGGAGCTCAGCGTGGTCAGCTTCGACGACACGATGATCGCCAGCTGGACCCACCCCCAGCTCACCGCCGTGCGCCAGCCCCTGTTCTCGATGGGACAGGTGGCCGTCGAGAGGCTGCTCGCCCTCTCGTCGGATCCGGGGCTCTTCGCCCATCCGTTCAAGCTCGAGACGCACCTCGTCCAGCGGGAGTCGACGGCGTCGGCGCCGACCCAGGGTTCCTGAGCCCTGCCACCGGCATCCGCTCGCGCAGCCACGCCAGCTGCACCATGTTCTGGGTGGCCGCGCCGCCCTCGTGGTTGTTGAACGGGTAGATCTCGATGTCCTTGCGCGGCGTCGCTCCGCTGAGGCCGGCCCAGTGGTTGAACGCGGCGAACACCGTCGAGGGCGGGCAGGTCATGTCGCGCAGGGCTGCCGAGAAGAGGGCATCGGCCCGGGCACGGCGCGCGAGGTGCACGGCGTCGACGTACCGCAGGGTGTTCTCCACCGCCGCCTCCCGCCCACGGTTCACGGCGAGATAGCGGACGATCTCCTGGTACGGATCGGCGTCGGTGAGGTCCATCGCGCGACGGATCTGGCACAGGAACGGCACGTTGGCCATCACCGCGTCGACGTCGGGCACCAGGCCACCAGCGGCGATCGCGAGACCGCCGCCCTGGCTGTTGCCGGTCACCGCGACCCGCCCGTCGGCCCCCGGAAGGGCGCGGGCGGCATCGACGGCGCGGGCGGCGTCGGTCATGAGGCGGGTGAGGTACGAGGTCTCGGGGGAGTCGATGCCGCGGGTCATCGAACCGGGCGCGGCCGGGCCGGAGCCGACGGGGTCCGGGGTGTCGCCGCGTGATCCCCAGCGTCCGCCTTGGCCACGGGTGTCCATCACGAGGTGGCCGTAGCCGGCCGTCGGCCACAGCAGATGCTCGATCGCCTCGGAGCGCCCGCCGCCGTAGCCGATGAACTCCACGACCACCGGGAGGTCGCCCTCGATGCCGGCTGGCCGCAGGTACCACGCACGGATCGGCGCCCCGTCGTGGCCGGCGAAGGTGACGTCCCAGGTGTCCACCAGGGACAGCCCGGTCTCCACCGGCAAGACCTCGACCAGCACCTCCGCGGTGCGCGCGCGATCCAGTGTGCCGGCCCAGAACTCGTCGAGATCCGCCGGCTCGTCGAGCGTGGGGAGGTACTCGCGCAGAGCGGCGAGCGGGAGGTCGAACAATGGCATCTGGACGCCTTTCAGGAGGGGACGCGGAGGAGCTCGAGCGGTCCATCAGCGGCCACTGCCAGCACGCCGACCCCGCCGGGTTCGATTCTCACCCCGGCGGACCCGTCCTGTCCGGAGATCAGCTCACGCCCCTCCCCGCGCACGGTCACCGGCTCGCTCCTGTGGTGCAGCAGGAACACGTGATCAGCCCCGTCGCCCCGGCGGCGCACGACCTCGAGCCCGGCCTGCGCAGCGCCCTCGAGCGTGGGACGGACTCCCAGGCGCTCGGCAACCGCCGCGAAGAACACGTCGCGGGAGTCCTGGCGCAGGCGGGCGGAGAGATAGACCGCGTGGCCCTCCCCGCGCCGGACGCGCGTGATCGCCGGCAGCCCGCGCAGGTCCCCGTCCGCGTAGCGGGCGGTCGGTTCGGCATCCGTGGCCTCCAGCAGCTCCGTCCACTCCTCGACGATCCCGCCGTCGTCCAGCGCGACCTGCGCACCGTTCTCGAGCGGGAGCAGCTCCTGGACCCGCACCCCCAGCAGCTCGCGCAGGCGGCCCGGATAGCCGCCCGGCGCGATGCGCAGCGACGGATCCGAGATGCCGGAGAGGTAGGTGACGACGAGCTCACCGCCAGCCTCGACGTACCGGGTCAGCCAGTTGACCTGCTCGTCCGAGAGCGGGTACAGGCACGGCACCACCAGCAGCCGGTACCGGCTCGCGTCGGCCCCCGGGCGCACGAAGTCCACCGGGATGCCGGCGCGCCAGAACGAGCGATGGGTCGCACGAACCTCGTCCGAGTACCGCAGGGCATCGCTGGGCACGTGCGGGGTCTCCAGCGCCCACCACCCGTCGGCGTGCCACAGGATCCCGACCTCCGCGGCGACCAGGGGCCCGTCGGCCGGGAGCCGCACCGCCGGGGCGATCCGCTCGAGGATCCCGCCCAGCTCGCAGACGGCCTCGAAGCGCCGTGTGGACCCACCGGTGTGGGGGACCAGCCCGCTGTGCCACTGCTCGGAGCCGCCGAGGGATGCGCGCCATTGGAAGAACAGCGAGGACTGGGAGCCGCGCGCGATGTAGCCGAGCGAATGACGGATCATGCGCTGCGGGCTCTTGGCGACCGTGCGATCCCCCAGGGAGATCCCGGCCGCGTTCTGCTCCATCAGCACCCAGGGCCCGCCCGACCAGGAGCGGGAGAGGTCCGAGCCGTAGGCGACGTGCGTCTCCGCGTCCGGCCCGGTGGTGTCGAGGTAGTGATCCAGGGAGACCACGTCGAGCTGGTCGGCCCAGCTCCACTGCTCCAGATGGTTCCAGGTGGGCAGCATGAAGTTCGTGGTCATCGGGGCGCGCGAGCCCGTGGCGCGGATCTCGTCGCGCTGCTCGCCCATCGCCGCGAGCATCTCGTCGGAGCTGTAGCGGCGGAAGTCGATCAGCTGCGCGGGATTGTGCAGGTACTGGGTGGTGCGCGGCGGGGTGATCTCCTCCCAGGCGCCGTAGCGCTGGGACCAGAACGCGGTGGACCACTCCCGGTTCAGCGCCTCGAGGGAGCCGTAGCGGCGCTGCAGCCAGGCGCGGAAGGAGCGTGCGGCCTCCGGTCCGTGATCGAGGGTCCCGTACTCGTTGTGCAGGTGCCAGCCCCGCAGGCCCGGGTGGGCGCCGTAGCGCTCGGCGAGCATCCGCGCGATGCGCCGCGACGCCTCGCGATAGGCGGGGGCGCTGATCGCGTAGGTGTCGCGCGAGCCGTGCGTCAGGCGCACCCCGTCCTCCCGCACCGGCATCGCCTCGGGATGGGCGAGAGTGAACCACGGCGGCGGGGACGCCGTGGGTGTGGCCAGGAAGAACCCGATCCCGGCCTCCGTGATCAGCTCGATCACCTCGTCCAGCCAGTCCGTCTCGAACACGCCCTCGGCGGGCTCGAGCATCGCCCACGAGAAGATGCCCAGCGAGACAGTGTTCACCTTCGCGCGACGCATCAGTTCGATGTCCTCGCGCCAGGTCTCACGGTCCCACTGCTCCGGGCTCCAATCGCCCCCGAACAGGAAGGCCGACGGGGCGAACGGGGCCGACGGGGCGGCCGGTGTACCGACGCCAGGAGTGGGTGTGTGGGGCATCGTGGCCATCGTGTGAGTGTCTCCGTCTCGCTGCCGCGGTCGGCACGTTGCGTGGGGTGTCCGTGATCGGCTGCCGGATTTCCGGGCAGCGCTTCATTCTCGCGTGCCCGGAACGGAACCGACAGGTTTCTGCACGACGAAGAGCCGGCGTGGCTCGAGACCCTGGTTGCGGAGGGGAAGGGGCGGCAGCCCTAGGACCCTGGGAGCTACGGCGCCTCCTGTCAGGCCGACGCCGCTGGCGCTCGTCAGACCCTCGCGAGGATTGCGTCCGCGAAGAGCTCCGTGACGTCCGGGGTGAGGTGCAGGTTGAACAGCGGCTCGAACAGCTCGGCCTCCAGCAGCACCAGCCCGTGCTCGGCGGAGTCGACGGTGTCGATGCGGCCGTACAGCGGCGTGGGCAGGCCCGTGACCCGCGCGATCGTGGAGAGGGCCTGCTCGGCGAACGCCTTCTCCTGGGCAGTCGCCTCGACCAGGACGGGCCGTTCCTGATAGACGCCGCCGCGCAGCCCGCCGCCCCGGGCGAGCAGTGCGCCCTTCGAGATCGCATGACTGAGATGCCCGTCGAGCGCATAGAGCGCCTTCTCCCGCCCGTCGGACAGCTCCGGCACCTCCGGTTGGAGCATCGCGACCCCGCCCGCGTCCAGGATCTGCTCCGCGAGGGCGAGAGCCGCCGGGTCCTCGGGCGCGAAGAGGCCGACGAGTTGCGAGCCGGCCCCGACGGTGGGCTTGATGACGACGTGCGCCGAGGAGTCCTGGAATTCCTGCAGGGCCTGCGCGAACGAGCCGACCTCCCGGTGGTACGACGTCGGGACGACCCGCACCCCCGCCTCCTCGAGCTGGGCGAGGTAGCGCTTGTCCATGTTCCAGCGCACGAGGTCCGGCTCGTTGAGCACGCGGGTGCACGCGTCGACGCGGTCCAGCCAGTCCTCGAACTCGGCCGCGTGCAGGGCGTAGTCCCACGGGCTGCGGATCACCAGCAGGTCGTACGCGGCCCAGTCGACGTCGGCCCCGCGCCACGGGGTCATCTCGGCATGGACTCCCCGTCGGACCAGTGCCTCGACGAGAGGGGCGGCGTCGAGCGTCGTGTCGGCCTCGATGGCGGCGGGCTGGGGGAGGGCGACGACGATGCTGATGCGAGTCATGAGCGCGACGATAACAGCGGCCGTGCGCAGCGACCGCACTGCACGTACGAGTGCATCGTGCCTGGCCGGAGTGCTGCGCGGTGCGTCCGGGGGCCGGCGGACCCGTCGTGCTCCGGTGCGCTGCCACGCTGCTCTCGGGATGCTCTCGCGATGCTCTCGGGGTGCGCTGGCGATGCTCTGGCGACGCCGTGGGGCGGCGGCCCGTCGGGTGCGCAGTGCGGTGCCACTGAAGACCGCTGCATCTTCATGCGCCACCGAGGTGACACGTCGCCGTTTCTGTTTGTCTGACAATCATTATTAGCGCTCTGACCTGCACGGGTTATCTGATAGTTATCCACGAACTGGCCAGGGGGTCCCTACTGTGCGAGTATCTATGCGGCCCCAAGCGAGGTGAATCGTGCGGTGTCGGTCTCCGGGAGGAGCCGTACCCACTGCTGCCGCCGCGGCCCCATCCCCGGAGCAGATGCGTCGCATCGCCCGGGTCGATGCCGGGCGGCACTCGCTCAGGGGGTCGATTGCCGGTCGGCCCCTGGGACCACTGCGAGCCCGGGACGCTTGGAGAGTGCCGCGGACGACCGGGCGAACGAGGGACCGATCTGTCTGCGACGAAAGGAAGTAACGTGCCACCCGCGCCTATGGGAGAAATCCACCAGCTCGGCATTATCGGCGTGATCCTGCTCCTGCTGCTGTTCTACGGCGGCACGATGTGGATGTCCGTCGTGATCTCCCGCAAGAAGGAGAACGCCGACGATTACATGACCGCGGGCAACCGCATCGGCTTCGGCGTCTCCGCCGCCTCGATGACCGCCACCTGGATCTGGGCGTCCTCGATGTACGCCTCGGTGACCGCCGGCTACACCTACGGCGTCTCCGGCCCGATCCACTACGGGCTGTGGGGGGCACTGATGATCCTGTTCATCTACCCCTTCGGCAAGCGGATCCGGAAGGTCGCGCCCAAGGCCCACACGCTCGCCGAGGTCATGTACGCCCGTCACGGGCGCTCCTCGCAGCTGATGCTGGCCGGCTCCAACGTGCTCGGCTCCGTCATCTCGCTGACCTCGAACTTCATCGCCGGTGGCGCGATCATCGCGATGCTCTCCCCGCTGAGCTTCGGCTCCGGGATCGTCATCATCGCCGGCGGCGTGCTGCTCTACACCCTGTGGTCCGGCTTCCGTGCGTCCGTGCTGACGGACTTCGCACAGGTCATCGCGATGCTCGGGGCGGCCGTCGTCATCATCCCGGCGGTCTTCTTCGTCGTCGGCGGCCCGCAGATGTTCGCCGACGGAGTCGCCGCCGGCCACGTCACCCCGCAGCAGGAGAGCTTCTTCTCCTCGGAAGCCTTCATGAACCAGGGCGCCCCGTACATCGCAGCAGTCCTCGCCTACGCGATCGGCAACCAGACCATCGCGCAGCGGCTCTTCGCCGTGCGCGAGGACCTCATCAAGCCCACCTTCGTCACCGCGACCGTCGGCTACGGCGCGACGGTGATCGGCATCGGCATGATCGGCGTGATGGCGCTCTACCTGGGCATCGAGCCCGCTGGTGGGGACGTCAACAACCTGCTGCCCCAGATGGTCGGGACCTACCTGCCGGTGGCCCTGGTCGCCCTCGCGTTCATCATGATCATCGGCTCGCTGTCCTCCACCGCGGACTCCGACCTGTCGGCGCTCAGCTCGATCGTCATGACGGACATCTACGGCCAGTCCGTGGGCCGCAAGAACGTGAACCCGAAGTTCATGCTGCTGATCGGGCGCATCACCATGATCGTGGCGACCGCCGCGGCGCTGTTCTTCGCCACCGCACGGTTCAACATCCTGGACCTGCTGGTGTTCGTCGGCGCCCTGTGGGGTTGCCTGGTGTTCCCGGTGATCGCGTCCTTCTACTGGAAGAAGGTCACCAACAAGGCCTTCACCGTGTCGGTGATCGTCGCGCTCGCGGTGTTCCTGCCGGTGCGCTTCACCCTGATCCCGCTCACCGGTGCCTGGGCCTTCTTCGTCGAGGCGCTCGCGATCCTCGGTGTCGGCGTAGTGCTGGGCATCATGGCGTTCGGCTTCTTCGGCCTGCGCCCGGCCGTGATCATCGGTGCCGTGGCCACGATCGCAGTGCTCCCGTTCGGCTTCGGGTACCTGCGTGACTACGAGACGCTGACCGGCTCGCTGGTCGCCTACTCGGTCTCGTTCCTGGTCTGCTACCTGATGAGCGTCAAGTCGTCCCAGAACTTCGACTTCTCGGTGATCAAGCGGATCACCGGTGACTTCGACGAGGAGGACGCCCCCGCCGTCGAGGACACCGCTGCGGGGGAGAACCCTCCGCGCGGCGATGTTCCCGCCGCCCCCGGCCACTGATCGATCATCTGCGCGACGGGGCTGATCGCCCCGCGCACCCCCTGAGGAAGGAGGCAGCCCCATGACTGCCATGCTCACTGCCTACGTGCTGGTCTGGCCCGTGCTCGTGCTCGGAATCCTGATCACCATCGCCCGCGGCTTCGCCAAGGACGTCAAGGAGGCCCGCAAGGAGGGCCGTCAGGTCATCTGACCCGCGACTGCGCGACTGCGCAACCGAGCGACAGTGCCCGCCCACCCCGAACGGGGAGGGCGGGCACTGTGCTGTCCGGCGGGTGGCCCAGATGCTGGCGCCGGGGAAGCCGGGGAAGCCGGGGAGGCTGGGGAAGCCGGGAGACCGGGGGTCGGATGCCGCGGATCCCGGGGAAGCCGGTGGCGCCTAAGTCGTCGGCGGTGAGGCGGCAGTAGGCGCCCCGGCCGACGCGCCTGTTCAGTTCCCGACGGCGCTGTTGGCGTAGGCGTCCTTGAGGATCCGCAGCGAGCCCATCGCCTCCGCCGGGCCGATCCAGAACGGCTCGGGGGCATCGAGGCGCGCGTAGAAGTCGCGGATCAGCTCCTCGTGGGAGACACCCCAGTAGGCGCGCCCACCGGCCGTGGCGACCCGGTCGGAGAAGGTGTCGACCCGGCCGTCCTTCCACCGCACGGTGAGACCGCCCCCGCGCCCCGAGCGCACCTCGAGATAGGCGTGCTCGGTCTCGACCTCGAGCTCCACGGGGCGTGCGACGGGCGCGGTGAGGGTCGCGTAGAACGTGGTGGTGGCGCCGGAGGCATGGTGCAGCAGGAGATCAGCGGTGTCCTCCACCTCGACGACGCCGGCGAACTTCTTCTGCGAGACCAGGCCCTCGGTGCGCTCGACGGGTCCCAGCAGCCACTGCACGAGGTCCAGGGTGTGGATCGCCTGGTTGATCAGCAGGCCGCCGCCCGCGTTCTCCCAGCGCCCGCGCCAGGGCTTGGCGGCGTAGTACTCCGCCGATCGTGACCAGACGACCGATGCCCAGGCGCCCCGCACCTCACCGAGCTCGCCGCCCTCGAGCAGTCGGAACAGCTCCTGGCTGGCGCGGTTGTAGCGGTTCTGGAAGCAGATCGCGATCTTCGGGGCGCCGCTGCCGCCGTCGGCCCGCGGCGCGGACGCGGAGCCGAGGGACTCCACCAGGCGCGTCGCCTCCTCGAGGGTATGGGCGAGCGGCTTCTCCTGCAGCACGTGCACACCCCGCTCCAGCGCGGCGAGCGACGGGCCGACGTGCTGGTCGTGCGGAGTGGTGACGTGCACGGCGTCGGGGCCGAGGGCATCGATCAGCTCCTCGGCGGAGGCGAACGTCGGCAGGCCGGTCGCGGCCTCGGCGCGCGCACGGCCGGCAGGATCGGTATCGGCGATGCCGATCAGCTCGAGGCCGTCGATCGCCTCGATCGCTCCGACATGGACGACGGACACGTCGCCGTATCCGATCAGTCCGATACGTCGCTGGGCCATGTGCTGTGCCTCCTCGCCGCTTCGCTGCGGCTGATCTGTGAAAACGTCGGCCCCATCGTGCCCGGCTCCGCCGGCTCCCGGGGAGTGTTGCCACGCGGTGCCTGCTGATGCCGGCTGCGCTGACGTGCCCCGGTCGGGCCCGGCAGTCCCGCCGAGCCGGTCAGGATCCTGGTGCGGATCAGGTCACGGAATGCGGTGCGGATCAGGGCACGATCCACCCGGCCGCACGGAAGAGCTCGTACCACTCGGGGCGGGTCAGGGGGATCTCGGAGCCAGCGGCCGCATCGCTCACCCGCTGCGGGGTGGTCGTGCCGAGGACGACCTGCATCTGCGCCGGATGACGGGTGATCCAGGCGGTCGCGATCGCCTCGGGCGCGACCTCGTACTTCGCGGCGAGACGGTCGATGACCTGGTTGAGCTCCGCGTAGTCCGGATGGCCGAGGAACACGCCGTCGAAGAACTTCGCCTGGAAGGGCGACCAGGCCTGCACGGTGATGTCGTGCAGACGGCAGTAGTCCAGGATGCCGCCGCCGTCGCGCACGATCGCCTGGTCGGTGCCCTGCATGTTCGCCGCGATGCCCTGGGCGATGAACGTCGAGTGGGTGATCGACAGCTGCAGCTGATTGGCGACGATCGGCTGGTTCAGATGCTTCGCCAGCAGGTCGATCTGCCGCGGAGTGTGGTTGGAGACGCCGAAATGGCGCACCTTGCCGCTCGCGTGGAGCTCGTCGAAGGCACGGGCCACCTCTTCGGGCTCCACGAGGGCGTCCGGGCGGTGCAGCAGGAGGATGTCGATGTGGTCGGTCTGCAGCGCCTTCAAGGAGCCCTCGACCGACTCGATGAGGTGCTCGTAGGAGTAGTCGAAGTACGGGCCGTCGGGCACGATCCCGGCCTTGGTCTGGATCGTGACCTGCTCGCGCTCGGAGGGGCTGAGCTGCAGCGCCTGCGCGAAGCGCTCCTCGCACCGGTGCAGCTCATCGCCGTAGATGTCGGCGTGGTCGAGGAAATCGATGCCAGCCTCGCGCGCGGTGCGCACCAGGGTGCGGATCTCGTCGTCGGACTTCTCGGCGATGCGCATCAGCCCGAGCACCACGTTGGGTGCGGAGATGTCGGTGTGCGGCATGGCGACGTGCTTCATGGAGTGACCTCTGGTCGCAGGGGTGTGGGGCGGCCGCGTCATCGGGGCGACGGTGCCAGGGCGAGCCTATGCCCGTCACGTGCTGCCGCGCACGTGCGCCGCATGCGGCGGGAGGCGGCGACAGAGGGGCGCGAGCGCTTTCCATGCGGTGGGACGAGGAGGCGGCGGCACCCCGATCCTGCTTAGGATCGACCTGGTGACCACGCCCTTCCCCACCTCTCACGTCCCACCCGTACCTCCGCGTCGCCGGAAGGCGGGCGCCCGGATCACGCTGACCCTCGCATCGCTGGCGATGATCGGTCCGTTCACGATCGATACCGTCTTCCCGGCCTTCACCCGTATCGGCGAGGAGTTCGGCAGCGACGCTGTCGCGCTCCAGCAGCTGGTCGCCGCGTACCTCGCCGCCTTCGCGATCATGTCGATCTTCCACGGGCCGCTGTCCGACGCGCTGGGGCGCAAGAAGGTCATGATCGGTGGGCTGACCATCTACCTGATCGGCATGTTCGGCTGCGTTCTGGCCCCGAGCATGGGCACGCTGATCCTGCTGCGGGTGCTGCAGGGCATGAGCGCGGGCGCGGCCACGATCGTCTCGCGCGTGGTCATCCGCGACATGTTCTCCGGCTCCGAGGCGCAGCGGCTGATGGCGCAGGTGATGATGATCTTCTCGGTGGCCCCGGCGATCGCACCGATCCTCGGCGGCTGGCTGCTGCTGCTCGGGGACTGGCGCTGGGTGTTCGGCGGCGTGGGCCTGTATGCGCTGGTGGTGCTGATCGCGACCACCCGCCTGCCGGAGACGCTGCCGCGCGAGGGCCGCACCCCGCTGCGCGTCGGGGCGCTGCTGGGATCGCTGTGGCACGTGGGCCGCTCCCCGGTGATGCTGCGGATCGCGGCGGCCAGCGCCTTCGGCTTCGCCTCGCAGTTCCTGTTCATCGCCAGCGCCTCCCTGTTCGTGGTGAACCTGCTGGGGCTCGGCGAGCAGGACTTCTGGGTGCTGTTCGTGCCGCTGATCATCGGCATGATCTCCGGATCGTTCATCGTGGGGCGCGTCGCCGACCTCATGGACCGCAGCCGGCTGATCACCCTCGGATTCCTCGGCACCCTGGCCTCGACCGTCGTGAACCTCGTGCTGGTCTCCATCGCGCCGGACTTCACAGGCGGGCTGAGCTGGTCCCTGCTGCTCGCCGCGATCGGGCCGATGCTGATCGCCTTCACCGTGGCGCTGCTGTTCGCGCCCATCCAGCTCGAGGTGCTCGACCTGTTCCCGCACGAGCGCGGCGCCGCCGCCTCACTGGGCACCTTCTTCGGCCTGGTGCTCAACGCGCTGCTCGCCGGGCTGATCGCACCGCTGATCGCCGTCAGCCTGACAGCGCTGGCGGTCACCTCGATCGCCTTCGCCGTGCTCGGAGCCACCCTGTGGATCTGGCACCTGCTGGCGGTCCGGGCTCCGAGGACCTGAGCACCGCGACGGGCCTGAGATGCGGGCCACCTCGACGCTCAATCTTTCGGTTGATCCCCAGGTCACGGCCGATTCCTAGAGTCGAAGACATGAACAAGCTCCTCAACACCGCCTTCGCGTACATCATCCTCGGCCTCGGCTCCGGACTCTTCTACCGCGAGTTCACCAAGGCCACCGACAACCTCGGCACCCACTCCCAGCTCAACACCCTGCACACCCACCTGCTCGTCCTGGGCATGGTCGTGTTCCTCGTGGTCCTCGCCCTGGACGCGGTCTTCTCCCTCAGCGGCCGACGCTCCTTCTCGGTCTTCTACTGGACCTACAACGTGGGCCTCGTGGTGACCGTGGCGATGCAGGCCGTGCGCGGCTTCCTCACGCTGGACGGCCAGGATCCCGCCACCACCAGCGCTGCGATCCCCGGCATCGCGGGCCTGGGACACATGCTCCTCACCGTCGGCCTCGTGGCCCTGTTCGTCGCCCTGCGCGCCGGCATCAAGGACCGCACCGCGCGCACCGAGCAGGCCGCCCTCGCGGTCTGAGAGCGATCCTCGCGGTCGCACATCGGAGGCCCGGCCGCCCATCCCGCACGGGGTGGGCGGCTTCGTCGTGCCCGAGTGCATCTTGACCTGCAGGGTAGAGTCCGAACTGCGCGTCCGGCCCTGCTGAGCCCGTCGAGTCCTGAAGCGTCAGCAGGCGATGCGTGATGGCTTCGACAACGACGACGGAGGACACCCATGACCACTCCCACGAGTTCCACGCCTGCCGACACCTCGACCGCCCCGGACCGCAACCTCGCACTCGAACTGGTGCGCGTCACCGAGGCTGCGGCCATCGCCGGCGCCCGCTGGGTGGGCGCGGGCGACAAGAACACCGCCGACGGCGCCGCGGTCGACGCGATGCGCTCCTTCATGGACACCGTACGGATGAACGGCACCGTGGTGATCGGCGAGGGGGAGAAGGACGAGGCCCCGATGCTGTTCAACGGCGAGAGCGTGGGCGACGGCTCCGGTCCCGACGTGGACGTCGCGGTGGATCCGATCGACGGCACCCGCCTCACCGCGCTCGGCTACAACAACGCCCTGTCCGTGTTCGCGGTCGCCGAGAAGGGGAGTATGTACGACCCCTCGGCCGTGTTCTACATGGAGAAGATGGTCGTGGGCCCCGAGGCCGCCGACTTCGTGGACCTGCGCCTGCCGGTGAAGCAGAACATCGCCCTGGTGGCGAAGGCGCTCGGCAAGCCGGTGAGCCAGGTGACCGTCTGCGTCCTGGAGCGCGCCCGGCACGAGCCGCTGGTGCAGGAGATCCGTGAGGCCGGAGCACGGGTCAAGTTCATCATGGACGGTGACGTGGCCGGGGCGATCGCCGCCGCCCGTGGCGCCGGCGTGGACATGCTGCTGGGCACCGGTGGCACTCCCGAGGGGATCATCGCCGCCTGCGCCGTGAAGGCCACCGGCGGCATGCTGCAGGGCCGCCTCGCCCCGATCGACGACGCCGAGAGGCAGAAGGCGCTCGACGCCGGACACGATCTCGAGCGCGTGCTGACCACGGATGACCTGGTCACCTCGGACAACTGCTACTTCGCGGCCACCGGCATCACCGACGGCGACCTGCTGCGGGGTGTGCGCTACGCGGGGGAGCGGATCGTCACCGAGTCGATCGTCATGCGTTCCGCGTCCGGCACCGTGCGCCTCGTCGAGGCCGAGCATCGCGCCGAGAAGTGGGATCGCTGGACGTCGGCCTGACGGCTGGCGCCCGGCCCCTGACCGGGGTGCCCACCCGTTGCCGAGCGGTCGCTCGCCAGTCCACGGGTGGGCGAACCATGTCAGTCTTCGTCAGTCTTCGGGCTCGTCGATGAACGCAGACGTCGTGGATCCAGACCCGGCGCTCGATCCCGCGCCGGGCGGGCCGTATGCGTGATGCGCCTGGTGGGGCGGGGACGAGCGGCGTCCCCGCTGGTGCCTGCTGAGGCGACGCATGTCCAGAACATGTGAGCCGCACTGCAGTAGCAGTCGAAGTGACCAGAACGGGGCCTAGGGTGACCCCATGGTCTCCCCAGCCGAAGACATCCGCGTCGCCGTCGACCTCATCGTCCTGACCCTCCGCGAGGATGCCCTGAGCGTGCTGCTCGTGCAGCGCGACGACGAGCCGCACCGTGGCGCCTGGGCGCTCCCCGGCGGATTCGTGGAGCTCCAGGAAGACCTCGACGAGGCCGCCTACCGCGTCCTCGCCGACGAGGCGTCGCTCGGGAGCGGAGCCGTCCATCTCGAGCAGGTGCGCACCTTCGGCGCCCCGCACCGCGACCCGCGCGGCCGCGTGATCTCGGTGGCCTTCATGGCCCTCGGTGCGGACCTCCCGGACCCTCGACGAGGGGACGATGTCGCCGACGCCCGCTGGTGGGCCATCGACGAGCTGGCCGCCATCGATCTGGCCTTCGACCACGCCGACGTGCTCGCCTGCTCCATCGAGCGCGCCCGCGCCAAGCTCGAGTACACGACGCTCGCGGTCACCTTCCTGCCCCAGGAGTTCACGATCTCCCAGCTCCGCGGTGTCTACGAGAGCGTCTGGGGCACGACCCTGGACGCCGGGAACTTCCACCGCAAGGCCACCCGCACCGAGGGCTTCCTGCTCGACCTGGAGAAGCACGCCGCACCCACCGGCGGTCGCCCGGCCCGCCTGTACGCCGCGGGGCCCGGGACCTCGCTGGTGCCGCCGCTGCTGCGCTCCGGGGACTGACGGGGCCGACCGGCTGATCGACCGGCCCGGTTTCAGGACAGACGGGACCGGCGGGGTCGACGGGGCCGGCCGACGATGCGTGCCGTGGCAGGATCGCCACGTGAACTCCGTCGCCCCTGCCCCGATCCCCGATCCGCGCCGAGACTCGATCTCCGCTGCCTTTGCCGCCGGCCGGGAGGCCGTCCATGCCGTCGCCCGCGCGATCCACGCCGAGCCGGAGATCGCCTTCGAGGAGCATCGGGCCCACGACCGCTGCGCCGACCTGCTGGAGAGGTCCGGCTTCGCCGTCGAACGCGGCCTCGCCGAGCTCCCCACGGCCTTCCGAGCACGGATCGGGACCGGCTCGCTGGTGGCGGCGCTGTGCGTGGAGTACGACGCGCTGCCCGAGATCGGTCACGGCTGCGGGCACAACCTCATCGCCGGGGCCTCGCTCGGCGCCGCTCTGGCCCTCGCCGATCTGGTCGACGAGCTGGACCTGACGCTGCTGGTCATCGGCACGCCGGCCGAGGAGCACGGCAGCGGCAAGCAGCTGCTCCTGGATCGCGGGGTGTTCGACGGCGTGCACCTCTCGCTCATGGCTCACCCCACCCCGCATACCGACACCTACGACGTGCTGGGCTCGACCAGCCAGGCCGTCGGCCGTTGGCGCGCGACATACACCGGGCGCGGCGCCCACGCTGCCGCGAACCCGACCGACGGGATCAACGCCAACGACGCCGCCGTGATCGCCCAGGTCGCGGCCGGACTGCTGCGCCAGCGGATGCGGGACGGTCAGCGCCTTGCGCTCGTGCCCCAGCAGACCGGCGTCACCAACATCGTCCCCGAGACCGCCGTCGTGGACTTCGAGTGCCGGGCTCTGACGATGCCCGAGTTCGAGCAGCTGCGCGCCCAGCTCGTCGCCTGCTTCGAGGCCGGGGCCGTCGCCACCGGCTGCACCCTGGAGATCGCGACCTCCGAGCCCGTCTACGAGCCGCTGCTGCAGGACGAGGTGCTCGGCGCGGCCTGGAACGAGGCGATGGCGACGCTGGGGCGTCCGCTCGCTGGGTCCCTCGGTGTGATGGCCGCGTCCACCGACATGGGCAACGTGTCCCGGCGGGTCCCAGGCCTGCACCCGTTCGTGGGGATCACGGGCGCCGGCGGCGCGCTGCACACGCGCGAGTTCGCCGAGCATGCCGCGAGCGACGAGGGCTACCGGCTCATGGACGACTGCGCGCTCGCGCTGGCGTGGGTGGTCCGGGACGTTGCCGCCGACCCCGCTCGGCGGGCCCTCGTGCTCGAGCAGTCGGCCCAGCTCGCGAACGAGCCCCGAGAGCGCTCGGCGGCGTCGGCCTGATCCCCGTCCCGGCTGCCCTCACGTCGTGACGGCGTGCCGCTCGAGGAACTCCAGCTGACGGCGCCGATGCTGCCACTGCCCGTGCTCATGACCGTCGAACCGGTAGGTGCACAGGGTCTTCTCGGGGCCGCCGTAGGCCTCATGGGCGGCCAGGACGCCGGCCGGTGGGCAGACGGGATCCCGCATACCGACTGCGAACAGGGCGGGAGCCCGTGCGCGGGAGGCGAAGTGCACCCCGTCGAAGTACGACAGCGTTCTGAGCACGGCGGCCTCGTCCCCGCGCCGGGTCCGCAGGTAATCGCGGACCTGAGTGAACGGTCCGTCGGCGGCCGTCTCGACCGAGCGGGGGATGTCGCACAGCAACGGCACCTCCACGAGGGCTCCCGTCACGCCATTGCACAGGGCCGCGGCGGCCAGCGCGGTCGCGCCGCCCTGGCTCCCTCCCGACACCACCAGAGGCGCGGTCCCTGACTCTCCGCGGGCGGCGACGGCGTCGACCGCGCACACGGCATCGGTGAACAGTCGCCGGTAGTAGTACGTCTCCGGATGCTGGATGCCCGAGGTCATGCGGCCGACGATCTGCGGGCCGCTGCCCACGGGATCCGCGGTGTCTCCCACCGAAGCGGGACCGGACTGCCCGCGGTTGTCCATCACGAACGTCGACCAGCCGGCGCTCGGCAGCAACGTCCACTGCTCGGGCAGACCGCGGCCGGTGTTGTTGCCGAGGAACTGCACCACGGTCCCGCGCGATCCGCCGTGCGCGGGGTCCAGCATCCATCCCCGCACGGGATGTCCGCCGAATCCGGGGAAGCGCACGTCCTGGACGACGATGCTGCGCAGCGGGGAGCGCACCTCCTCGTAGGCGGCGGAGCCGCGGCCGGCGTGCTCGGCGAGCGTCGCGCGCCAGAACTCGTCGAAGTCGTCAGGGCCGGTCTGGCCC
This sequence comes from Brachybacterium sp. JB7, assembly GCF_003335205.1. Classification (NCBI taxonomy): domain Bacteria; kingdom Bacillati; phylum Actinomycetota; class Actinomycetes; order Micrococcales; family Dermabacteraceae; genus Brachybacterium; species Brachybacterium sp. JB7. The sequence goes on along the minus strand of NZ_QPGN01000011.1, from coordinate 25,441 downwards.
GCACCGGTGTCGCGGCGACCGGTGCCTGGGTGGCGCTCCGGAGGTTCCGGGTCGTCCTGCGTCTGCTCGATCGGTGTCGCCATCCGGCGTCCTCCAGCGTCTGAGGGTCCGGCCTGCCCGGGCCGGGGTCTGCGGGACGCGGCCTTCACGGGCCGGGAACGCCGCGGTCTCCCCACGATAGGCGGGCACACAATGTGCATCAAGGGTTGACGCGTTTGGTTCAGAGTGCAAAAGTTGTGCACCGTTCCGGGGCTCTGGCCCGCACCTCACCTACGTATCACCCACGCACCGTCGCGTTGGAAGGTTGTCGCATGCTCCGTGCATCTGGACGCTCCCTGAGCCGTCGGCAGTTCGGCACGCTGGGCGCCGCAGCGGGCGCCACCGCCCTCCCCGGGTGCTCCGCCTCCTCGCCGAAGGACATGGACACTCTGCAGGTCTGGGGCGGCGTCCCCGCCGAGAACGGCCCGCAGGCCGTGATCGACCGCTTCCAGGAGGAGCACCCGGGCACACACGTCACCTACACCCCGTACGTCAACGACGACCGGGGGAATCTCAAGGTGAACACGGCCCTGCAGGGAGGCGTCGACATCGACGTCTTCTTCACCTACGGCGTCCCGAACCTCGCGATGCGCGTGGACTCCGGCCTGGCGGCGGACGTCGGCGACCTCGTACGGGCTGCTCCCGAGCTGGAGATGTTCCTGGACACCGAGGATCCCAAGGCCATGATCGACGGCGACGAGATCACGGCGCTCGCGACGACGCGCATTCCGCAGATGGTGCTGTTCAACGAGGACCTCCGGGAGCGCGCGGGGATCGAGCTCCCCACGCAGTGGGCACTCGAGGAGTACCTCGAGGCCATTCGCGCGCTCGCCGACGACGGGAAGTACGGCACCTATGTGCTCCCCGATCTCGCCCGCATCGAGCTCGGACCGAACTACCGGCTCACCGCGCAGGGCGACTCGAACTTCTCCCACCCGGCGTTCCTGCAGCACTTCGACCTGGCGGCGCAGCTGATCCGTGACGGAGTGCTGTACCCCTGGTCGCAGGCCCTGGCGCGCCAGCTGGAGGCATATCAGCAGAACAACTTCATCGCCGAGGACTTCGGGCTGTGGACCACGGCCCCGTACTCCCTGAGATTCCTCACCGATCAGGAGGAGTACCCCCACGACTTCAGGGTTTCCGCCGCCCCGGTGCCGACCGTCGACGGCAACGACTGGAACACCGGCGAGTACGGCGCGTTCATCCAGATCAATTCCAAGAGCCCCAAGCAGGAGCTGGCCTGGGAGTTCTGCAGGTTCTGGCTGCTGGAGAGCGCCCAGGACATGGCCCGAGCCGGCTACATCTCCCTGCTGGGCGACGTGGATGACGATGAGCTGCTGGACGGTGTCCTCGGCGAGGACGCGGAGCAGTTCTTCGACGTCGACTCGTTCCGTCGGACTCTGTTCGAGGACCAACCGCGCATGCACCTGGACACCGAGCTGACCGCCTACACCGAGATCACGCAGAAGTACGAGCAGCAGCGCGACGTGTGCTGGCTGCTGGAGCGCTCGCCGGAGAAGGCGATCGACACGGTCGACAAGAACGCCCAGGCACTCATCGACCGGTTCGAGGAGGACTGAGATGGCGATCGTGGACACCAGGAACGACCCGGCAGGCGCGTCGGCCGGAATCGGCGCTGCGGGCGCCCGACGGCCGCGGCGCACGGGAAGGGCGCCGTCGGAGCCGAGACCGTACGTGGGATGGCTCTTCGTCGCGCCGAACCTCCTCGGGGTGCTGGCCTTCACCTTCATCCCGCTGATCTCGGTGGTGCTGCTCTCGTTCACCCAATGGAACCTGGTCTCGGGCTTCGCGGGCATCGAATTCGTCGCCCTGGACAACTTCCTCGCCGTGTTCCAGGACCCCACCTTCTGGCGCAGCCTCGTGATCACGATCGTGTACGCGGGGGTCGCCGTGCCGCTCACCCTGGTGGTGGGACTGGCGCTGGCCCTGGCGCTGAACCGGGACATCCCGGCCCGCGGCCTGCTGCGCGCCGCCTTCTTCGTCCCCTACATCGTGAACATCGTGGCCATCGGCATGACCTGGCAGATGCTGCTGGACCCGGAGGCCGGACTGGTGAACCAGGCCCTCGGAGCCTTCGGGGCGGAGGACCTGCCGCAGTGGTTCGCCTCCTCGAACTGGGCACTGCCAGCGCTGATCCTGGTGACGATCTGGTCCCAGGCCGGCTACGCGAACCTCATCTACCTCTCTGCGCTGCAGGACGCTCCCACGCAGCTGTACGAGGCGGCCCGCATCGACGGAGCCGGGCGCTGGGCGTCGTTCCGCGCCATCACCTGGCCGTCCCTGCTGCCCACCACCGTGTTCCTGCTGGTCACGCTCTTCGTCGGGATCTCGCAGACCTTCGGCATGATCGCCCTGATCACCAACGGCGGCCCCGGGGACTCCACGACCACGCTGTCGTTCTACATGTACCAGACCAGCTTCCAGTTCTACCGGTTCGGGTACGCCTCCGCCGTGGGCCTGGTGACCTTCATCGGCATCTTCGCCATCATGCTCCTGATGTGGCGAGCCCAGCGAGGAAGGGCGCTCCATGACTGACACGACCACCGCCGATCCAGGCGGACAGGCAGCGCGCGGGGGCGCGCATCCCGGCACGAGGACGGGCGCGCAGGCCGGCGCAGGGCCGAGCCCCGGCACCGGCATGGCCGCGCGGCAGGCGCTGCGCAAGCGCCGCGAGCGCGTGCGCCGCTGGGCCTGGGGGATCCCGATGTGGCTCCTCGCACTGGTGTTCCTGCTGCCCTTCGCCTGGATGATCTCCACCTCCCTCAAACCGGATGTGGAGGCCTTCCGGATCCCCATGCAGTGGGTCCCGGACGAGCCCCGCTGGGAGAACTACACGGAGGTGCTGTTCGGGGAGAGCTCGATCCTCATCCCCTTCGGGAACTCGGTGTTCGTGGCCGCGCTCCGGGTGCTCGGCGAGCTGACCACGGCGACCCTGGCCGGGTACGCCTTCGCCAAGCTCCGCTTCCCCGGGCGCGGCAAGGTGTTCATCGCTTACCTCGCCACCTCCCTGATCCCGGCCCAGCTGCTGCTGGTCCCGCGCTTCGTGTACTTCGAGAAGCTCGGCCTGTACGACACCCTGTGGGCACTGATCCTTCCGGGCATGTTCACCGTGCTGGGGACCTTCCTCATGCGCCAGTACTTCGTCTCCCAGCCGGACGAGTTCGCGGAGGCCGCGCGGCTCGACGGCGCGAACGAGCTCCAGATCTTCTTCCGGATCTATCTGCCGAACGCGCTGTCGATGATCAGCGCGCTGGCGATCCTCACGTTCGTCTGGTCCTGGAACGATTACGAGACCCCGCTGGTCTTCCTCTCCACCCCGGAGAACTACACGCTCCCCATGGGGCTGACCAGCTTCACCGACGAGAACGGGGCGATGGCGGCAGGACTGTCGATGGCCGCATCGGTCATCTCGATCGTCCCGATCCTGCTGGTGTTCCTGATCTTCCAACGCCGATTCGTGCGTGCGATGACCGAGAGCGCTCTGAAGTAGGCGCATGCCCGTCTGCTCCGAGCACACTGGTCGCGGTCGCTCGCAGCGGCCTCCACGGCCCACGGCCGACGTCTCCCGCCCACGCGAACGTACAAGGACGAACATCCATGAGCACCACTCCCGACCCCGCCGCGTCCCCGTCGGCCCTGGGCCGGCTCCACGAGGAGCTGCCCCGGCTGAACCCGGGGCATCGCCGGATCGCCGAGGCGATCCTCGCCGACCCCCTTGCTGCCGGGGACTCCTCGATCACCGCCCTCGCGGCCTCGGCGGAGACCTTCCCCGGCGCGGTCTCCCGTTTCGCGCGGAAGCTCGGATACGCCGGGTTCCCGGCCCTGCGGGCGGCGATCGCCCTCGACAACGGCAGAGCGGCGCAGTCCGGATGGGAGCGGGACATCGGAACGGCCATCACGCCCGCCGACGCCCCCGGGGAGGTCCTCGACATCCTGGCGGGGACCGCCGCCCGTGCCCTGCGCGACGCCGCCGCGCTGATCGACCAGGCGCAGGTCGAGCGCGCGGCCGAGGCGATCACCGCGGCCGAGCGCGTGCACCTGCACGGGGAGTGGGGCGACTCCATCGCCGTGCGGGAGCTGTACCTGCGGCTCCAGCGGATCGGCGTCGCCGTCTGGTGCCACGAGGCGGGGTCACGCACCCTCGAGCTCGTCTCCCGCACCTTCACCGAGCGGGATGTGGTCCTGGTGCTGAACCGCTCCGGGAAGGACGAGACCGCCCTGCAGCTGCTGCGGAGCGCAGCGCGGGCCGGCGCCACCACGATCGCCGTGCACGGAGCGCCCGGTGCCGAGCTCGATCGGGCGGCCGACATCCCGCTGTTCACCGGCATCCGGAACGGTGCGGTGTGGACCCAGCATTTCGCCGGCCGCGCGAGCGACACCCTGCTCACCAGCATGCTCTGGCTGCTCGTCGCCCAGCGCCGCTCCGCCGACCCCACCATGCGCTTCGTGGACGACGGGACTCTGGAGACGAACTCGCCCGCCTCGCGGCACGACACCGACCTCTGACCTCACGCATCACCACCCCCGCAGGAAGGATCCCCATGCTCACCGAATCCGTCACCACCGACATCGTCGTGGTGGGAGGAGGCCTCGCCGGCGTCTGCGCAGCGATCGGAGCCGCCCGTCAGGGCAGCCGTGTCGCCCTCGTCCAGAACCGGCCCGTCCTCGGCGGGAACTCGTCGAGCGAGGTGCGGGTCTGGGTCTGCGGCGCCACCGCGCACGGGATCCACCTGTTTGCCCGCGAGACCGGCATCATGGGCGAGCTGTATGTCGAGAACCAGTTCCGCAACCCCGACGGGAATCCGTACTACTGGGACCTGCTGCTGCTGGAGAAGGTGCGTGCCGAGCCGAACATCGAGCTCTTCCTCAACACCGATGTGACCGAGGTCGAGGCCGACGGGCCCGACGATGCCCGGGCGATCCGCTCCGTCACCGGGTGGATGAGCGGCTCCGAGCGTCGGATCAGGTTCAGCGGTGAGTCCTTCATCGACTGCAGCGGCGACGGCCTGGTCGGCCACCTGGCCGGCGCGGAGACCATGCGGGGGAGCGAGCCGCGCGAGAGGTTCGGGGAGTCCTGGGCGCCCGAGCACGCGGGGGAGGACATGCTCGGCTCCACGATCCTCTTCTACACCAAGGACGTCGGGCATCCGCAGAAGTTCGTCGCCCCGCCGTTCGCGGTCGACATCGCAGCGACCGCCATCCCGCAGAACCGCGTGATCCGGCAGACGATGAACGGCTGCGACTTCTGGTGGATCGAATGGGGCGGCCACCTCGACGTCGTCCGCGACAACGAGCGGATCCGTGATGAGCTGCAGGCCGTCTGCTACGGACTCTGGGACCACATCAAGAATTCCGGGCGATTCGATGCGGACACCCTCAGCCTCGAATGGGTGGGCGCCGTGCCCGGCAAGCGCGAGTACCGACGGTTCGTCGGCGATCACATCCTCACCCAGCACGACGTGCTCGGCCAGACCGAGTTCGACGACCGGATCGGCTTCGGCGGCTGGTCGATCGACCTCCATCCGGTGGGCGGTGTGTACGCGAGCGAGAAGGGGTCGCGGCACTGGCACCCCGACGGGAACTATCACATCCCGGTGCGCGCGTTGTACTCGCGCAACGTCTCGAACCTGTGGATGGCAGGTCGGGACATCAGCGCCAGCCACGTCGCCTTCGGGAGCACCCGTGTGATGGCCACCTGCGGCATCCTCGGTGAGGCCGCCGGAATCGGCGCCGCGGTCGCCGGCCGCCTCGAGGTGAGCCCGCGCTCCCTCGCCTCCGACCACGTGCCCGCGCTGCACCGGGCGATGGTGCGCGCGGATGCCTCCCTGCTCGGCGTCGCCGACGACGATCCGGCGAACCTGGCACGTGGAGCCGAGGTGACGGCGTCCTCCCACAAGCGGACGCTCGCCTCGACGCGGAGCACGGGACAGGTCGTGCTCGATCACGACCTCGCCCTCGTGCTGCCGGTCGACCCGATGCTGGGGTCGGTCGAGGTCCTGGTCGACGCGATCGAGGACACCGAGCTCGTCGTCGAGCTGCACAGCGTGGGCCGGCCTCAGAACTACCTGCCCGCGTCGCGCGTGCGCAGCGTCGAGGTGCCGGTGCGGCAGGGCCGGTCCTGGGTGCGGGCCGACCTGGACTGGGAGCCGGAGGCGGCGCAGAACGCCGTGGTCGTGCTGCGCCGGAACCCGCTGGTCGAGGTCCATCAGGGCGATCGGGTGGAGCCCGGCACGGTCACGATGAGGCACCGTGATCTGCCGCCGGACGAGGCGAGCCCTGAGCAGTGGCGGTACTGGAAGGAGACGCTGCACGGGCGCGGCATCTGCTTCCGTGCAGGGTCGCCCACCCGTGCCTTCGTCCCCGAGCAGGCGGTCGGCGGCTACGCACGGCCCTACGGCGGTCCGGCTCTGTGGGTCTCCGCCGATACGGCCGAGGACCCGCAGCCCTGGCTGCAGCTGCGCTGGTCGGCGCCCCAGGAGATCACGGCCATCGACCTGGTGCTCGACGACGACCTCAACGAGGACCTCATCAACCTCCACCATCACCGCACCCCGAACGACACGATGCCGACCCTGGTGCGTACCGCTCGCCTCGAAGTGCTCATCGACGCGCAGTGGCAGGAGGTCGCCCGGATCCGGGAGAACCGCGAACGCCACCGGTCCTTCCCGCTCGAGCATCCGCTGCGCGCCGATGCCCTGCGCGTCGTGATCGAGGACATGAACGGCGCGACAGCGGCGCGCATCGTGGCCCTGAGGGCCTACGGGGACTGAGCGCGGACGGGGGTGAGGGAGCGCGAAGGGTGTGCGTCACCCAGTCGTTGAACTTTCAGCTAAAACGAGTCATGCTGGGCCTGTCGATCACCGTCGGAAGGACCATCGCTCATGACCACCTCGCCCCAGGCCACGTCCGCCCCCGTGACGGGGGTGGTTGACGAGCGCCACCTCTCCGCCGATCTCGCCATGGATGCCGTGACCCTGCGCGTCGGCGACCTCGAGCTGATGAGCTCCTACTACGAGAACGCCCTCGCACTGACCTCGCTCGAGGAGAAGGCGCGCGTGAACGGCGAGGTCCACCGCGTCCTCGGCCGCGGCGGCATCCCCTTCGTGCGCCTCGTCGCCACCCCTGGCCTGCCCGCCGTCGACCCCCGACAGGCCGGCCTCTTCCACACCGCCTTCCTCTTCGAGGACCAATCCGCGCTCGCCGGGACCGTGCTGCGCGCCGCCCAGGATCCTCGTTCGCGCTTCGTCGGCTCGAGCGACCACCTCGTCTCCGAGGCGTTCTACTTCACCGATCCTGAGGGCAACGGCATCGAGCTGTACTGGGACCGTCCCCGCGACCAGTGGACCTGGAGCAACGGCCAGGTCGCGATGGACTCCCTGTACCTCGACCCCAACGCCTACCTCAGCAGGCACCTCACCGACGACGTCGCCGCCGCTCCCGGGATCCGTCCCGGCATCGTCGGCCACGTGCACCTCCAGGTCGGCGACGTCGACGCGGCCCGCGCGTTCTACGTCGACTCGCTCGGCTTCGAGACCACCGTGGGATCCCACCCCGGTGCCCTGTTCGCGGCGGCCGGCGGCTACCACCACCACGTCGCGATGAACACCTGGAACAGTCGCGGCGCCGGCCCTCGCGCCACCTCGCTGGGCCTGGCTGACGTGGCCATCACGGTTCCCGGCCGCGACGACCTCGACGCCCTGACCGGCCGGCTGAAGTCCGCCGGCCTCTCCTTCGCCGACGAAGGCCGCTCGGTGAAGGTCAAGGACCCGTGGAGCACCCCGGTCACCATCAGCCTGCCCGGCACCGACACCGAGGAGCTGCTGGCTCGCTGACCGTGCCGCGGGGCCGGCCGGCTGGCCTGTCGCGCCCCCTGTGGCCGCTGGCCGGATGGGTGGCGCCCCCGTGGCCGGCTGGGCGGCCGTGCGGTTGGGGTGGAGCGGAAACGCGGGACTCTATGGACCCGCCGAACCCATATGCGGGTTGGCCGCTTCATAGAGTCCCGCGTTCTGCATATGTGGTGGGTGGGCGGAGGGCGAACGGAGCTGGCGGCCCACTTCCGTCCGCCTGCCTGTCTGTCTATTGTCACCGCCCGCGCGGCCGACACGGCGACTCCTCAGTCGCAGGTGCCGTCAGGCGCGCAGGACGCGCCGCCCTCGACGTCGCCACCGAGCAGCGACGTGAGCGAGACCAAGGGAGGGGAGGTCTGCGACTCCGTACTGTCCGCGGCGACGTCGCGCTCACTCTCGCCGAACGGACTCGCGTCGCGCCTGCTCGAGCCGGGGCTCGCCATATCGGTCATGACTGTGTCCGCTCGGCCCGAGCGTCGTCGATGATCTGTCGCAGAGCCTGGCGAAAGGCGTCCAGCGGCAGCGCGCCGGGGGCGGTGTATTTGTCGTTGAACAGGAAGAACGGGACGCCGCGCGCACCCATCTGTGTCGCCTCGCGCACGTCGGCCTCGACCTGCGCGTCATGCGTCTCCCCGGCATGGGCGGCCCGCGCCGCAGCCTCGGGAAGACCGGCCTCGACCGCGCGCGCCACCACGGCGTCGGCGTCGAACGGATTCGAGGTGGCGGTGAAGTAACCGCGCTGCACGTCCATGAAGAAATCGGTCGCAGCGTCGATGCCCTGCGCCTCGCCGATCGCCTGCATCACGCGATGCACGCCGCGGGTGTTGGCGATCGGGCGGTTGATGACGTACTCGCGACCAAGCTCCTGTGCCATCGCCTGGACCTGCCCCTCCATCTCGCGCACCTTCTCCTCCGGCATGGCCTTGGCCGTGACGAGATGGGCGATGTTGTCTCCCGCGATATCGGTCGGCGCCGTGGGGTCGAGCTCGAAGGAGTGGGCGCGCACTTGCACCTGGTCCTCGAGGCCCTCGGCGGCGATCGCGTCGTGCAGGCGGGACTCTCCGAGGTAGCACCACGGGCAGACCACGTCGGTCCACACGTCCACGGTGATCAGCGGCTCGGCGGGGGCCGGGATGCTCGAGGTCTGGTCGTCGTCGGTCATGCCGGCCTCCATCGTGGTGCAGGTGCAGGTGCAGGTGCAGGTGCAGGTGCAGGTGCAGGTGCTTGAAAACGGTACTACGTGGAGTGAGCAGGCGCGAGAGGCATGGGCAGCGGTTCGCTCGCGGCGCAGTGCGGCCCTAGGTGTACTGACCGGACACGTTGATCGACTACATGCCGTGAGGTCACCTCCTGGTTGGTGCCACTTGTTATACTTGTGGCACCAACCAGGAGGTCAGCATGGACATGGATCAAACGCCCCCACCGGGCAAGTACGCCGCGACGGTCAAGGTCGGCCCCAAGGGACAGGTCGTCATCCCCAAGGGCGCGCGGGAGCTCTTCGATATTCACCCGGGCGACACCCTGCTCCTGCTCGCTGACGCGAACCAAGGGATCGCTTTGATGCGCCAGGAGACGCTCGATCAGATCGTCATGCAGGCGATGCCTAGCCATCAGGCCCCCGTGGACTCCGAGGGTGATGAGGGATGAAGAATGTCGTGAGCTGTGCGGCTGTCAGCCGCAACTTCGGCAGCTTCACTGCCCTCGAAGACGTCTCCTTCAAGGTCCGCGAAGGAGAGATCTTCGGGGTCGTGGGCCCGAATGGTGCTGGTAAGACGACCCTGTTGAACTGCCTGGAAGGACTGGACCGCCCCTCGTCTGGGCGCGTCGAGGTGCTCGGCTGCGACCCCATCAAGGACCAGCACTCGTTGGCTCAGCAAATTGGGGTCCAGCTGCAAAGCGCGGCCCTGCCACCTCGCCTCACTGTGCAGGACGCCCTCGAGCTCTACTCCGCCCTCTACGAGCGTCCGCGGCCTTGGCGCGAACTGCTGAAGGATCTGGGGATCAAGGACAAGGCCAACGCCCGCGTTGACAGGCTCTCGGGTGGGGAGCGTCAACGAGTGTTCGTCGCCCTCGCCTTGATCAACCGTCCCCAGCTCGCCTTCTTGGACGAGCTCACCACCGCTCTCGATCCTCAGTCACGTCGAAACATGTGGGACACCGTCGAGCACGTCCGCGATAGCGGTGCAACGGTCGTTCTCACAACCCACTACATGGAGGAGGCCGAACGGCTATGCGACCGTGTAGCCATCATCGACCACGGCCGGTTGGTTGCTTTGGACACAGTGGCTTCCCTCATCCAGCAACACGCCGGCGAAACCACGGCGAAGCTCATCCTGTCGGCGTCGCCTAGCGCAGAGTTCGACCTCAACGGAGTTCCTGGCGTGACCAGCGCTCGAACAGAGGGACGGGAACTGACCATCCGCGGCGCTGCGGACGGGCTGCAGGGCGTCCTTGCTGCACTGGCGGCACACCGCATCACCGTAACGAGCATGAGCACGACGACCCCCGGCCTTGAAGACGTCTTCCTGGCCCTCACCGGTCGACACATCACCACCGAGGAGCAGGCGGCATGAACGCATATCGAGCCCTTCTCAAAGCCCTATGGCGCTCCCAGCGCCGCGACCCTGTAGGCCTGTTCTTCTCTTTCGGTTTCGCGCCGGTTTTGGTGCTGGCCTTGGGTGTGATCTTCGGTAACGATCCGCGACCGGAGTTCGGTGGACGGGGATTCCTCGATGCGACCCTGCCCGCCTTCGCCTCTCTTGTTCTCGCCATGACCGGGGTCCTCCAGGTGCCCGTGGCGATGCTGACCCTTCGTGACACGGGCGCACTCCGACGCCTGAGTCTTACGCCGCTGCGTCGTTCCACCTTCATCGCAGCGAGCCTCACCGTGCACTTCGTCGTAGGTATTGCGGGCATGCTCACCGCTTTGGCGATTGGAATCGGGGTTTTCGGGGTGCCCATGCCTAGCCACGTCCCAGGTGTCCTGGCCGTGTGCCTCATCGGGCTCAGCACCTTCCTCGCAGTGGGTTGCGCGCTTGCGGCGCTCTATCCGTCCGCCACTGCCGCTACGGGCATAGGGAACGTGCTCATGATCCTGCTCATGCTCACATCCGGAGCCTTTACGCCATTGGCGGCGATGCCGTCGGCGATTCAGCAGATCGTTAAGTATTCACCCGTCCGTTGGTTCGTCGAAGCCGCTCAACACGCGTGGGACGGCGACCCACTAGCCGCCATGATCATGCCGGTGTTTCTTCTGTGCGTTGTACTCGCTGTCGCTGCTCTCGTTGGCCGGTGGCGCTTCCAGTGGGAGCCGGTCCGATGACGACGCACGCGAACGCCGCTCTCACACCTCGCCACCGACTCAAGGTCGCCCGCCTCGTCGTCGACGAAGGATGGCCGATCAGCGAGATCGCAGCCCGGTTCCAGGTGTCGTGGCCCACCGTGAAGCGTTGGGTTGACCGCTATCTGTCCGGCGAGTCCATGCAGGACAGGTCCTCGCGCCCGAAGAACTCACCGACCAAGACATCGCTCGCGGTCACGAAGCGCTGTATCAGCCTGCGAATGAGGCTGCGAGAAGGACCGGTTCAGCTCGCCGTGCGCGTCGGTGTCGCTCCATCGACCGTGCACCGCATCCTGCGCTCGGCTCGATTGAACCGACTTGCTTACCTCGACCGCGCCACTGGCGAGCTAGTTCGCCGGTACGAACACCGCTACCCTGGCTCCCTCGTCCATGTAGACGTGAAGAAGTTCGGGAACATCCCCGATGGCGGTGGCTGGCGCTACGTGGGCCGCCGCCAAGGAGAGAAGAACCGTTCCGCCACCCCCGACAAGCCGAAGAACAAGTGGCGCGATCCCAAGCTCGGGTACGCCTTCATCCACACCGTGATCGACGATCACTCACGAGTGGCGTACTCCGAGGCCCACGACGACGAGACCGCCACCACTGCGGTCGCTGTGCTGCACCGTGCGGTCGAGTGGTTCACCGATCGTGGCGTCACTGTCGAACGAGTCTTATCAGACAATGGCGGTGCCTACCGCTCGCACCTGTGGCGCGGCACCTGCGAGGAGCTGTCCATCACCCCGAAGCGGACCCGCCCCTACCGGCCGCAAACCAACGGCAAGGTCGAACGCTTCCATCGCACAATGGCCGACGGATGGGCTTACGCTCGCTGCTACACCAGCGAGCAGGAGCGTCGCGACGCACTCGCTGACTGGCTCCACCACTACAACCACCACCGGCCGCACACGGCCTGCGACTACCAGCCGCCCATCTCCCGATTGACCAACGTCCCCGGTCAGTACACCTAGGGCGTGTCTCCTATGTGTGAGCTGTTTCGTGCGAGAACGTCGAGGGATGGCTACCGCGACGACTCCTCGGCACCAGGTCCTCACTGACAAGCAGTGGGAGCGAATCGAGCCGATGCTGCCCTCGAACACGGGTCGCAAAGGGCGTCCCTTCCACGACAACCGCAAGATCGTCGAGGGCATCATCTACCGCGCCAGGACCGGGATCCCGTGGCGGGATCTTCCCCGTGAGCAGTTCGGTCCCTGGCAGACGGTGTGGAAGCGCCATTACCTCTACGCCCGCCTCGGTGTTTGGGACCGGATCCATGCCGCGCTGATGGCGCAGGCCGATGCCGCGGGCGATATCGAGTGGATGGTCTCGGTGGACTCGACGATCAACCGAGCTCATCAGCACGGCACCAACACGACGCGTCCTGACCAGCCCACAGGGGGCGACGGCGAACCACAACAATCCGTCTCCTGAAGAGCCTGATGGGCACGCTATCGGGCGCTCGCGCGGCGGGCTGGGCAGCAAGATCCACGCCGCCGTCGACGGCAACGGAATGCCGTTGGCGATCGTGCTCACCGGCGGACAGCGTCACGACGGCGCGATGCTCCTCGAGGTCCTCGACGACATCCGCGTTCCCCGTCTAGGGCCTGGCCGCCCCCGGATCCGGCCCGACGCCGTCGTTGCGGATAAGGCCTACTCCTCGGGCAAGACCCGCCGGATGCTCGCCGCCAGGGGCATCAAAACGGTGATTCCCCAGAAATCCGACGAGATCGCCTCACGCAAGAAGAAGGGCACTCGCGGCGGACGCCCGCCTGCGCTCGACCAGGTCGCCTATGCCGGCCGCAATGTCGTCGAACGACAGTTCGGACTGGCCAAGCAATGGCGCGGGATCGCCACCCGCTATGACAAGCACGCCATCGCCTACCGAGCCGGCGTCGTCCTCTGCGCCGTCATCGCCTCGGAATTTGTCAAGGTGAATGAGGCCAGTGGGAGTCAGGCGGCGGTCTGGTAGGCCTGCTGGTCGTCGTGGTTGGCGGGCTTGTTGATCCAGGCTGCGTCGGGCAGCGTGAGGATCTTCGGGACGGCAGTTGGGGTGCTGAACCGTTCGGGGTGGGCGTTCCGGGCGGTGTTGAGGACGTCGGCGCGGTCGGCGGCCTTCGCGGCGGCGAGGCCGTAGTGAACCTCCGCCGGCGTGTGCAGGCCCAGACCGCCGTGGTGGTGCTCGTGGTTGTAGCGGTCGCGGAACGCGTCCATGAACGCCCTGGCATCGCTGAGAGAGCCGAATCGGTCGGGGAAGACCGGGGCGTACTTCAGCGTCTTGAACCAGGCCTCGGAGTAGGGGTTGTCGTTGGAGACCTTCGGGCGCGAGTGCGAGCGGGTGACCTCCAGATCGGCGAGCAGCGTCGCGACGGTCTTCGAGGTCATCGAGGTGCCGCGGTCGGCGTGGACCACCTCGGGGATGCCGTGGATGGCGAACACCTCGCGCATCATCTCCTCGGCCAGGGGCCCGGACTCGCGGGCGTGGACGTGGACGCCGACGAGGTAGCGGGAGTAGATATCGATCATCACGTAGGCGTCGTAGTAGACGCCCCGGACCGGGCCAGGCAGCTTGGTGATGTCCCAGGAATAGACCTGCCCAGGTGCCGTGGCGACCAGCTCGGGGATCGCCCTCGCCGGATGCCTGGCCTGCCTGCGACGCTCTGTGACCAGGGTGTTCTCCCGCAGTACCCGATACATCGTGGAGACCGAGCACAGGTAGATCCCACGGTCCAGCAACTCGGCGAAGATCTGTATCGGGGTGGCATCGACGAACTCGTCGCTGGTCAGCACCGCAAGCACCCTCGCCCGTTCGGTGCGCGAGAGCCGGTTGGCCGGCACCACCTCCCGCGGCACGGGTGGCCCCGGGCGCTGCTGCCGGCGACTGGCTGTCGCCCGCGAGATGCCGGTCAAGACCGACGCGGCCCGGGTGGGTGTCCCCTGGACGGTGAGGTCGGTGTAGGCGTTCATCAGCGCTTGTTGCGCTTGGTCTCGGTATCCGCGCTCTCGGAGATGTCCTCCAAGAGCGCGCGTGCTTTTCCCATGATCTCCAGCGCGGTCTCGGTGCGATCCAGGCGCTGCTGGGTCGTCTCCAGCTCGCGCCGCAACCGGGCGATCTCGGCCTGCTCCTTGCTGGGCCGGCCGATCGCCTGCCCGGGCTGTTTGCCCTGCAGCACGCCGGCATCGCGCAGCCGCCGCCACTCGGTGATCAACGAGGAATACAGGCCCTCGCGGCGCAGGTAGGCACCGCCTTGCTGCTGCTCGCAGGCCTCCTCGTAGGCGGCCAGGTGGGCGAGCTTCTGCTCGGGCGTGAACCGGCGACGGCGCGGACCATCGGCGCGGGGATGCGAACTGCTCATGGACCCATCATCGCGGGTCGACGACGGCAGCGTGGAGAGAGTCGAGATGCTCATCGGGGTCGTTCCTGATCTCGCCCTGCGAAGGCGGACTTGCTATGAACCACTGGTCTCAACTCACCCTGACACGCAGGGCCTGGCTACGCAAATAGGAGACACGCCCTAGGGGACGACGGGATCCCACTCGGCGTCGGAGCGCACTCATCGGCGGCGGTCGCGCTGGGAGAAAGCGCCCTGACGGTGACACACTGAGGGGTGCCTGTCCTCGCCCAGACAGGTCGCCTTCCGATGACGATCAGGAGTGCCATGTCTTCGCTGTTCCTCCCCTGCGCACCCGCTGCGGCCTATGCCGTGATGGCGGAGCCGGCTGCATGCTGCCCGGAGGTGTCTGCCGCATGAGCTCGCGCAGGAACCGCAATCGCGGCAGGAACGCCAAGAACACGCGAGGCGTCTCGAACGCGCAGGTCTCCGCCGAGTCGGCGGATGCTTCGTCGGCCGACACCGTGAGCCCCGCAGCCGACGAGGATCTGGAGGCGGTGCCGGAGGGCGCGGGCGGCGACGAGCCGGTCGAGTCCGCCGACCTCACCGACGACCCGGACTCTGCCGGAGCACCGGACTCCGCCGCGGCGCTCCACAGCGTGGACGCCCCCGACGCCGAAGCCGACCTCGACCTCGGGGCCCACCCCGACACGGCTACCTCCGGCGCCACCGTCCGCGGCGTCGACACCGATGCGGACGCTCACGGCGGCGTCGCCCCCGCGCGCTCGGCGGAGACCTCGACGCCGGCTGCGTCCCCGGCGTCGGGGCCGACGCTGTTCTCGGCACCATCTCCGGCCGCGGCATCGGTGGAAGACGCCTGGCTGCAGGAGGCTTTCCTCGAGCCCGAGCCCGAGCCCGAGCCCGAGCCCGAGCCCGAGCGTGAACCGGAGCCGGCCGTCGAGCCCGCCTCGAAGGCCGCGATCAGGGCAGCGGCCATGAGGGACGCGGAATCGGGGGATCGCTGGACCGTCGTCGAGCAGAGCGCCGACGACCACGACCACGACCTCGAGGCCGAGCGCACGAGCAATGAGGGGCGGCAGGGCGAGGTCGCTGGGAACCCGACCGAGACGTCTCCTTCCGAGGACTCCCGCGGCGCCGAGGCAGAGACCGCTGAGCCCGGCCCCCGCGAGTACGGCGCACCCGACCGCGATGCTTCACCAGCGGATGTGGACGCCCATGCTGGTTCCGATTCCGCTGCTGACTCCGGCGCCGACAGCGGAGCCCCTCCCCGGGCCGAGGCCGGGCGGGACTTCACGCCCGCCTTCCCGGTCCCGGTCACGATGTCCCCGAAGGCCAAGAAGTTCGGGTGGTCCCGGGACTCGCTGCTGCCACGACCCTCGGCCGAGGACGGTGCGTCGGACGAGCACGTGGAGCCCGTGGAGCCCGTGGAGTCCGTGGAGCCCGTGGAGCCTGTGGTGACCGTCGATCCCGTCGAGCGTGCGCCCCGGCGACCTGCCGGCGCGAAGCCCGGCCGCGGCAGGAAGGCGCCTCGTCTGCGCAAGCAGGCTCACGACGAGCCCCGGTCGGCGCACGAGCCGGCCTCCACGTCCAGCCCGACGACGCCAGCGCGCGGCACGTGGCCCGAGCCCGCCGCGGCTGGTCCGCGACAGCACCCCACGCCGAGGTCCGGTGCCCCCGAAGCCGCCACCACGGCCGCCAACGGACACCGCCGCCGCACCGGTCGCTTCGTCCGCGCCGACGCCACCGCAGCGCCGACCGCGGCCGTCACCGCCACCGCTACCGCCAACGCCACCGCGAATGCACCCCGCGGCGCGACCGCCACCATGCCCCGGGGCGCGACCGCCGCGTCGGTGCCCTCCGCGGCCGACAATGCTGCGACCAGCGGGCCGGAAGCCGAGGCTCCCCAGGGCGAGGGACCCTACCGGAACGTCGTCCAGGTGCTCAGCCCGTACCTGCGCCGCCATCGCGCGGTCCTCATCACCGGCTCGATCTCGCTGCTGCTGAGCGTGTGGCTGCTGGTCGCGCTGCCCTTCCCGCTGAAGTACGCGGTCGACGCGGCGATCGCCTCGACCGGAGCCGACCTCCCGGCGCTGTCGGCCCTCGACGATGACCCCGCGCGAGCGCTCGTCACCAGCGTGATCGTCCTCGGCGGACTGCTGATCCTGCAGGTCATCACCCGGTTCGTGGCCATCTCTGCGCTCGGCCGGGCCGGAGTCCGGATCGCGACCTCCCTGCGCTCCCGGCTGCTCGCGCACCTGCACCGGCTGACCCCGGGATCCGCCGACCATCCGGCGTCGGCCGCCCGTGCCTCCCGCCGCGGCGGGAGGCCGGACGCGGACCCGGTGCGGCCGCTGATCGACGACATCGCCGCCCTGCGGGACCTGCTCTCCCACTCCGGCCCGCGGGCCGCCGCGAGCGCCCTCACCCTGCTCTCGCTGCTGGTCGTCACGGTGATCCTCGACCCGCTCACGGCGCTCGTGCTCGCGGTGACCGGGGCGCTGTTCGCGCTCGCCGTGGGTGTCGGGGTGCGCCGCAGCCGCGCCGCCGAGGCCCGGGCCGCGGTCGAGGCGCAGATGCTCGCCGACACCGCCGACGAGCTGGTCGCGGCCACCGGCACCATCCAGTCCTACGGCCTGGAATCCCGCTCCGAGCGCGGGCTCACCGAGGCCGGCGGGCGGGCCGGGCGTGCCCTGACCCGGGCCCGTCGCGCCCAGGCGATGCTGCAGCTGCTCACCGTGCTCGTCGCCGGGGTCGGCGTGACCGGCACCCTGCTGCTGGGCGGTCCGCGGGTCGAAGCGGGCACCATGACCCCGGGCGACCTGGTGATGCTGCTGGCCGATCTGCTCATCGTGGTCGTCGTGCTGCGCGAGCTGCTCCAGCACGGCGGAGCGCTGAAGCGCGCGACCGCCGCGGGCGACCGCATCGCCGCGCTGCTCGCCCGGAAGGTCGGGATCACCGAACCCCAGCGCACCCAGCCCGTGGACCGGGTGGGCGGCGAGATCGTGTTCTCGGCCATCAACACCCAGGGCAGCGCCGTGGCGGGCGTCGGCGACGGCGCGGCCGACGGCACCGGCAGGCCCGTCGGGGCAGCGGCCGAGACCAGGGCCGACGGCTCCCTCGACGGCACCGCCGACACGTCCTCGAGCACCGCGCCCAGCAGCCCCGAGCACTCCGGGGCGCAGCTGTTCGACACCGTCTCGCTGGTGGTCCCCGCAGGTCAGCACGTCGCCCTGCTGGACCATGAGGGTCGCGAGGCCGCCGCGCTCATCTCGTACCTGCTGCGCTTCGACCAGCCGGACACCGGCCGGGTGCTGCTGGATCGCTTCGACACCCGTGCGGTCTCCCTGACGGATCTGCGCCGGCAGATCGCCGTGGTGCAGCGGGAGCCCGTGCTGTTCACCGACACGGTGCGCGAGAACATCCGCATCGGCCGTCCCGACGCCACCGACGCCGAGGTGGCCGACGCCGCCCGCAGGGCGGGGATCGACGACGTCATCGCGCAGCTCGCCCAGGGCTTCGACACGGTCCTGGTGGGGCGCGGGAACGTGCTCAGCGACGGCCAGCGGCGCCGGATAGCGATCGCTCGCGCGCTGCTCCGCGACGCCCCGATCGTGGTGCTCGATGCGGCGGACTCCGGTCTGTCCGGGGCGGAGCGACGCCCGGTGATGGCGGCGCTCGTCACCCTCCTCGAGGGACGCACCGCGATCGTCTCCAGCCGCGATCCGGAGACGGTCGCCGCCACCGACCGCGTGCTGTGGTTCGAGGGCGGCGAGGTGCGCGAGGACGGCGCTCCGTCGGTGCTCGCGGCCCAGGAGGACTCCCGCCTGGCGCGCTGGCTGCGCAGTCAGGACGAGAGCGTCTGATCCGACGGGTGGCCTCCGGTCCGGTCACTTCCTGAGAGAGTCCTCATCCGCGCCTCATCCCCACCTCATGGCCCTTTGCGATTCTCCTGGCGTTCACTCGAGACGCTGCAGGAGGCCCGGACCCCATGGTGGAGACCACGATCGCGCTGTACTCCCACGACTCCGTGGGACTCGGCCATGCGCGACGCAACCGCGCGCTCGCCTACGCGCTGGCCGAGCAGCTCCCGGCACTGACCGGCACCGCCGTGCGCGGACTGCTGATCGCCGGGCATCCCGACGCGGGCCGCGACCCGCTCCCGGACGGCTGGGACTGGCTCGTGCTGCCGGGCCTCACCCGCAGCGGCGACGACTATGTGCCGCGACGGCTCGGGACGGACGCCGACGCCCTTCGTGACCTGCGCAGCGCCACCATCGACGCCGCGCTCGCCGTGCTCCGTCCCGACCTCCTGATCGTCGACCGCCACCCCTTCGGCATCGACGGCGAGCTGCTGCCGGTGCTGCGCAGCCAGCGCGCTCGTGGCGGGGCCACCGTGCTGGGCCTGCGCGAGGTGCTCGACACCCCGCGCGTCGCCGCCGCCGAATGGGAGCGGCTGGGCGGCGCCGGCCACGTGGCCCGGCACCTCGACGCGGTCTGGGTGTACGGAGACGGGCGGGTCTACGATCCCCGTCGCACCGGAGAGCTCCCACTAGCGCTCGCCCGTCTCGCCACCACCACCGGCTACCTGGGCCACGGCCGCCCCGCCGTGCGCCGCCCCCGCCCGAGCACCGCTGCGCCCGATCCGTTCGTCCTGACCGTCCTCGGCGGCGGCTCCGACGGCACCGAGCTCGCCCGCCTCGCCGTGCGCGCCGAGCCGCCCGCCGCCCACCGGCACCTGCTGATCACCGGCCCCCAGATGGCGCCCGCCGAGGTCACGGAGCTGCAGGCGCTCGCCGGGGAACGGACCACCGTGGTGCGCACCGCACCTGACGCACCCGAGCTGACCGCCGAGGCCGCCGCCGTGCTGTGCATGGGCGGGTACAACACGATCGCCGAGCTGCTGGTCACCGACACCCCCGCCCTCGTGGTCCCGCGCAGCCGCCGCCGCCAGGAGCAGCGCCGCCGCGCACACGCCCTCGCCGCCGTCGGAGCCCTCGAGACCACCGAGATCACCGACCTCGCCGTCGCCGACCTCACCGCCTGGTGGGACCGCGCCGTCACCACCCGCGCCCCGCGCGACGGCGTCGACCTCGACGGCCTGTCCGTCGTTCCCCCACTGGCCGCAGAGCTGCTCGCGGCCACCGCATCGACCCCTGCAGAGGTGAGCATCCATGCAGTCTGACCAGCCCCGACGCATCGGCTACGTGCTGAAGATGTACCCCCGCTTCTCCGAGACCTTCATCGTCTCCGAGATCCTGGCGCGCGAGGCGGCGGGGGAGGAGATCATCATCTTCTCGCTGCGCCCGCCCACGGACGCCCGCTTCCATCCCGAGCTGGCGCGGGTCCAGGCCCCCGTGATCCCCGTCGGCCGCTCCTCGAGCCCCCGTCGGCTCTGGGAGACCTGGCGCGAGGGGATGGCGGATCCTGCGATCGCCTCCGGGCTCGCGAGGAGCCTCGAGGACCTGGTCGCGGCGGAGGCCGACGAGGCCGAGCAGGCGATCGCCGTGGCGCATCTGGCGCGCGAGCACGGCGTCACCCACCTGCATGCCCACTTCGCCTCGATGGCGACCACCGTCGCACGCCTCGCCGGCCGCCTCTCGGGCCTGCCGTACTCCTTCACCGCTCACGCCAAGGACATCTTCCATCGCGATGTGGAGGACGCGGACCTCGCCCGCAAGCTGCGCGACGCCCACCACGCGGTCACCATCAGCCGGTACAACCTCGACCACCTGCGCGAGCGCTTCGACCACCGGGACGTGCAGCGCCTGCACCTGGTGCGCAACGGCCTCGAGCTCGAGCGCTTCCCGTATCTCCCGCGGCCCGCGCTGCGGCAGGTGCCGCGGATCCTCGCCGTCGGCCGGCTGGTCGAGAAGAAGGGCTTCGCCCACCTGATCGAGGCGGTCGCCGCGCTGCGTGAGCAGGGAGTCTCCGTGACCGCCGAGATCGTGGGCGACGGTCCGCTGCACGAGGAGCTCGCGGACCAGATCGCGCGCCACGGTCTGGGAGAGGCCGTGCACCTGCTGGGCCCCCGCACCCAGGAGGAGGTGCGCCTTCTGCTGCAGGAGGCGGACCTCTTCGCCGCCCCCTTCGTGATCGCCGAGGACGGCAACGCCGACGGCCTGCCCACCGTGCTGCTCGAGGCGATGGCCAGCGGCATCCCCTGCATCGCGGCGGACGTCACCGCCGTGGGCGAGGTGGTGCGCACGGGGGAGACCGGCTGGCTGATCCGCAGCGGGGACATCGACGAGCTCGTCGCCGCGCTCCGCAGTGCGGTCGGCGCCGGCCCCGATCTGCGGCGCCTGACCGACGCGGCCCGCGCGCTCATCGAGGCCGAGTACGCCTCCGCCGGGCAGGCCGCTCGCCTGCGCACCCTGGTCGACGCCCCGACGGACGCCCCGACGGACGCCCCGTCCGGAGACGCGGCCGACGGGTCGGACGATGCCCGGGCCGTCGCGTCCACTGCCCCGTCCTCCACTGATCCGACGCCCGCGCCGGTGCTCGCCGCCGACGCCGCCGTCACCACCCCGAGGAGCTGACCATGCGCATCGCCTACATCCTGCTCGACCCCGGTATCGGGGTGTTCGGCACCAAGGGCGCCTCCGTGCACGTCCAGGAGGTGATCCGAGCCCTGCGCGCCGACGGCCACGAGGTCACCGTGTTCTGCACGCGCGTCGATGAGCACGTGCCCGCCGACCTCGCCGATCTCGAGGTGCGCCGCCACCGCCTGCCCAAGGGCACCGGCGCCGAGCGCGAACAGGCCGTCGCCACCGCTGCCGGCGAGATCGCCGCGGCGATCACCGCAGGCGGCTTCGACCTCGCCTACGAGCGCTACTCCCTGTTCTCCGACGCCCTCGCCCGTCTCGCGGATCCCGCCGCCGGCCCGCCGGTGCCCGGGATCCTCGAGGTCAACGCCCCGCTGATCGAGGAGCAGCGCCGCCACCGTCACCTGCACGACGAATCCGCCGCGCTCGGCGCCACCCGCGCCCAGCTGCAGGCCGCCCAGGTGGTCTCCTGCGTCTCCCCGGCCGTCGCCGCTTGGAGCCGCGGCCAGGGCGCGGAGCCTGATCGCGTGGTCGTCACCCCCAATGGGGTGAACACCGCCCGCATCACCCCGCGTCCGCACCGCGGGGCTGACCTCGGCACCGCCGGCACTGCCCGCACTGCCGATATTGCCGGAACTGCCGATGAGGGCGACGCACCCGTGACCGTCGGCTTCGTGGGCACCCTCAAGCCCTGGCACGGCACCGACCTGCTGCTGCGGGCCCTCGCCCGCACCCACGGCGACCTGCGCCTGGACATCTGCGGCACCGGCCCCCAGCAGGAGGAGCTCGAGCAGCTCGCCGCCGAGCTGGGCATCGCCGACCGGGTGCTGCTGCGCGGCGCCGTGGCCCCCGAGCTGGTGCCCGCGGTGCTGCACGGCCTCGACATCGCCGTGGCGCCCTACCCGGCCGGCGAGCACTACTTCTCGCCGCTGAAGGTCTACGAGTACCTCGCCGCGGGCCTGCCCGTGGTCGCCTCCGCGATCGGCACCATCCCCGAGGTGCTGCGCGACGGCGAGCTGGGCATGCTCGTCGAGCCCGGGGACATCGACGCCCTCGCCGCCGCCCTCGACACCCTGGCCGCGGATCCGGCGCGTCGGGACCGGCTGGGGCGCGCCGCCCGCGAGGCCGCGCTCGCCGAGCACGACTGGCGCAGCCGTTGCCGGGGCCTGCTGGCGCGGATGGAGGTGACCGTCCGATGAGCAGCTCCGCTCGTTCGAAGAAGGACCGGATCGACCCGTCGGCCCTGCGCCGCACTCTGCGGATCATCCGCCCCCACCTCCCGCGCCACCTGCTGCTGTGCGGCCTGGGCATGCTCGCCCTGCTCGCCGACGTCGTGTTCCGGGTGCTCGAGCCCTGGCCGCTGAAGTACGCGGTCGACGCGGTGACCTCGTCGCTCGGCGCCTCGATGCCGGATTCCACGCCGTTCGGCCTGGATCTCACCGGGACGGTGGTGGCCGCCGCGATCGGTCTCGTGATCATCGTCGGCGGCCGCGCCGCCGCCAACTACCTCGCCACCGTCTCCTTCGCGAAGGTCGGGGCGCGGATCGCCACCGAGCTGCGCACCCGCGTGTTCGACCATGTGCAGGCCCTCTCGCTGCGCTACCACCAGAAGGCGTCGATCGGGGACACCTCCCAGCGCCTGGTGGGGGACATGGGGCGCCTGCAGGACGTCGCGGTCACCGCCGGCCTGCCGCTGGTGGGCAACGTGATCACCCTCGGCGTGCTGCTGGTGGTGATGACCCTTCTCGAGCCGCGGCTGGCCCTGATCGTGGTGGTCGCCGCGATCGGGTACCTGCTGCTCTCGCGCACCTCCTCGCCGGAGATCGTCACCGCCTCCCGCAGCACCCGCAAGGGCGAGGGCTCCCTGGTGGGCGCCGCCGCCGAGGCGCTCGGCGCGATCCGCGTGGTGCAGTCCTACGGGCTGGAGAAGACCGTTGCCCACGAGTTCGCCGGCGGCAACGAGAAGGCCATGAAGGCCGGCGTGCGGGCCAAGCGCCTGGCCGCCGGGCTCGAGCGCTCCACGGACGTGCTGGTGGGCATCGCGCAGGCCGCGGTGCTGATCGCCGGCTCGCTGCAGGTGCTGCGCGGGTCCATGACCCCGGGCGACCTGGTGCTGTTCATGATGTACCTGAAGATCGCGATGAAGCCCCTGCGGGACATGGCCAAGTACACCGGCCGTATCGCCCGCGCCACCGCCTCCGGGGAGCGCATCGCGGACCTGCTGGACGAGCAGATCGAGATCACCGATCCGCCGCACCCGGAATCCCTGGCCGGCGCCCCCGGCACGGTCGAGATCCGGGGCCTGCGCTCCCGGGACGGCCACGGCCGCCCGCTGTTCGACGGGCTCGACCTCACCATTCCCGAGGGCCAGCATCTGGGCATCCTGGGCCCGTCCGGCGGCGGCAAGTCCACGCTGGTCTCCTACCTGATCCGGCTCGCCGAACCCGAGGACGGCGTGCTCCGCGTGGGCGGTCACGACGTGCGGTCGGTGGCGCTCGAGGACCTGCGCCGGCACCTCTCGGTGCTCCCGCAGGAATCCGTGCTGTTCTCCGTCTCGGTGAGGGAGAACATCCGCTACGGCCGTGAGGACGCGAGCGACGCCGAGATCGAGGAGGCGGCCCGCCGGGCGGGCGCTCACGACTTCGTGAGCGGTCTGCCCGACGGGTACGACACCGTGCTCGGCAACCGCGGGGACACCCTCTCCGGCGGGCAGCGCCAGCGCATCGCGATCGCCCGCGCGCTGATCCGCCATTCGCCCGTCGTGGTGCTCGACGAGCCCACCACCGGCCTCGACCCTGCTTCGAAGGCACAGGTGGGCGA
This sequence comes from Brachybacterium sp. JB7, assembly GCF_003335205.1. NCBI lineage: Bacteria > Bacillati > Actinomycetota > Actinomycetes > Micrococcales > Dermabacteraceae > Brachybacterium > Brachybacterium sp. JB7. Next base: position 1,485 of record NZ_QPGN01000011.1, on the reverse strand, counting down.
GTCGCTCCGGGAGCTCTCCCGGGATCGCACCACCATCTCGATCACTCACGACGTCGCGGCGGTCGAGGGCCTGGATCGCGTGCTGTGGCTCGAGGACGGCGCCATCCTCGAGGACGGCAGCCCCCGTGCCCTCGCCGCCGATCCGAACTCACGGTACGCGCGCTGGATGCTCGAGCAGCGGGCCGACGAGGATGCCCCCGACGACGCGGCGGCGGACACCCGGCACGACGATGCGGGCGACATCGGGCACGACACAGCGGCGGACGCCTGGTCCGACGCGGAACTGGACGCCTGGCATTTGGAGGCCCCGGCCTTTCCGAAGGAGGCACGCTCATGAGCACCGCCCGTCTCGCCGCGCACGCCGATCTGCCCGGTGTCGAGCAGATCCTGGAGCCCGGTGCGCTCTCCGCGCTGCACGGGGAGGACCTCTCGCTCCTCAGGGGCCGCCTCAAGCCCGGCGCGAGCGCGCTGGTCGCACACTGTCAGGTCGCCGCCGCCGCCGCTGATGCCGATGCCAGAGCCGGAGCCGCTGGCGGGGCCGACGCCGCTGACGAGGCCGACGCCGCGCGCGGGCCGTCGCCCGAGGGCATCGGCTGGACTCTCCTGATCGCCTCCCCGCACAAGCGGGACGGCGTGCTGCGTCGCGCCGCCCGCTCCGGGGCCGAGGTGCACGAGCACACCGGCCCCGCCGAGGGACCGTTCCTGCTCAGCGGCGGTCTCGAGGCGGACCCTCGGCTGGGACGGCTGGTGCACCGCGTGCTGCGCTCGCTCCGGCAGACGCCGCGGGTCCTCAGCTACAACCCCGCCCGCCACCTGGTGCTGCATCTCCCGCAGACGGGGCAGGTCGTGCGCATCGCCACCCGCCCTCTGGACGACCTGCTGTACGTCACCCGCTGCTGGACCGCGCTGGGCGTGCCCACCATCGCGCAGCGGCCATGGCGTCGACGCTCATCCGTGCTGGTCAGTGAGCACTGGGGGACGGGCGATCTGGCGCACCATGCCCAGCATCGGCGGGCTCTTCGCGCCGCCGAGGCTGCCGGTGCGGCGCTGTCGCAGCTGCATGACGCCGCGGTCGCGGCCGACGAGCTGCCTGAGGCACGCCTCGGCGAGCGGATCCCCGCGACCCTGCCGGAGATCGCGGCCCTGCTCCCCGAGCAGGCGCCTGCCGTGCACCGTCTCGGGCGGCTGCTGCGGGACCGGCTGCCCGAACACCCCCGCACCGGGCTGATCCACGGCGACCTCAGCCCCGACCAGGTGCTCCTGGACCTCCAGGACACGGGTTCCCTCCCGCAGATCCGCGTCATCGACCTGGACCGCTCCGGCCACGGGCCGCTCGGCGCCGACCTCGGAAGCTGGCTGGCGGCGTGCCTGAGCGCGGACACCCCGGAGCTGGGAGCTGCGCTGCTGGCCGGCTATGCCCGCGCGGGCACGCCGCCCGAGGCGGAGGAGCTCGCGGCCTGGACCGCCCGCGCCCTGCTGGCCGGG